>CAZWGT010000244.1:0-5078 GCA_964633345.1 uncultured Planctomycetota bacterium
GGCCGTGCGCACGATCTCGAGCAGCGGCATGAGCGGGACGGGGTTGAAGAAGTGCATCCCCAGCACGAGGGCGGGGCGCTTCGTGGCGGCGGCGATCTCGGTGACCGGGAGGGAGGAGGTGTTGGTCGCGAGGATCGCGTGGGCCGGAGCGGCGGCGTCGAGGCGCGCTAAGAGGTCCTTCTTGAGCGCGAGGTCCTCGAACACCGCCTCGATCACGAGGTCGGCGCCGGCGGCGGCCTGCGCGAGGTCGGCCTCGGTGCGCAGGCGCCCCTTGGCGGCCTCGGCGACGCCGGGCGCGGTGGCGCCCTTCGCGGCGCCCTTGTCGAGGGACTTCCCGATCTCGGCGGGGGCCTTCGCCAGGAGCTCGGCGGAGACGTCGTGGAGGACGGTCTCGTACCCGGCGACGGCGGCGACCTGGGCGATGCCGCGGCCCATGGCGCCGGCGCCGACGACGGCGACTCTGTGGATGTTCAGGTTCGTGCCCCCGGTGGCCGACGGGGGGCCATTCTGTTGCCCGCGGGCGCCGGGGGCAACGGATTCCGCCGCCGTCCGCTATCCTCGCCGGGATGGAACGCTACTCCGCGACGGTGAAGGTCCGGTTCGGGGACATCGACCGCGCGGGCGTCGTCTACTACCCGCGCTTCTTCCACTACTTCCACGTCGCCTTCGAGGAGTTCTTCGCCGACCGCGTCGGCGTGCCCTACCACGTCCTGATCGACGAGAAGCGAATCGGGTTCCCGGCGGTCCGCGTGGAGTGCGACTACGCGTCGCCGCTGCGCTTCGGGGACGTGCTCGACGTGGGGATCTCCGTGGTCCGCGTCGGGGGGGCCTCCGTCACCTTCCGGTACCGGGTCCGCAACCGCACCCGCCGCCGGGCGGTCGCCGACGCGCGGGTGACCGTCGTCTGCGTGGACATGGACACGTTCCGTCCGAAGCGGATCCCCGCGCGGTACCGCAGGGAGTTCGGGCGGTTCCTGGAGGTCGGCAGGAAGGGGGGCTAGGACCATGAGGCACCGGAACCGGATCGCCGCCGCGGCGATTCTCCTCCTCCTCCTGCTCCTCCTTCTCTGGTCGCAGCGGGCGGGGATCCCGGGGCCCGCCCCCGGCCCCGTTCCGGGCCCCCCGATCCCCGAGGTGGCGCCGCCGGCCCGACCGGCGGTGGAGTCGATCTCCGGGTCCTCGCCTCCCGCTCCCGTCCCGGCTCCCGTCCCCGTCCCCGTCCCTCCACCCGCAGCGGCCTCGGGCCCCGCCGCCGTCCGCCTCGACCTCGTCCCCCTCCCGCGCCGGGATCCTGATCCGGTGCCGGACGTCCCCGCGATCCCGAAGGACGGGGTCCGCATGGGCGGCGGGCCGGGGTCCATGAGCCCGTCGGGGTGGACGAAGTGGAAGCCGGTGCCCGAGAAGGGGAGCGTGACCTTCCGCGGGACGGTGGTGGACGCGGCGGGGCGGCCGCTCCCCGGCGCCGAGGTCCTCCGCCTCGCCCCGGAGGCGGGGGGGATCGAGGGGGAGGTGGTCTCCTTCCAGCACGTGCGGACGGTCGCGACCTCGAAGGAGGACGGGGCCTTCGAGGCCGCCGGCATGCCGGCCAAGCCGGCGCGGCTCGTCGCCAACTGGCGCCGCTCCCAGAACCGTCCGAAGGGGCTCCTCCTCGCCGGGGTCGTTCCCGTGGATCCGGCGGAGAGGGAGACCGTCTCCGGGATCCAGCTCGCGGTTCCCGTGAACCGGGACGCCTTCGGCTCCATCGCGGGCCGCGTCCTGGACGACGAGGGCAACTGCATCCCGGGGGTCCGCGTCTTCGCGGGCTACCAGGAGACGAGACCGTTGGCCGGAGGCGGGTTCCGGATCGGCGGCGTGGCCGCGGGGGAGGTGGAGGTCCAGGTCCAGAAGTACGGGTACGCCCCGTGGCGGAGGACCGTCGACGTCCCCGCGGGCGGCGAAGCGCGGGTGGAGATCGTGCTCGTCCCCAACGGGATCGGGACGCGGGAGGTCTCGGGCCGGGTCGTGGACGCCGCCGGCGAACCGGTGCCGAACGTCCACGTCTGGCTCGGCGGGGCGGGCGAACTCTCACGGGACGAGACCACCGATTCCCGGGGGACCTTCCGGTTCCGGCGACTCCCCGACCTCGGCGACGCGCTCGTCAGCGTGTCCGTGATGGCCGACCCGGAGAGGGCCGGCGTGTTGCCGGCGACCATGGGGGGCATCCAGGTCCCCTCCTCCGGGCTCGTCCTCACCGTGGACCGCAGCGCGATGCTCCGCATCCTCGTCCGCGACGCGGCGACGAAGGAGATCCTCCCGCTCTTCAACGTGGACCTGAAGCGGGAGAAGTACGTCGGCGGGGAGACGAGGCTCCTCTCCTTCCGCTCGGCCGCGCTCTTCGAGGAGGACGGCGCCTGGGACGTCCCCGTCCCCGCGGGCCGGCTGGTGCTCTTCGTCGAGGCCCCGGATCACGATCCGGTGCACGCCGCCGTGGACGTCCCCGCGGGGCCCGGGCCCTTCGAGGTGCTCGTCGAAATGGGGCGCTGAGGACGGGGGGATCGGTTAGGAATCGGCCCTTTCGCCGGCCGATTCCAACGGAGATCCCCCATGTCCCTCGAGTCCTTCGGCCTCTCCCACCTGCAGTGCGGGCGCTGCGGGGAGGGTGCCGCCTCCTGCGCCGCCGAGAAGCGCCCCTTCCCCCTCCCGGGCACGAAGATCCGGTGGTCCCGCGACCGCAAGGTGGACGTGAAGCACATCCGCCTCGAGGTGGCCCTCGACTTCCGGACGAAGTCCGTCCGGGGCACCGCGACCCACGTGTTCGCCCCCATCCTCGGCAACGTCGAGTCGCTGGAGCTCGACTGCGTCGACATCGCCGTGAAGCGGGTGAAGATGAAGGGGCGCCCCCGGCCGCTCCCGTTCACGAACGCCGACGGGGTGCTCTCCGTGAAGTTCCCCCGCCCCCTCGCCGCGGGCCGGAACGCGGAGATCTCGATCGAGTACTCCGCGACCCCGCGCCGCGGCCTGTACTTCTGCGGGCCCGACGCCGACTACCCCGCCCGCCGCGTGGAGGCGTGGACCCAGGGGCAGGACCAGGACTCCCGCCACTGGTTCCCCTGCTTCGACTACCCGAACCAGAAGGCGACGACCGAGGTGATCGCCACGGTCCCCGCGAACATGTCGGCGCTGTCCAACGGGCGTCTCGTGAAGAGGACCGTGAACCGGTCGGCAGGCACGGCGACGTTCCACTGGCGCCAGGGGATCCGCCACGTCTCCTACCTCGTCACCCTCGCGGCGGGGGAGTACGAGACGATCCGCTACCGGTGGAAGGACGTGCCGATGACGGTGTGGGCGCCGAAGGGCATGAAGGACGACGCCCGCCGCGCCTGCGACCGCACGCCCCGGATGATGGAGTTCTTCTCCCGGTTCACCGGGCAGCCCTACCCCTACGAGAAGTACGACCAGGTGTTCGTGCAGGACTTCATCTTCGGGGGGATGGAGAACACGACGGCCACGACGCTCACCGACACGGCGCTCCTCGACCGGCGCATCGTCCTCGACCACAACATGGACTCCCTCGTCGCCCACGAGCTGGCCCACCAGTGGTTCGGCGACCTGCTCACCTGCCGGGACTGGTCCCACGCGTGGCTGAACGAGGGCTTCGCGACCTACTTCGACGCGCTCTACCGGGAGCACGACCTCGGCCGCGACGAGTACCTGATGAACGTCCTCTCGCTCCGCGACAACTACTTCTCCGAGGACGGCGGCCACTACCGCCGCGCCATCGTCAGCAAGCGCTACCGCGATCCCGTCGAGCTGTTCGACCGCCACCTCTACGAGAAGGGGGCCCTGGTCCTGCACATGCTCCGCGGTCTCCTCGGCGACGACCTGTTCCGCCGCTCGATCCGCCGCTACGTGGCCGCGCACCGCGAGGGCTCCGTGGAGACCGTGGACCTCCGCCGCGCCGTCGAGGCCGAGACCGGCCTGAACCTGGAGTGGTTCTTCGACCAGTGGGTCTTCAAGGCCGGCCACCCCGACGTCAAGGCGACCTTCGCCTGGGACGAGAAGCGCTCGACCGCCGTCGTCACGGTGAAGCAGGTCCAGGGGACCGACGACAAGACGCCCGCCGCGTTCTCGATGCCGCTCACGGTCGCGTTCCACCTCGGCGGCCGCCGCGTCCACGCGATGGACGTCCGGATCGAGGAGAAGGAGCACGTCTTCGAGGCGAAGCTCTCCGCGCGCCCGAGGTTCGTCTCCTTCGACCCCGGCTTCCGGATCCTGAAGACCCTCGACTTCACCCCGCCCCGGGACATGCTCGCGGCCCAGCTCGCGGGCGATCCCGACGTCGTGGGGCGCATCCACGCGGCCGGCTGCCTCGGGAAGGACGCCTCGCCGGAGGCGGTGGCGGCGCTGGGGAAGTGCCTCGCCGACGGGAACGCGTTCTGGGGGGTCCGCGCGGCGACGGCGGCGGGCCTCGGGAAGGCGAACACGGCCGGGGCGCGCGATCTCCTGCTGAAGCACCTCGGCACGAGGCACCCCAAGGTCCGGCGCGCCGTGGCGCGGGCGCTGGGCGACTGGCGCGGGGACGAGAAGGCGGCCGACGCCCTCGTCTCCCTCGTGGAGAAGGGGGACCCGTCGTACCTCGTGGAGGCGGAGGCCTGCTCCGCCCTCGGCCGCACGCGCTCGCCGCGGGCCTTCGACGTCCTCGCCCGGGTCTACGACGACCGCCCGTCCTGGAACGAGGTGGTCCGCAACGGCGCCCTGGCCGGGATGGCCGCGCTCCGCGACCTGCGCGCGCTGGAGAAGGCCCGCGACGCGGTGAAGCAGGGCCGCCACGGGAACCTGCGCGCGTCGGGGATCCCGGTGCTGGCGAAGCTCATGGACGTGAAGGACGCGCCGAAGACGGAGATCGCC
Organism: uncultured Planctomycetota bacterium; assembly: GCA_964633345.1. Classification (GTDB taxonomy): domain Bacteria; phylum Planctomycetota; class JAJSAM01; order JAJSAM01; family JAKLKS01; genus CAZWGT01. The sequence continues at coordinate 4,888 of CAZWGT010000244.1, forward strand.
GAGGACCTCGTGAAGCTCGTCGAGGACTGGTGGCTGCGCGTGAAGCTCTCCGCCTGCGCCGCCGTCGCCGAGGTGGGGGAGGAGAAGGCGCTCCCGGCGCTGGCGCGCCTGGCCTCGGTGGACCTGGACGGCCGCGTCCGCCGCTCGGCCGCGGAGGCCGCGAAGAAGATCCGCGAGGGCAAGGACAAGCC
>CAZWGT010000245.1:0-5063 GCA_964633345.1 uncultured Planctomycetota bacterium
GGCCCTCCCCGCCGTCCTCCTCGTCCTCGCCGCGGTCTCGGGCGTGATCGCGGTCCCCCTCATGGTCCGCGAAGCGACGCCGGTGCGCCCCCCGTACGTAATCTCCAGCGACCTCTCCGACCTCGACGGAGGCCCCTCCCCGCCCCCGGCCGTCGCCCCGCCGTTCTGGACTCGGCGCATCGGCGGCGAGGTCCTCTGCCTCTCCGCCCCCGGGGCGACCGTGGAGTTCCTCGACGCGGCGGGCCGCGTCCTGGGCGCGGGCCGCCTCGATCCCACCGGCGCCTTCCGCGGCGCGATCCCCGCGGGGGCCGGCTCCCTCGTGCTGGCGTTCCCGGGCGGGAGCGCGGGGGCGTTCCGGCTGCCGGAGCCGGCCGGGGCGCTCCCGCGGATCCTGTGCGATCGGGCGGTGCTCCGGCCCGGCGACCGGGTGCGGTTCTGCGTGCGGGGATCCGACGACTCCGGTCCGTTCCACCTCCGCTTCGAACCTCCCGATCCCGGTTCGCCCCCCGTCGACCTCCGGACCCCGGAGAACCTCCCGGAGGGGCCCGAGTTCTCCTCGCCCTGGCGGACCCGCGGGGCGACGGTTCCGGACGACGTGCGCCCCGGGATCGCCATCGCCGTCTCGGAGTTCGGCACCATGGAAGTTCCCGTCGTCGGCCGCTTCGGCCTCCCGGGCGTCGATGACGGTCCCGGCGGCACCCCGGACCTTCCCCCCGTCCCCTCCGATCCGGGCGCCGAGGGAGGCACGCCGGGAGGGACCCTCCGGCTGGCCGAGAGGGCTGGCCGATGGTGGGCCACGGCGCCCGTGGACGCCGGCGTCGTGCTCTTCTTCGCCGAATCGGACGGGCGCCTCCTGGCCCACCAGGCGGTCCAGGCCATCGAGGGCTCCGCTTCCACCGCGCTCCCCCTCGGTGACCATCCACCCGCGAGGTTCCGCGTCACCGCCGTCGCCTCGACGCCGCGGGAATTCCTCGAGACGTCCTCCGGACATCCCGGATCGCCGGCCATCACCGCCGTCGAGGATCCCGTGCTCGCCCGTTTCCTCGCGGAGAGGCCGCCGCCGGAACCCGTTCCGGAGGGCCCCGCGTGGATCCACGAGGGGGACGCCTTCGGCGGGCACGGACCGGCCCCGCCCGTCCGCCCCGGCTTCCTCGCGCGGACCGGGAGCGGGACGGTGCCGGCGAACGCCGAGACCGCCGTCCTCCTTCCCGCGAACGGGACGGTGCGGTGGTCGGTCCGGCCCGTCGGGGCGGCGGGCGTCGTGCGGATCCGGGGAGACGGGGTGATCCTCGCGGAGGCGAAGGTCGGCGCGGGAAGGGACGGCGGCGAATTCCGCACCGGGGATCCCGCTCCCCGTTCCCTCCTCCTCGAGAGCACCGCCCCGGCGATCGAAGCCATGGCCTTCGAGTGGACCCTCGCCCGATCAGCCGCCGAGTCGCCGGCCGTCTCCGGCGGGAAGGTGGTCATCGGCGCCACGGACGGCAAGCTCTACTGCCTGAACGCCGACACCGGTACGCCCCTCTGGACCACTCAGCTCTGCGGCGCGAACCTCGACCACATGATGAGCGGGGCGACCATCGCCGGGAACAGCGCCTACGTGGGCGGCGGCTACGAGAACGGCGTCTACGCCGTATCGCTCCTCGATGGCAAGATCCGGTGGACCTTCAAGGCCGCCAACCTGTTCTGCGGGAGCGTGGCCGTGGACGGCGCCAACGTCTATGGCCTGGCCGACGGCGGCGGGCAGGTGTTCGCGCTGGAGCGGGCGACGGGCAAGCCGGTGTGGACCCGCAGCTTCGGGAAGGGGTGGGGGGCCTGCCTGCCCGTCCTCTGCGGCACGGTGCTGTACGTCACCATGCGGGAGGGGAGCGAGAACGGGAAGCCGGTGGCGCTGGTGGCCCTGGACGCGGCCAGCGGGCGGACGCTGTGGTCCCACCCCTCCGGGCCGGCGTGGTCGGGCCCGGCGGTAGCCGGAGGGCGGCTGTTCTATGGCTCGGACGACGGCAAGCTGCGCGCCTTCGGGCGCTGACGGGCCCCTCACCGCGTGGTGAAGGAGTAGAGGCGGCCGCCCGCGCCGACGGCGAACCGGAGGCGCACCGGCCGCGAGCCCGCCAGTTCGCCGAGCCGTCGGCCCTGGAACCGCACGGCGTGGCGGAGCGAGTCGCCGGTCAGGGCCGCGGCGTGGGCGCGGTCGCCGACGAGCAACTCCACGGTGACCGGGCCGACGGCGTTCACCTCGAGATCGCGGCCGGCGGGCAGCAGCGGGCGGGTCGTGAGGGTGCCGGCGTCCACGGAGACGAACCCGTCGGGCCGTAGGCGGGCGCGGAAGATGCCGCCGCCGGTCACCCGGAGGCCCCGCGGGTGGTTCTTGCCCCAGGACGAGCAGCCGTAGTAGTAGACCAGCTCATCGCCGATGCGCAGCGGCCCCTGGCTGAACTCCGTGAGGTAGCCGCCATCGTTCCGGCCGGCGGCGCCGCCCTCCGGGCCGTTGGGGAGCCAGACCTCCGGCTCGCCCCCCGCACCCGGGTGGGCGACCTTCTTCCAGTGCAGCCCGTCGCGGCTGGCGACCAGCTTCAGGAAGGCGCAGCCCGCCGCCGAGTACGGGTAGTCCCCGCCGCCGTGCCAGATCTTGAGCCCGCCCAGCCACTGCGACCCGTACCGCCACGCGGAGGCGGAGTAGTACTCGTCGAAGGGTCGGTCGCCGTTCGCGTGGGAGGCGGCGGGGACCAGGTCCACGCGGGAGATGCGGGCCAGGTCGAGGGGCCGGTCCAGGCGCTCGACGAACGCGTACGCGCGGGAGCGGAGGCGGTTGCCGGGCGGCACCTCCGCGGGCGCGTTGTACTTCACCAGGGCGAGGAAGCGGGGCTGCTCGGGGTCGCGGTAGAGCGTGGTCACGTCCCCGGCGCCCTGGAGGTCACGGCCGTCCTGCCGAACGCGGCCCCCCTCGGCGGAGACGATCATACGGCCGCGCTCCCAGGTCTTCCCGTCGCGGGAGCGCATGTGGTAGGCGCCCTCGCGGCCCGGGCCCCAGTTGGCGAACCAGAGCCAGCCCTGGTAGGGGTACTCGGCCTCCCGCTCGTCGTAGCAGCAGGAGAAGACGTCGACGTTGGTGGCGGAGGCGCCGCTCACGGGGTCGTGCAGGTCGATGGCGATCCGCTCCGGACGGCCGTCGTCGCCCTTCACCCAGTTCAGGCCATCGGCCGACGTGAACCGGAAGAGGCGGGTCTTGTCCCCGGAAGGCCCGGCGTACGTCGGCGCGAAGCCGAGGGCGAACATCACCCACTTCCTGAGGCGGGGGTCCCAGACGATGGTGCCGTTGGCCTCCAGTGTCGAGGTGTTTGGTCCGAACTCGTCCGTGATCGCCAGGACGGGGGTGTTCCCGCCGCCGTCCTTGCGGGGGGAGTGCAGCGTCCGCCTCAGCTGCGCCTGGGATTCGATGAGCGCGTCGTCCACGAACAACTCGGCCGCCCCCGCCCGGAGAGGGGTGGGGCGGGTGGCGGCCTCGCCGCCCCGGACCTCGCCGGGGGGGAGGACGGCAAGGCCGACACCGAGCAGGGCGGCCGGCAGGAGAGCGCTTCGCATCAAGGTTGCACCTCGAACGCGTACAGGTCCGCGTCCCGGAACGAGAACTCCAGCCGGACCGCCTCCGCGCGGCCGCGCCACGCGCGCGGCCAGCGGATGGGCAGGGCGAGGCCGTCGCCGCGGGCCGGCGCGGGCTCGGCCCAGTCGAAGCCCGGCAGGGGCGTGCCCTCCTCGCGCAGTATGCGGACGCGAAGGTCGCCTCGGATCGCCGCGTTCAGGGAGAGCCGCCCGGCCGGCAGCACCAGGGGCCGCGTGCGCAGCACGCCGCGCGGGCGGCCGGCTCGACGGGCGACGTAGCGGTCGCGCTTCAGCCTGGCAACGCCGATCTGCCGCTCGCGCGTCGGTTCGATCTTGTGGCCGCGGGCGTAGCCGCCGTAGTAGACGAGGAGGTCCTCGCCGTCGGGCAGCACCGCGCTGGCCCACGCCATGGCGTGGTCCCACCCTTGCTCCGGCGCGCGGTCCAGGAATGGCGCGCGGAATCGCTCCCAGGTGACGCCGTCGCGGCTGGTCGCCAACGACGTGTAGCCGATGCCGTCGACCGGGCCGCCGGGGTCGCAGGGGAGGTCGTCGCGCAGCACGCGCACGAGGCCGATGAGCAGCGGGCCGCGGGCGTGGGTCCCGCCCATGCCGTAGAACTCGAGCAGGCCCTGGTCCCGCGCGTCCGGCACGTGGATGCGCCACGGCTTCTCCCAGCGCACGAAGTCCTCGCTGGTGGTCATGCCCACCAGCCGGCGGTAGATGGCGCCCGCCTTCGGCGCGGGAGCGTAGCCGTCCTCCGGGAGGGCGAAGAGCTTGACAGCGCACGCGTAGCGCCGCCGGATCGGGTCCCAGAAGGCGTCCACCGTGTCGCCGACGCCGTGCCTCTCGAACTTCGGCCAGCCGGTGGGGTAGGTCCGCAGCACCGGGTTGCCCGCGTGGGGCGCCCAGGCCAGCCCGTTCGCGGAGAATCCGACGAACAGGCCGCCGTTATCACGCGGCGTGTCGTCGAGCGCCGGGTCGGACTGCCAGTTCGCCAGCTTGTAGCGGCGGGCCGGGTCCGCCGCCCGCGGGCCGTCGTCCACGATGGAGACTCCGTACCCGCGCCGCACGTCCCAGGCCACGCGGGGCTCTTCGAACCAGAGGCCATCGGCGGATTCGGCCACCCAGATGGCCGGGCCCCGGTTGTACCAGAGCCGCACTCGCCCCGTGCCGGGGTCCCGCAGCACCGCCAGATAGGGTTGGGTCACCCCGAAGCGGCCGCTGGTGAGGACCGGGCCGTCCACCTTGCGGGGCGTCTGCGTTACGCGGGCGACGTCCTCGCTGTAGGCGATCAGGTGGTCGTCCAGCAACAGGTGCGGCCCCGCGCCGGCGCCGCCCGCGACCACGGGCCTCGCCCACGCCAGGCCGCCCGCGAGACCACCCAGGCCCTGCAGGAAGGCGCGTCGATCCACCGGCCGGGGCATCCTCGGGCGCCTCCTCGTCGCCGGAGTTCCGCTCCCCCGTTC
>CAZWGT010000246.1:0-5060 GCA_964633345.1 uncultured Planctomycetota bacterium
AAGTTCGAGGGGCAGACGAAGACGAAACTCGGCAACCGCGAGGTGCAGGGCTACGTCGAGTCGGTCATCGGGGAGATGCTCGGCGCCTACATCGAGGAGCATCCGGCGTCGGCGAAGAAGATCCTCGAGAAGGCCGTCACGGCGGGGCGCGCGCGGGAGGCGGCCCGCAAGCAGCGGGACCTCGTGCGGCGCAAGGGGGCCCTCCTCGGCGGGGGCCTGCCGGGGAAGCTCTCCGACTGCTCGAGCGGGGATCCGAAGGAGTCCGAGGTCTTCCTGGTGGAGGGCGACAGCGCCGGCGGGACGGCCAAGCAGGGGCGCGACCGGCGTTTCCAGGCGATCCTGCCGCTGCGGGGGAAGATCCTCAACGTCGAGAAGGCGCGCCTCGACCAGATGCTCAAGCACGAGGAGATCCAGACGATCATCCAGGCCCTCGGCACCGGGCTCGGGGAGGACTTCAACATCGAGAAGCTCCGCTACCACAAGATCATCATCATGTGCGACGCCGACGTGGACGGCAGCCACATCCGGACGCTGCTCCTCACGTTCCTCTACCGCCAGATGCCCCAGCTCGTCCTCGGCGGCCACGTCTTCGTGGCCCAGCCCCCGCTGTTCCGCGTGAAGCGCGGCAAGCGCGAGGAGTACATCCACAGCGACCGGGAGATGAAGGAGGTCCTGCTGCGCCTGGGGGCCGAGACGGTGACGGTCGAGGAGGCGGCGACCGGGTCGTCGCTGAAGGGGGAGAGGCTGCGCGAGCTCCTCGAGGTGCTGACCTCGATCGAGGGGCAGGCCGCGGCCCTCCGCCGCCGGGGCGTCCCGCCGGAGCAGTACTTCGCGGCGCGCAACGCCGACGGGACGTTCCCCGTCCACGGCGTCGTGAGCGGCGGGCAGGCGCGGTTCGGGGCGACGGCGGCCGAGGCGCTGGCGAACCTCGAGAAGGAGATGGGGAGCAGCATCGCCTCCCACCCCGTGGACGTACGGGAGGCCCGTTCCATCGAGCGCAGCTCGGAGCGGCTCCGGAAGCTCGGCCTCCGCATCGAGGACTTCTGCCCGCCTCCGCCCGCCGCGCCCGGGGAGGACCCGCCGGCCCGTTACGCCGTGAGGCCCGCGAACGCGGAGCCCCTGGCGGCCGCGTGCCTCCAGGAGGTCCTGGCCCAGGTCCGCGCCGCCGGCAGCCGGGGCATCGACGTCCAGCGGTACAAGGGGCTCGGCGAGATGATGGCCGCCCAGCTCCGCGACACGACCATGAACCTCGAATCCCGGCGCCTCCTCCGGGTGCAGGTGGAGGACGTCGTCCGGGCCGACGAGATGTTCTCCGTCCTCATGGGGGAGAAGGTCGAGCCGCGCCGGGCGTTCATCGAGCGGCACGCCCTGGAGGTCGAGGAGCTCGACGTCTAGGTTCGGGCCGCAATCCGTCCTTGCCGGGGCGGGGGGGGCGATCTAGCATCGGTCGCAACGCGGCCTGCAGGGGCCGGGGGACGCGCCGGAGGATAGGCTCTTGGCCATCGATCGCCGGACGACCGGGAAGCGGCTCGCGGAGGTCCTCGTCGACGAGGGGGTCCTCACGAAGGCCCAGGTCGCGGAGGCGGCGAAGTACCTCCGCCAGCCCGACGACCCGCTGGGCCCGCACCTCATCCGCTGCGGCTTCATCACCGCGTGGGACCTGGCCAAGGCCGTGTGCACCCACTTCGCCCTCCCCTACTACGACCTCTCGAGCTTCAAGGCCAAGAAGGACGTCGTCGCGCTCCTGGACACCCCCTTCCTCCACGGATACGGGGTCCTTCCCATCGACAAGTTCGGGAAGATCATCACGCTGGCCGTGTGCGAGTCGATCTCCCCCGCGGTCCTCCAGGCCGTCGTCGATCGGACCCACCTCTCCCCGTACATGTACGTCGCCCCCTACGACAAGATCCGCGAGCGGCTCGAGGAGGCCTGCCCCTACGAGGTCCCCGCGGGCGAGGCCCCGGCCGCGGCGGAGGGGGGGGGGAAGGCCGAGGAGGGCGCCGCCGCGGGCTCCTCCGAGGACGGCGACTGGATGGCCATCTTCGAGGAGGCGGAGAAGAAGATGAAGGGGGCCGACGACGTGGAGCTCACCGAGGGCTCGGGCAAGAAGGAAACCGAGTAGCGTCCCTACGCCCCCGCCGGGGGAGCCGGCGGCGGGCGGTCCGGCGGCCGCTCCGAGCCGATCTCCGCGACCTCCCTCTCGACCTCGCCGTGCGCCTCGCGGAGGGGGCGGGTGCCCTCGGCGAACCCCCGCTTGAGGTCCCCCACGGAGCGGCCGAGGTTGCGCGCCACGTCGGGCAGGCTCCCGCCGAAGAGCAGGAGGGCGAGGACGAGGATCACCAGCATCTCCCCGGACCCGATGTCGAACATGGCCCGATGGTAACGCGCGGGGAGGGGGCCCGGCCTACTTCCCGGACTCGAGGATGAGCGCCACGGTCTCGAGGAGCTGCTTCTTCCCGATGTCGTAGACGGCGCGGCGGCACGTCCCGACGGCGTCGTCCTTCTCGATCCGGAATCGGGGGGCGCCGGGCGACGACTCCAGGGTGACCTTCCCGGCGGCGACGTCCATGTCCGATCGGGCCACTCCCGTCGCCCGGAAGCCCCCGGTCCCGGTGTCGAGCGCGATGCGTCCGGCCGCCGAGGAGGCGGTCACCCGGATCACGGTGCCGGTCTGGCCGGCGACGGGCGGATGGTAGGCGCGGACCTCGTCGGCCCCCTCGAGGCGGTCCATGAGCACGAAGGCCCCGTCCTTCATCTCCGAGTGCAGGACCGACACGTTCCCCCGGAGGAGGGTCTCCTCGGGGCGGTAGGCCAGGGGGCCGGAGCAGCGGGCTTCGACCCTCACCGGGGCGGGGGCGGGCCTGCCGGCGGCGGCCGCGGGGGCCAGGTGGGAGACGACGTGGCCGCCGTCCGCCGTCGTCGCCTCGACGAGGCGGCCGTCCCGGAGAAGGAGCCGGAGCTCCGGGGCCTCGCAGAGGTCCTCGAGCTTCGGCGCCGCGCCCGGTCCCTGGTGGCGGGACGTGACCCGGGCCGGGTCGCCGCGGAGGAGGAGGGAGCCCTTCGCGGCGTCGTAGATCATCCGGTCGCCGGAGAGGAACTCCGTGGCGGTGCGGACCCAGACGGCGTCCCGGGCGTCGAGGGACTCGACCCGCGTGGCCCCCTGGGCGGCGCCCTCCCGCAGGACCCCCTCGAGGACGCCGCAGGCCAGCTCCGCCGCGCCCCCGCGCCCCTTCCCGATTCCCGCGGTGCGCTCCTCGGGGAGGATCCCGGTCCCGCGGACCCCCTCCTCGGCTCGGAAGCCCCCGGTGGCGCGGTCGAAGCGGAGGGTCCGCGCGGAGACCGAGAACGGGGAGCCGTCGTCCCGGGCGAAGGAGGCCGACGCGGGGCGCTCCGGCGAGCCCGCGACGTCGGCGGTCCTGGCCTCGCGCGAGCCGGGGGATCCGCGGACGTCGAGGACGTCCCCGCGCACGTCGTAGCGCCGCCCCGCGGGGCCCTCCTCGCGGCCGGCGATCCGGACGTCCCCCTTCGCCAGGAGCCGGTCGAGGCTCCGCTCCCCGGGTGGGGTGCGGGCGTCGATGGAGGCGCAGGTGAGCCGGTAGACCTCGCGCTCCCCGGCGACGCGGCGGAGCACGGCCCCCCCCTCGACGGTGAACCGCATCCCGGCGTCCCGGTCCCCCTCGGCGGGCTGCTCGATCACGACGGTCCCCGGCGAGGAGAGGAGCATCGTCCCGGAGGCGGGGGCGGCGGAGGGGGCCTCCCCCGCGGGGGAGAGGGCGGAGAGCGGATCCATCGCGCCGGCCGCGGGCGAGGAGAACAGGACGTCGCCGGAGAGGACGGTGCGGGAGGCGCCGCCCTCGAGGGGGCGGAAGTCGATCCGCTTCGCCTGGGCGGTGCGGTCTCCGTCCCCGAGGACGGCCTCGCCCTCGGCGAGGACGGATTCCACGCGGGTGGGTCTGCCGCCCGTCCGGAGGCCCGCGAGGGAGAGGGAGGCCGCGCGCATCTCCCGTCGGCGCACCGGGCCCCCCGCCGACGGGGCGGGCTCGACGAGCACCGCCCGCGCCCCGCCGCGGAACGCCGCCTCGACGGGGCCCTCGGCGGCGGGGAAGCCGAGGCGGGCGGTCCCGTCCCCGCGGATCTCCAGGTCGCGGACCACGCGGTCTCCGTCGGCCTCCCGGACGAACACGGCGGGGGAGCCCTCGAGCCACGCGTCGGTGTTCCCCTTCGCCTGGGGCCGCGCGAGCAGCCTCTCCCCGGTGGCCCGGTAGTCGCGGCCCTCGCCCCGCCCGGAGAGGACGACCGCCCCGTCGGCCCGCACCTCCTCCACCGTGGTCTCGCCCTTCGCCCCCTCCCTCGGCCGGGAGATGTCGGCCTCGATGTGGCGCGCGGCGACGGACCCGTCGTCCTGCTCGACGACGGCGTCCTCGTCGAGGACGAGTCGCCACCGCTCGATCCTCGCCGCGGGCCCGCCCGGGGCCTGCAGGGGGAGGATGCGGAAGGCGCCGCGGCAGCGGAAGCGGGTCGCCCCCTTCGCGGCGCCGCCGGCGATCCGCACCCCCCGCGCCGACTCGACGGACCCCGAGGCGCCGCCGGAGAGGACGACGGTGCGGGCGGTCTCGGAGGCGTCGAGCCCCCGGCCCTCGACGCGGAGATCGCGGGACACGAGGGAGACGGCCCCGGGGGAGCGCAGGGTGCGGGCCTGGACGTCGCAGACGGCGTTCTCCCCTTCGAAGTCCCAGGGGGTGCCGTCCCTCACGGTGCGGGCCTTCACGCCGCCGCGGAACTCGATGACCATGGACTCCCGCGGGCCGCTGTCCAGGATCCCCTCGGGCGCCCGGACCCTGGCGGGTTCGGCCTCGGAGGAGGCCGCGTACTCCGCCCTCGTGCGCGGCACGGGGAGCATCTGGAGGTCGGGGTTCGTGATGAGGACGCGGCTGACCTCCTCGCGCGGCGAGGGGAGGGGCCGTTCCGCGTCCCCGCGGAGGACGACGGAGCGGAAGGGGGCCCTGGTGCCGTCCTCGAGGATCGCCTACTGCACGGGGGCGACGACGAGCCTCTCCGCG
>CAZWGT010000247.1:0-5060 GCA_964633345.1 uncultured Planctomycetota bacterium
TTGGACACCACGAGGTCCACCGGCCCGCGCACCGCCTCCAGCAGGTCGGCGCGCAGGAAGGCCACGCGATCGAGGACCCCGTGGCGGTGGCCGTTCTCCCGGGCCACGGCGAGGGCGGCGGCGCTGCGGTCGAGGGCGAGGACCCGGACGCCGGGCACCTCCAGCGCGAGGGAAATGGCGATGCAGCCGCTCCCGGTGCCGACGTCCACCGCGAGGGAGGGCCTCGCGGCGACGGCCGCCTCCACGAGGTGCTCCGTCTCCGGCCGCGGGACGAGGACCGCCGGCGTGACGAGGAACTCCCGGGAGAAGAACTCCGCGCGGCCGAGGACGTAGGCCGCGGGCTCGCGGCGCTCGCGGCGGGCGAGGAAGGACTCGTAGCGGGCGAGGGAGGCCGCGTCGGGCTCCCCGGGATCGATGTGCAGGGAGAGGCGGGGGACCCCGCACGCCGCCGCCAGCAGGATCTCCGCCTCGCGGAGCGGGTCGGGGATCCCGGCCTTCTCCAGCCGGGCCCTCCCCCGCTCCAGCGCGGGACGCACGGTCCCCGGCGCTACCTCTTGGCCGCGCGGGCGGCCTTCTCGGCCGCCTTGCGGGCGGCGGAGGTGCGCCCGCCCTGGATGACGCTCAGGACGAAGACGAGCCAGAACATGGTCGCGAAGATCGTCACCAGCCAGAGACCGGGGCCGAACAGCTGGCAGTACTTGATGAGGGCCACCTTCTTCGCGTAGAGGTCCCCCTCGAAGCTGATGGATTTGGCGTAGTCGGAGGAGGCCAGCTGCAGGACCCGGTGCCAGCCGGCGTAGGTCCCGTCGATGGCCGCGAGGATGACGGGCCACACGATCATCTGCCGGTGGAAGATGTTGAAGAACGCCGCCACCATCCCGTAGCCCGAGAGCACGAGCAGGAACGCGCCGAGGATCGACCTCCAGCCGTAGGAGTCGGCCCACATCCCCTCCCACGGGAGGAGGGTGCCGAGGAAGATCGCCATCGAGCAGAAGAGGAAGAAGAAGTGCTGGGGGAAGGCGCGGCCCTCGACGATGGGGAGGAAGCCGCCGCAGTGGGCGCAGCGGTCCGCGAAGGACGCGATCCCCTCGCCGCAGAGGACGCACTCCTTGCCCTCGACCCCCGACGGCGGCGCGGCGCCGGCGCCGCTGCCGGACGGGGAAGGCGCCCCCGTCCCCTGGCCCTGAGGCTGTTCGTCCATGGTCATCCTCCCGGGGGGGATCCCCCGATGCGCGCCGAAGGGCGATTTCTAACCCGTCCCGTCCCGGGGGGCGAGAAACCCCCGGTCGCGGCTCACTTCGAGGGCGGAGGGGGGGCGCCCCCGCCGCCCTCCTCGGCCATGCGCTGGAGCTTCTTCTCCCGGTCCCGGGCGATCAAACGGTCGAGGAGGGGATCGAGTTCGCCGTCCATGACGCGGACGATGCCGTGGACCGTCTCCCCCGCCCGGTGGTCGGTCACCCGGTCCTGGGGGAAGTTGTAGGTGCGGATCTTCTCCGAGCGGTCCCCGCCGCCGACCTGCTCCTTGCGGAAGGAGGCCCGCTCGGCGTCCACCTTGGCCTGCTTGTACTCGAGCAGGTAGGAGCGGAGGATCGACTCGGCCCGGGCGCGGTTCTTGTGCTGGGACTTCTCGTCCTGGCACTTCACCACGATGCCGGTGGGGAGATGGGTCATGCGCACGGCGCTCTCGGTCTTGTTCACCTTCTGGCCGCCGGGGCCGCCGGCCCGCATGGTGTCCACGCGGACCTCGTCGGGCTTCCAGGAGATGTCCACCTCCTCGGCCTTGGGCATGACGGCGACGGTGGCGATGGAGGTGTGGATGCGCCCCTGGGTCTCCGTCTCGGGGACGCGCTGGACGCGGTGGCCGCCGGACTCGTAGCGGAGGTAGCGGTAGGCGGCCTTCCCGGTGATCTGGGCGATGACCTCCTTCAGTCCCCCGCGCTCGGACGTGGAGGAGTCCATGACCTCGATCCGCCAGCCCCGCCGCTCGCAGTAGCGGGAGTACATCCGGAAGAGGTCCCGGGCGAACAGCGCCGCCTCCTCGCCGCCGGTGGCCCCGCGCACCTCGAGGATGACGTCGCGGTGGGAGAGTCCGTCGTCGGCCAGCAGCAGGTCCTCCGCCTCGGCCCGGAGGTCCTGCTCCCTCTGGTCCACGGACTCGAGGAGGGCCCGCATCTCCTTGTCGTTGGGGCTCTCGGCGACCAGGGCCTCCGCCTCGGCGCGATCCGCGACCACGCCCTCGAGCTGCGGGACGATGTCGTGGAACTCCTGGAGCAGCCCCTTCTCCTTCTGGAGCTGGCCGATCTTCTGGGGGTTCTGGAAGTTGGCGGGGTCCTCGAGGGCCCGGACCACCTCGGCCCAGCGGGAATCCCGCACCCGGAGCGCGGCGAGGAGGGTCTCGACGGGGATCTTCATGCCGTCCACCGTTCCGTCGGGGCGGGCGCTCCGGGCCGGCGGATCTAACCCTTCGCGGCGGGGGCGGCGGGGGCCGCGGCGGCCTTGGCCTTGGCGGGGGCGTACTTCTTGTTGAACTTCTCGATGCGGCCCGCGACGTCCATGAGCTTCTCCCGCCCGGTGAAGAACGGATGGCAGGCGGAGCAGGTCTCGATGTGGATCTCCTTGCGGGTCGACCGGGTCTGGAACGTGACCCCGCAGCCGCAGGACACCTTGCAGTCGACGTACTCGGGGTGGATCTTGGGCTTCATGACGGCCTCCGTGGAGTGCAAACCCCCGAGGATACGGGAGGGTGGGGCCCGCCGGGAACTTTTCGCGGCCCCGACCTACCGCAGCGTCTCTTCCAGGACCCGGACGGCGTTGGCGTGGAAGACCCCCTCCACCTGCGGTCGCGTCCACCCCCGAAGGAGGAGGAACTCCGCCAGTCGCGGGTAGCCCGAGGCGTCCTCGAGGCCCTCCACCACCGGCCCGTCGAAGCCGGCGAAGTCCAGGCCGAGGGCGACGTGGCGGTGGCCCACGAGGGCGGCGACGTGCTCCATGTGGAGGGCCACGTCCTCCATCGTGCCCTTCTCCCCGCGGACGACGTGCCCGGGATAGGCGTCGATGCCGATGACCCCCCCCGAGGCCGCCACCGACTTCACCTGGGCGTCGGAGAGGTTGCGCCAGTGGTCCTTGACCGCCCGGACCCCGCCGTGGGTGCAGATCACCGGCCCCCGGGCGAGGTCGAAGACGTCCCCGCAGGCCTCCTCGGCCAGGTGCGCGATGTCGGGGACGATCCCGAGGTCCCCCATCCGCCGCACGAGGTCCCGCCCGAAGGGGGTGAGCCCCCGGCGGCGCTCGGCCACCGGCACCCCGGTGCCGTCCCCGGCGAGGTTGCGGGGGTTGTGGGTGAGCCCGAGGATGCGCAGGCCCCGGGCGTGGAACCGGTCGAGGTTCCCGACCTCCGTGCCCAGGGGGGCCGCCCCCTCCATCGTCAGGAGGAGCGCCGGGCCCCGGGGATCGAGGGTCGAGGCGGCGGCCAGGACCTCCGCCCTCGTCCGGACCTGGCGGAGCGCGCCGCCGGATCGCGCGAGGAGCCCGTCGAGGATCCCGAGCACCGTCTCCCCGTACGCCGCCGCCGCCGCGGGCGCGGCGTGCTCGGCCGGGGTGTAGACGGCCGCCCCGAGGAGGGAGACCCCCCCGGCCCGCAGCTTCGGCAGGTCGAGGTGCTCCCCCGCCGCGCCCGCCAGGGCGTCGTAGGGATGGGTCTCGAGGCGCCACAGCAGGTCGGCGTGCAGGTCCACGGCGGGAATCATCGCGGCCTCCCCTGTCCGTCGATGGTGCGGGTCCAGTCCGGGCCTCCCGGGACGTGGAGGACGAGGAGCATCCCCCCCGGCGGTCTCCCGCGCAGCGGGGCCATCAGCCCGAGGAAGACCGCGCGATCCACGGCCCGCGCGGTGGGCGGGTCCGCCGGGGCCGCCCCCGGGCGGAGCGTCGCCTCCACCTTCCACCGCCACGCCTCCCCCTCCGCGGGGGGCATCATGGCGAAGACCCGGAGGGGGGGATCCTCGGCGGCCACGGACTCGAAGACGACCCGCAGGCGGTCCTCGAGGTCGCGCCCCGCCTCGGCCCCCGCCCCGACGGAGGTGACCGTCGTCCACGTCGCGAAGAGGGCCACCGCCAGGCAGGCGCCGAGGGCGAGCAGGGTCGCGATCCACAGCCGCCGGCTCATCGGGGGACGACCCCCCGCAGCGCCGGGCCGAGGTCGGCGCGATCGCCGGGTCGGACCCCCTTGCGGGCGAACCAGCCGGACTCCATCTCCAGCACGTACCGCGCCTCCCCCGCCGAGCGGTAGCGCCGGAGGTCGTCGTCCGGGATGCCCGCCCCGGGGGCCATCTCCTCGATGTTGAGGATGCGTCCGTCCCGGTCCAGGAAGGCGGCGGAGAGGGGGATGCGGCAGTTCTTCATCCAGAATCCCAGCTCCCGGTCCGTGGGGTAGGCGAAGAGCATCCCCCGGTCCGGGGGGAGGAAGTCCCGGAACATGAGCCCCCGCTCCCGCTCCTCGACGGTGGCGGCCACCTCCACCTCGGCCTCGGCGTCCCGCCCCGGGAAGGCGACCCGCGGGAGGCCGGAGGGCGGCGCGGCCGCGGGGGAGCAGGCGCAGGCCGCCGACGCGAAGGCGAGGAGGAGGAGGGCCGACCTCACGGGCGGATCCCGCGGGCCGCCAGCCGCTCGAGGACCTCCTCGACGGGCAGGCCGACGACGTTGGAGAAGGAACCCTCGACGCGGGTCACGAACCGGTCCCCCGTCTCCTGGATGGCGTAGCCGCCGGCCTTGTCGAGCCCCTCGCCGGAGGCGGCGTAGGCCTCGATCTCCCCCTCCGAGAGGGTCCGCATCGTCACGCGGGTCTCGACATGGAAGAGATCCTCGGCCCCCCCGGGCCTCTCCTTGAGGCAGACCCCGGTGATGACCGAGTGGGTCGTGCCGGAGAGGGCGCGGAGGTGGGACGCGGATTCCGCCCGGTCCCGGGGCTTGTCGAGGAGGCGGCCGTCGTCGAGGGCGACCACGGTGTCGGCGCCGAGGAGGAAGTGCATGAGGATGCGGGCGTCGCGGTCCCCGGCGGCCGAGGC
>CAZWGT010000248.1:0-5048 GCA_964633345.1 uncultured Planctomycetota bacterium
GGAGGGGCGCGGGGTCCGGAGCCGGCCCGACAGGAGGTCCGCGAGGCTCCCCTCGGGCGCCGCACCCGCGTCCTCCCCCGTGAACAGGGAGACCGCCGCCCCTTCGATCCCCCGGTCTTCCGGGCCGACGACGCGGCCGTCGACGACGAGCCGGGGGGCCCTCTCGCGCGGGGCGGTGGGAGGGGCCTCCTCGCCCGGTGCCGCCGTCGCCACCGGCGGGGGCGGGGGAACCGCAGTCGGCGGATCCGGGGGCGGCTCCCGGTCGGGCGAGGACCGGGCGGCGGTCGGGAGGCGGTACACCTCCACCGGCACGGTGTCGGGATCCCCCTGCAGCCACAGCGCGCCGAGGGCGACGGCGGCGACGGCGGCCGCGATCACCGTCCGCCGCCGCACGCCGCTACCCGTGCCGCGCGGTGACGGTGGCGGTGATCCCGCCGCGGGCGGAGAATTCGCCCACGACCTCCATCCACCGCGGGCGGCAGGAGGCGACGAGGTCGTCCAGCATCGCGTTCACGGCCGCCTCGTAGAACACGCCGCGGTTGCGGTAGGCGTAGAAGTAGAGCTTGAGGCTCTTCAGTTCGAGGCAGGCCTTCGCCGGGGCGTAGGTGATCCGGATCGTCCCGAAGTCCGGCAGCCCCGTCTTCGGGCAGACGGCGGTGTACTCGGGGACCTCGATCTCGATCACGTACTCCCGCCGCGGCGCGGGGTTCGGGAAGGTCTCGACGCGCGGCAGCGCGCCGGGGGGCTTCGTCTTCGATTCGTGGATGGACTTGGGCATGGGTTCACAACATACCGTTGTCCTCGAACCACGCGATGGTGTCCGCCACCGTCTCCGGCAGCGGCCGCGGCTTCCAGCCGAGGTCGCGGCGGGCCTTCGCCGAGGAGAACGCCGCGTCGCGCCGCGCCATCCGGGCCTGCTCGCGGGTGAACGTCGGGGCCTTCCCCCGCTTGTTCGCCCACCACTCCGAGACCGCGGCCACCGGGGGCAGGGTCCAGCGCGGGAGAGGGAGGATCCACCCCGCCCGCCCCGTCTCCTTCCGGCAGAGGCCCACGAACTCCCGCATCGGCACCGAGGAGGAGGAGAGGATGTACCGCTCCCCGGACGTCCCCTTCTCCGCCGCGAGGATGTGGCCCTCGGCGACGTCGCGCACGTCCACGAATCCCTGCACCATGTCCACGCAGACCCGGAGCCCCTTCCCCGCCATGACCGCGTACGCGCCGCCGAGGCTGAGGCGCGGGTCCGCGGGGCCGATCACGATGGAGGGGTTCACGCAGACGATCCGCATCCGCGTCTTCTTCGCGGCGTCGAGGGCGACCTTCTCGCCGGCGTGCTTGGTGGCGGCGTACCCGAGGGAGTCGTCCCCGTGCCAGGGGTGGGACTCGTCGACCTCCGCCCTCCCCTCCCCGCCCACGGCGGCGACGCTCGACGTGACGACGAGGACCGAGGCGCCGCCCGCGCGGGCCGCGGCGACGGCGTTGCGCACCCCCTCCACGTTCACGGATTCCAGGCGCTTGCGCTCCTCGGCGAGGAAGGAGACGAAGCCGGCCACGTGGAAGACCCGCTCGGCTCCGTGGGCGGCGGCGCCGAAGCCGTCGGCGTCGGTCACGTCCCCCGGCACGACCTCCACGCCCATGGCGGCGAGCACGGCGGAGTCGGTCCCCTCGCGGACCATGGCCCGCACCTTCCGGCCGCGCCTGATGAGAGCGCGGACGAGGTGGGAGCCCACGAAGCCCGTCGCGCCCGTGACGAGGTCGGTTCCCTCGGCCATGGGCCCATCGTAGCCGCTACTTCGGCTTCACCGCCCGCAGGAGATCGATGCGCCCCCGCCCCAGGCGCCCCGCGTAGGCGGGATTCAGCGCGTCCACGGGCACCGCGGTGTCGGCCAGGCGCCGGCCGGCGTCCCGGGGCTTCATGCCCGGGTTGCGGGAGAGGACGAGGGCGGCCCCGGCGGCGGCGAAGGGGGTCGCGAAGGAGGTCCCCGAGGCGGTGCCGTACCCCCCCGCCTGCCAGGGCGCGGTGAGGCCGACGCCGGGGGCGACGAGGTCCACCCGGCCGGCCACGTTCGAGAACGGGGCGCGCACGCCGCCGTTGTCCACGGCGGCCACGGTCAGGACGTCGCTCAGGCTCGCGGGGAACGCGACGGCGTCCACGAGGTTCGCGTTCCCGGCGGCCGCGACGACGAGCACGTCCCTCCCCTTCGCGTAGTTCACCGCGTCCTGGATCACCGCCGAGGCCTGCCGGATCCCGAGGGAGAGGTTGACGACCTTCGCCCCGGCGTCCACCGCCCAGACGATCCCGCGGGCCACGTTCTCCGAGGTCCCGCGGGCGTCGGAATCGAGCACCCGGACGGGGAGGATCGACGCGCCCGGCGCCATCGAGGCGACCAGCCCCGCGACGAGGGTCCCGTGGCCGACCCCCTCGTCGAAGGCCATGTCCCCGTCGTCGTCGAGCCCGTTGGGCCCGTCGGCGGGATCGGCGTCCCCGTCCACGAAGTCGTATCCGGGCAGCGTCCTCCCGGCGAGGTCGGGGTGGCCGGCCAGCAGCCCCGTGTCCACGATCGCCACGACCACCCCCGCGCCCCCCGCGAGGGCCTGGGCGTCGAGGACGCCGGTCAGCGCGAAGGCGTCCTGCTGGGCGACGGTGTTCTTCGTGGCGTCGGAGGCGGTGAAGGGGACGGCGGACTGCTCCCCCTCGGGGGATTCGGAGACGAAGACCGCCTCCCGCTCGACGACGTCGGCGTCCAGCCCGAGTTCGTCGAGGAACTCGTCCACCCCGACCCCGTCGGGGACCGCGACCCTCGTGAAGCCGGTCCCGGCGATCCCCTCCCCCGTGTCGCACCCGTGGCGGTCGTCGAAGGCGGCGTCGTCGGCCCCGTCCCGGAAGCGGACGAGGACCACCCGGCCGACGACGTCGGCCGCGACGGGGGGAGGCATCCAGATGTCGAGGACCTCCCGCTCCGCGCGGACCCCGCGGGGGATCCGCAGCGAGGCCGAGACGCGGGCCGCACCCCGGGCGTCGGCGGCGACCTCCACGGCCCACGCCCCCGTGGCGGGGAGGACGACGACGGCCGACCGCCCTCCCCCGAGGGGGACGGGCCCCCCGGGCCCCTGGAGGGACGAGAGCGCGCCCCTCGCGGCGCGGAGCCGCAGGATCCCGCCCCCGGGGAGGTCCCCGAGGGGGAGCGCCACCGTCCCCCCGGGGGCGCCCGACGCCGCGGCGCCGAGCCCGCGGGGAGGCGCGGACCGCGTGCGGAGCGCGTACCTCCCCCCGCCGTCGTTCCCGTGGACCTCGACGGAGAGGACGTACCTCCCCGTGGCGGGGAGGACGACGGAGCGCAGGCGCACGCTCCGCTTCCCCTCCCGCTCGCGGCCGGAGACGTCCAGCTCCACCGGCCCGGGCCCGAAGAGGCGCAGCTCCGGCTCGAAGTCCGCGGCCACGGAGGCGGAGATCCTCTGGCCCGCGACGCCGTCGAAGGCGATGCGGTCGGTCTCGCCGGGGGCGATCTCCCCGAAGGCGGAGTCCCCGGGGCGGATCGTGGCGCCCCCGTCGGCCGCGAGGGCGGACCCGGCGACGGCGAGCAGGGCGGGCAGCAGGAGTTTCATGGCGTCTCCTTGGGGGAAGGGATCCGGACCGCGGGTCCGAGGGGGACGAAGGCGGCCCACGACGAGGGGTGCTCCCCGCGCCCGCGCGCGGCGGCCTGCGCCTCCCCCAGGGCCTCGTCCACGGCGAGGCCCGCGGCGAGTCCATCGTACAACGACTCCATCATCCGCGCCGTCGGGGCGTCGGGGACCCTCCAGAGGGAGACCACGAGGGCCCGGACCCCCGCCCCGAGGAACCCGCGGGCGAGGCCGAGGATCTCCTCCCCCGGCGCGATCCGGGCGCGGCCGGTCTCGCAGGCCGACAGCACGGCGAGCCCCGCCTTCAGGCGCAGGCCCAGGACCTCGTGGGCGGCGAGCCAGCCGTCGTCGAGGCGCAGGGCGCTGGCCATGGGGTTGTCGGCGCGGAAGACCCCGTGGGTGGCGAGGTGGAGGAGCCCGGCGCCCGGGCCCTCGGCGAAGAAGGCGGCCCGGTTCGCCGCGGCGCCCGCGCGGATCCGGGCGCCGGGGAGTCGCGCCGCCACGCTCCGCACCTCCTCCTCGGCGAGGTCGGCCCCGTCCCCGGCGACGCCGAACAGCAGCGGCGCGTCGGCCTCCTCCGGCGCCCGGCCGCGGAGGAACGCGAGGTTCGGCACCACGGAGACGACGCGCTCCGGCGCCAGCGCGGGGAAGGGGAACCCGTGGAGCGGTCCCGAGGGGACGACGACGAGGCGGCGCTCCGGCGCCCGCTCGAGGATCGGCTCGAGGAAGGCGCGGCGCGCCTCGGCGAGCACCTCCCCCGCGTCCTCGAGGAGGCGCGCCCCGTGGCGCTCCCCGAAGCCGCCGCCGAGGAAGGCCCGCTCCACCTCGTGGAGGAGGTCGGCGGAGAGCCGCCGCGCCCAGTCGCGGCCGGGGAGGCCGGGCACGAGGGTGACCTCCCCCCCGCGCACGAGGAGGGCCACCCCCTCGTCCTCCTCGAGGAGGAAGGCGGCGGCGGCGGTGTCCGCGGGGACGAGGCCGGGGAGGTCGTCCGGATCCGGGGGGGGCGCGGCGCCCGAGGAGGCGGCGTGGTCGAGGCGGGCCCCGATGCGGCGCACCTCCCCCGCGTCCACGGCGCCGCGCAGGCGCTCCCCCCCCGCGCCGGACAGCCGGTTCGACGCGAACCGGAGGGACTCGCGCAGGCGCTCCACGGCCGGGCCGCCGGTGGAGACCCCGAGGAGGGCGAGGTCGAGCAGGGCCCGGCCCCGGGCGCGCTCCAGCACCGCCAGGGCGCGGAGCGGGGCGTCCGCTCCCCCGCCGTCGAGGAGGAACCGCGCGCACTCCTCGAAGAAGCCCTCCCGGTCCCGGAGGAAGGCCAGGCGCATCTCGTCGGCGGTGAGCCCCTCGCGGAGGTGCTCGGCCGCGCGGAGCGCCGCCGCGAGGTGGCGCGCCGCGGCGGCGCGGCGGCCGGCGGCGGCGGCGGCGCGGGCGAG
>CAZWGT010000249.1:0-5046 GCA_964633345.1 uncultured Planctomycetota bacterium
CGGTTCAACGTGGCGGTGGGGGCGGGCGGGGCGGTGGTCCTCGCGCTGGCCTTCCTCGACCGCGTGGCCGACGTGGCCGCGCCGTTCCCGTGGCTCGCGGTGCCGCTGGCCTCGCTGGGGTGCGCGGCGCTGGCGACGATGGCCGGGCTGGCGGCCAGCGGGCGCGCCCTGTCCGCGCGGCCGGCCGAGGCGTTGCGGGCATCCTGATGTAACCTCTGCCGGGCGGCTCCGTCATGGAGCCGTGGAGGGTCCCCCGATGAGCGCACGCCTGGCCGCCGCGATCGTCGTCCTGGCCCTCCTCGGGGGCCTGGCGTACTGGCTCCTGGGGGGCGCGCCGGGGCAGGGTCCGGCCCCCACGGGGCCCGCGGTCCCGGCGGCCCCCGGAGACCCGGAGGCCGCCGGCGCCGGGGTGGGGAAGGCCCTCGCCCTCGGCAGGGCGTGGCTCCAGCGCGGCACCGGCTCCGTGGAGGGGATCCTCCGCGAGTTCGGCACCGACCGCCCCCTCGGCGGGGTGAAGGTCCGCCTGGCCGCCGGCGTCCCCGGGCCCGGCATCGCCCTCGAGGCGGCGACGCTGGCCGACGGCTCCTTCCTCGTCGAGAAGGCCCCGAACTTCGACGCGTGGACCCTGACCGCGGCCGTGCCCGCGCCGCTGGCCGAAGTGGAGGTCCCCGGCGTCGAGGTCATCGAGGGGCGCGTCACCCGCCTCGGCGTCCTCTACGCCACGCCCGGCTTCACCGTCCCCGGCGTCGTGGTGGACGAGGCGGGGGGCCCGGTGGCGGGGGCCGTCGTGCGGGCCATCCGGGGGCGGCCGGCCTCCGTCAAGATGGACTTCCTCCGCGTCATCCGCGAACTGCCCCGGCCCTACCCCGCCGTGGAGAGCGTCGTCACGGGGCCCGACGGGCGGTTCGCGCTGAAGAAGCTCGTGCCCGGCCCCTACGACATCGAGGTGGGTGCGAAGGGTTTCCGCACGACGGTGGAGAAGGACCGCATCGTCACGCCCGAGGCCGCGGGAGGGGAGATCCGCGTCGTCCTCGGTGCCGGACACGTCCTGAAGGGCCGCGTCGTGCGCCGGACCGAGGGCCCCCTGGCCGGGCTCCGGGTGGTCTGCTGCGTCCAGCCCAACGACGAGAGGGAGATGTTCGGCGTCGTCGAGAAGGGCCTCGGCCTGACGGGGGAGACCGGGGAGTTCACCATCGACGGGCTCGGTGCGGGCGTCCACTTCGTGGCCGTGGAGACCGAGGGGGAGCCCTACTACCTCGGCCTCAACGTGAACATCCCCCACGAGGGGACCCTGGAGATCGTCCTCGAGGGGGACGCGACCCTCGAGGGGAAGGTCTCCGATCCGGAGAAGGGGCCCCTCGCCGGGGCCCAGGTCTACATCGTGGACTTCCGCGGCGGCTCGCCCTCCGTCGGATTCGCCGTGACCGACGCCGAGGGCCGCTACGCCCTCCGCTCGCTCAAGAGCGGGCCGGTCCAGCTCTTCATGGTCCAGGCCGAGGGCTACGGCGTCTACCCCGAGGACTTCATGTCCGTGCTGCAGGGCGGCGGCAGCGACCTCGTCCTCGTCCCCGGCCGCAACGAGAAGGACGTCTCCCTCGGCCGCGGCGGGATCGTGCGCGGCCTCGTGCGCGAGCAGGGGACGGAGAACCCGGTGGAGGGGGTGCGCGTCTCCCTCGCCAGCGTCTCGGCCTTCTTCGGCGGCCAGCGCTCCGGCACCACGAACGCCGAGGGGCGGTTCGAGATCACCTCGGTCCCCATGGGCGGGGGGCTGCTCGTGGCGAGCAAGGACGGCTGGGCCCAGCCGGGCATCAACCCCCAGTCCATGGCCGCCATGGCCATGGCCGTGATGACCGGCGGGAAGCGGCCGGACCCGGGCAAGGGGATCTCCATCTCCATCACCGAGCCGGGGGAGGTGGTGGAGCGGACCCTGGAGATGGCCCGCGGGTCGAACATCCGCGGCACCGTCCTCTCCCCCGCGGGGGATCCGGTGCAGGGGGCGAGGGTCTCCGTGGAGTTCGCCACCGCCCCCGGGGGCCGGATGCGGGAGCTGGCGGCGTTCATCCCCCTCGGCGAGCCGCGGCTGTCGGGTCCCGGCGGCGTCTTCGAGATCCCCTCCCCGGCCTCGGGCCAGAAGATCGTGGTCACCGCGCGCGCCCAGGGGTTCCTCGACGGGCGCAGCGAGCCGATGCAGACGAAGGCCGGCGAGCCGCTGGAGGGGGCGGTCGTGAAGCTCCGCGAGGGGGCGGTCCTCGAGGGGAAGGTGACGGGCCCCGGGGGGAAGCCGGTGGCGGGGGCCCTCGTCCGCCACGTCGCGGCGGCGGAGGGGGACGACTGGGGGCGGCGCTGGCGCCTGGAGAACGCGCGGCCCCACCAGACCGACGCGGCGGGGGCCTTCCGGATCCCCAACGTCGAGCCCGGGAGGCTCACCGTGCAGTTCACCCACCCCTCCCACGTCTCCGCGTCCCGGGACGGCGTCGAGGCGGTCGAGGGGAGGGCCACGGAGGTGTCGGCGGAACTCGGCGGGGCGCTCACCCTCTCGGGGAAGGTCCTCGGCCCGGACGGCAAGCCCTTCGTCGGCGCGCGCATCGAGGTGAATCGGCAGGGGGACCTCCCCGAGGGGGCCGATCCCTACTTCTCCCCGCCGGGGAACCTCGCCTCCTCCTCCGACGGCTCCTTCACCCAGACCGGCCTGCTCCCCGGGACGTACTCCCTCAAGGCGACGGCCGAGGGCGCGGCGGACAGCGATCCCGTCGAGGCGGAGGCGGGGGGGCCGGCGGTGACCCTGCGCCTCGCCCAGGCCTTCTCCATCTCCGGGACGGTGCGCCTGCGCCAGGGGGCGGGGCTCGGCAACGTCCGCGTCCGCGCGAAGCTCGAGGGGAAGGAGAACGACAACGGCTGGGACAACTCCACGAGCACGAACCGGGAGGGGCGCTTCGAGATCCGCGACCTCCCCGCGGGCACCTACGAGGTCCTCGTCGAGGCGGGATGGGGCACGGGCCGGCCGAACCTCGTCCCCGTCACCGTCAAGGGGGTCGTGGCGGGCACCGGGGACCTCCTCGTCGAGGCGGAGGAGGGGCTGAAGATCTCCGGGACCGTCCTGAAGGCCGACGGCACGCCGGTCCCCGAGGGCTGGATCGGGGCGAGCCGGATCCCGGCGCCCGGCGAGACGGACGGCGCCTCCAACGCCAACGCGGCCGTCGTGGAGGGGAAGTTCGAGCTCGTGGGCCTCAAGCCCGGGAAGTACCGCCTCAACGTGGGCGGCCAGAACCTCCCGGGCAAGCAGGTCGAGGCGGAGGCGGGCGGCGAGAACGTGAGGATCCAGTACGGGCAGGGGGGCGGCATCGACGGGCGCGTCCTCAGGCCCGACGGCTCCCCCGCTGTCGGAGCCTGGGTGAGCGCCCACGCCCCGGAGGGGAACTCCTGGTCCCGGTGCGGCGCGGACGGGCGGTACTCCCTGCGCGAGCTTCCCCCGGGCACCTACACGGTGAGCTCCGGGTGGAACGCCGGGGAGAGGAACTACTCCGGGAGGACGGAGGGGATCCAGGTCGCGACGGGGTCCAACGCGGCGGCACCGGACATCTCCCTCGAGGAGAACCGCTGAGAATCAAGCGGCCGGGCCCCGCGGCCCGGCCGCCGTCGTCGCTGTCGCGCGCCTACTTCGTGAAGAACACCCGGAGCGAGCGCCTCCCCGCGCCGAGGTCGCCCTTGTAGACCAGCACCAGGTCCCGCGATCCGTCGCCGTCCAGGTCCCCGACCGCCAGGCCGTCGCCGGGCAGCCAGTCGCCGCCGCCCAGCCAGTCCGCCGTCGCGTCCACGAGGCCGGCGTCCCCCTCGTTGAGCAGGATGCGGGTGGCCATGCGCGAACCGCCCGGGATGGCGGTCTCGCCGGGCATGGTCGTGCGGCCCGTCACCACGAGGTCCACGTCCCCGTCCCCGTCGAGGTCCGCCGCCTGCATCGCCTCGACGCCGAGGATGCTCCGGTCGGTCGGCTTCGTCGTGAGGTCCGCGGAGAGGAACCCCGCCGTGTCCTCGACGAAGGTGGTCGTGCCCTGGTTGCGGAAGATCCGCAGGGCCGGGCGGAGGTGCGTCTTCTGGGTGGAGGGATCGACCCACGTGCGGACCGTGGAGCGCCCGATCGCGATGTCCGGGTCCCCGTCCCCGTCGAAGTCCCCGAGGGTGACGGCGTCGCCCTGCCACCACTCCTCGGATTCCGGCCGCACGGCGCCGAGGGCCGCCGGGGTGGAGGAGGGGAAGAAGTTCAGGGTCCCGGTCCCGTCGTTGAAGAGGATGCGCAGCGCCGGGGCGTCCTTCACGCCGCTCGCCCCGTCCTCGGCCTTCGTGCGGCCGGCCCCGACCAGCACGACGTCGTCCAGGCCGTCCCCGTTGAGATCGCCCGCGGCCAGCGCGGTGCCGCGGAAGTCGTCGAGGATCGCCCCTCCGGAGGAGAGGACCGGGGCGGGGTCGTCGGCGGCGTCGTGGAGGAAGGAGCCGGTCCCGTCGTTCTCGAGGACGCGCAGGGCGCCCGCGGGGGTCGTCTCCTGCGAGAGGTAGCCCTTGTCCTTGTACTTGTACTTGTAGCCCCAGTAGTAGCGGTAGGTGTAGGTCCACTGGATGCCGCTGACCGTGCCGATCTCCACGGCCTCGTCGGAGGCCAGGATCATGTCCGCGTCCCCGTCGCCGTCGAGATCGCCCAGTGCGGCGGCGCGGCCCTGCCACCGCTCGCCGAGGCCGAAGGCCGGGGTGGACCCGGTGTCCGGGGCCATGTCGTCGGTGGCGTCGGCGAGGCGGCCCGTCCCGTCGTTCCTGAGGAAGCGGGTCGCGACGGACGTCCGCACGTCGAGGGAGGTCGGGAACTCGATCGCGTAATAGGCCTTGTAGGATCCGTACATGATGTAGGGGGGCACCGCGGGGAGCGCCGCGGACCGCACGAGGGCGGCGTCGTTCCATCCGTCCCCGTCGAGGTCGCCCATCACCGCGGCGTTCCCCTGGCCGTCGTCCTCGGGCAGGCCGAAGGTCGGCAGGCTGCTGGAGGTGACGTCCTCGAAC
>CAZWGT010000250.1:0-2760 GCA_964633345.1 uncultured Planctomycetota bacterium
GAGAGGGCGGCGGCGCGGGCGTCGGTCGCGGCCGCGGCGGCGCGGCTCGCCCGCGCCGAGGCCGGGGCGCGGCCCGAGGAGCTCTCCTTCGCCCGGGCGGAACTCGAGGCGGCCGCCGCCGACCTCGCCTTCACCGAGGAGGACTTCGCCCGCAACGAGAGGCTCGTCTCCGAGAAGACCATCGCCCGCACCGAGCTCGACGCCTCCCGGGCCGCCCGGGACCGGGCCCGGGGACGCCACGCCGCCGCGAAGGCCTCCCTCGAACTCCTGCTCGCCGGCCCGCGGAGGGAGGACGTCGCCGTCGCCGCCGCCGAGCTCCGCCGCGCCGAGGCCGCCGAGGCCCTCCTGCTCGCCGGGACCCGGGCGGAGGACCTCGCCGCCGCCGCGTCCCGCGTCGAGGGGGCCCGGGCGGACCTGCGCGGCGTCGAGGCCGATCTCGCCGAGGCGATCGTGCGCGCCCCCGAGAAGTGCGTCCTCGAGGTGCTCGCCGTGCGCCGGGGCGACGTGCTCGCCCCCGGGGCGGCGGTGGCGCGCCTGCACCGGGCCTCCGACCTCTGGGTGAAGGTCTTCGTCCCCGAGACGGGGATCGGGGCGGTGCGCGTGGGCCAGTCCGCGACCGCGACGGTGGACTCCTTCCCCGGCAGGGCGTTCCCGGGGAAGGTCTCCTGGATCGCCTCCCAGGCCGAGTTCACCCCGCGCAACGTCCAAAGCGCCGACGAGCGCCGCCACCAGGTCTTCGCCGTGAAGGTCGTCGTGGCCGACCCCGGGGGCGTCTTCAAGTCGGGGATGGCCGCCGAGGTCGTCCTCGGGGCGGAATGACCCCCGCCATCGAGGCCCGGGGCGTCACGGTCCGCTTCGGGAAGTTCACCGCGGTGGACGGGGCCACCCTCTCCGTCGCCCCCGGCGAGGTGTTCGGCCTCCTCGGCCCGAACGGCTCCGGGAAGACCACCCTCATCCGCGCCTTCTGCGGCCTCCTCCCCGCGGCGGAGGGCTCGGCGTCGGTCCTCGGCGAGGACTCCTCCCTCCACCCGGAGCGGGTCCGCCAGTCCATCGGCTACATGTCCCAGAAGTTCTCCCTCTACCAGGACCTCACCGTGCGGGAGAACATGGAGTTCTACGCGGGCATCTACGGCATGGACGGCGCCGCGACGGCCGCCCGCCGGGCGGAACTCGAGGCCATGACCGGCCTCGGCCCCTTCGTGGATCGGCGCGCGGGCCTCCTCTCCGGCGGGTGGAAGCAGCGCCTCGCGCTGGCCTGCGCGCTCCTCCACCGCCCCCGCCTCGTCTTCCTCGACGAGCCCACCGCGGGCATCGACCCCGTCGCGCGCCGCGACGTGTGGAACCTGCTCTTCCGGCTCTCCGCCGAGGGGATCACGCTGTTCGTCACGACCCACTACATGGACGAGGCGGAGCGCTGCTCCCGCGTGGGGTACATCCACGACGCGCGGATGCTCGCCGTCGGGACCCCGGCGGAGCTGAAGGCGCTGCCCGTCGTGAACCCCCCGGGCACGGTCCGCGTGAAGATCCGCGCCGCCGATCCCTCCGCGGCCCTCGCGAGGCTGCGCGCCGTCCCGGGGGTCCGCGAGGCCACCATCTTCGGCGAGTCCATCCGCGCCCTGGTGGACGAGGGGACGGACCTCGGGATCCCCGCCGACGAGGTCCGCCCGGCGCAGGCGGGGCTCGAGGACGTCTTCATCGCCCTGGCCAGGGAGAGGGCGCGGTGACCGCGGGGATCTCCGCCGGCCGCGCGCTGGCCGTCGCCCGCAAGGAGGTGATCCACATCTTCCGGGACCGGACGACGCTCTTCTTCGCCCTGTTCATCCCCATCGTGGAGCTGATCCTCCTCGGCTTCGCCATCGACACGAACGTGCGGCACGTGAGGACCGCGGTCCTCGACGAGGCGAAGACCCAGGAGAGCCGGGCCCTCGTGCGGGCCTTCGAGACGACGGACGACTTCGACGTGACGGAGATCGTCGGGACGGAGGCGGAGTTGATGCGGATGCTCGTCTCCGGGCGCTGCCGCGTCGGGATCCGGATCCCCGAGGACTTCTCGCGCCGCATCCTCGCCGGGGGCACGGGGCAGTTCCTCGTGCTCGTGGACGGCTCGGAGTCCTCCGTCGCCGCCGAGGGGCTCAACGTGGCCAACGCCGTGGCGCTGCGGGAGTCGCTCCGCCGGGCCCTCGGGGACCGCCCCCTGCCGGTGGAGGCGCGGCCGCGCATCCTCTTCAACCCCGACACCCGGTCGCCGAACTTCTTCATCCCGGGGCTGATGGTGGTCCTGGTGCAGGTGATGTCGGTGATGCTCACGGCCCAGGCCATCGTGCGCGAGAAGGAGAACGGGACCCTCGAGCAGCTCTACATGACCCCGGTGCGCAGCGGGGAGATCGTGCTCGGCAAGGTGCTGCCCTACTCCGTCATGGCCGTGGGCGAGCTGTGCGTCATCGCGCTCCTGATGGTGGCCCTGTTCGACGTGCCGATCCACGGCTCCTTCCTCACCCTCTTCCTCATGACCATCCCCTTCGTCGCCGCGATGCAGGGCGCGGGGCTCCTCATCTCCACGAAGGCCTCGACCCGGGACGCGGCCATGCAGATGGCCATGGGGACGGTGATCCCCTCGATCTTCCTCTCGGGGTACATCTTCCCGCTCGATTCGATGCCGGTGTTCTTTTACTACTTCTCGTTTCTGATCCCGACGACGTGGATGATCGACGCCGCGCGCGGGGTGGTGCTGCGGGGGGCGGGCTGGTCGGAACTGCAGCT
>CAZWGT010000250.1:2770-5016 GCA_964633345.1 uncultured Planctomycetota bacterium
GACTCCATGCCGGTCCCGTTCCAGTGGCTCGGCCGCTGCATCCCGACCACGTGGCTCATCGACGCGAGCCGCGGCGTCATCCTCCGCGGGGCGGGGTGGGCGGAGCTGTGGCCCGACGCGGCGGTGCTCGGGGGGATGGCGGTCGTGGTGCTCGTCGCGACGGCGCTGCGGTTCCCGCGGAGAGTAGGGTAGCTATGGACCTGCCCACAGTCGGAGGGCCGATCACCCCCTTCCGACATCTCAGAAGATGTAGATTTCCTGCTGCAGAAAGTGGATCGAGTGGAGCAGGACTATGATGATGTTCCCAATCAGCCCCCACTTCAGCAGTTCGTAGGCAAGAGCCCATCCTCCGCGCAAGTGAAAGGCCTGAGGGAACCCCATCACATGTTCGTTGAGTTCCAGCTTCTTCGTCTTCCACAGGACTACGACTCTGAGGACGTTGTACATGAGGAGGTACCCGAACATCATGACCTGAATTCCATTTACGGACCATGCCCCTGATGCAGGCGCAGCCCCTGTCAATGCGTAGCGAAGAACTGCCTCGCCCAAGGAGATGCTCTCCGCATTGGGAAGGGCCTGAATGAACCGACTGCGAATCCACTGATCTACTATGAATGCCGCATAGGGGCTCAGAAACAGTCCAAGCGCAATCAGGTGAATCCACTGCCAGAAACCAGAATACGAAGCCCGCAATTTAGCAACATCATCCTCAATCAGTGCACTTCCCACTTCGCCCTCTGTAAGCCCACCGAGCGCATCCATTGAAGCAAGCGTGAACTTGCTGAAACGAGCTCCTTCAACCTGTGCCAACTTCATTATCGTAGCCGAAGTGGCCTTGGCTCCGCGAAGATCACAGTCGCGCAGGTCGCATAGAGTTAAGTCCGCCCCCTCTATGTGAGCACCTCTCATCGAGGCATTCCGCAATCCAGACTGTGCAAGCACCGCCTTTCGGAGTATTGCGCCGTCCAACACCGCTCGCCTCAATCTCTTTCTGACTGCGAAGGAGCCCCGACTCCGTGCAACATCCCTCTCGCTGAACGACGTCAGATAGACGTCTTCACCATTGAGGTCTGCCCTTGTAAGCGTGCTTCCTGAAAGGTCAGCTTCCGAGAGGTCAGCGCCCCTTAGAATCACCCCATTCATATTGGCGGATACCAACCGCGCACCTCTTAGGTTGGCCCTGAGCAGAATAGCACCAGACAAGTCGCAACCCGACAGATTGCATCCACTGAAGTTAATTTCTGTGAGATCCAGTCCAGCCAAGGACTGACCCGATAGGTCGTACTCAACTGCTGGGCAGGTCCTCATCCATGATTGAATTGAATCACGTCCCTTGGAGGTCACGTCGGCTGGGATAACGAAGCGCCTCTGCAAGGACTCATTGCTTGCGCCACCATTCTGTCCCATGACTACATTACTCCGATGAGTGGCGCCATAATGACCTACTCGCCCAGCACCTCGCGGAAGAACGCGCGCATGTCCTCCCACGAGCGGCGGTCGGCCCGAGCGTCGTACTTCACGAGGGGGTTGAAGGAGCCGTCGGCGGACGGGTTGGTGAAGGAGTGGACGGCGCCGGGGTACTTCACGATGGTCCCGTCGAGCTTCCCCTCCCGCACCGCCTTCTCGAAGGCGGCCAGCGCCTCCGCTGGCACGAGGTCGTCGTCGGCCCCGTGGCAGAGGAGGACCGAGGCCAGGACTCCCTTCGCCTCCTCGGCGGTCGGGGCCGTCGGGTTCCCGTGGAAGGAGACGACCCCCTTCACGGGGGCCCCCGACCAGGCGAGTTCGAGGACGACCGTCCCGCCGAAGCAGAAGCCGATGGCCCCGATGCGATCGGGGTCCACGCCGGGCGCCGCCTTCAGCACCTCAAGCGCGGCGCGGATCCGCTCCCGGCCGAGGGACTTTCCCTCTCCGCGGAAGCGGCCGGCCCACTCCCCCGCCTGCTTTGGGTCCGTCGTCACCTTCCCCGCCCCGTACATGTCGGCGCAGAAGGCGACGTACCCCACGCGCGCAAGGGCCACGGCCTTCTCCTTCACCCCGTCGCCGAGCCCCCACCACTCGTGCACGACGAGGACCCCGGGCCGCGGGCCGGGGAGGGAGACGTCGCGCACGACCCAGCCGTGGAGTTTCTCGCCGCCGTGCTCGTACTCGACGGGGCCGCCATCCAAGGGGTAGAGGGAGTTCGCGGCTGGCGTCACGGGCGTCATGACCGAGGCGCAGCCGGCCAGAAGGAGGGCGAGGACGAGAGG
>CAZWGT010000251.1:0-4988 GCA_964633345.1 uncultured Planctomycetota bacterium
GAGCGCCACCTTGCCAAGGTGGAAGTCGACGGTTCGAGCCCGTTCACCCGCTCCAGGTCCCGCCCCCTTCCGCCGCGCCTAGAACGTCCCCGCGTGCTCCACGAGCTGGTCGAGGGCCTTGCCCCAGCCGTCGCGGAATCCCATGTCCTCGTGGCTCTTCCGCCCCTCCTCGTCCCGGTGGAGGACGACGGCGGTGTACCGGGTCCCCTTCCCGCTCGGCTCGAGGAGGATGGCCGCGGTCAGGAGGAAGTGGCCGCAGTGGTCGTCCGCGGGGGGCGACGCCGGACGGAAGCCGGGCAGCAGGGCGTTGGTCCAGACGAGCTTCCGCTCCGGGACGATCTCGAGGAAGCACCCGTCGTTGGGGAACTCCCGCCCCTCGGGGGAGCGCATCACGGTGTGGAACCGCCCGCCCGGGCGGAGGTCGATCTCGCACTTCACCGTGGACCAGGGGGCCGGGGTGAACCAGCGCACGACGTGCTCCGGCCTCGTCCACGCCGCCCAGACCTTCGACGGGGGGACGGCCACCACGCGCTCCAGCACGAGGTCCAGCCTCGGGTCGGTCTTCACGGTTCCTCCTCCTCCATGACGGCCAGGTATCCGTCCAGGCGATCCAGCCGCCGCTCCCAGTGAGCGCGCTGCCGGGCGAGCCATCCCTCCGCGGACCGCAGCGGGCCTGGGGCGAGCCTGTAGGTGCGGACGCGGCCCTTCTTCGTCGAGCGGACGAGCCGGCTCCCCTCGAGCACGTCGAGGTGCTGGAGGAAGGACGGGAGCGCCATCCGGAACGGACGGGCCAGTTCGCCGACCGACGCCGGGCCCCGGCCGAGCCGTACGAGGACGGCCCGGCGGGTGGGGTCGGAGAGCGCCCGGAACAGCACGTCCATCCGTGGTGCGCCGCGGTCCATGGGGGCAGCCTACGGTGCGGCAACACTTAGGTCAAGACCTAACCATTGCGGACGGGTACGCTTCTTGCGGGCGCCTCCGGAGCGTGCTCCAATCCGTCCCTCGGAAGGGAGGGGAGTCCGCCATGGGCAGGGAGATGCCTCGCCGCCCGGTCCCGACCCT
Source organism: uncultured Planctomycetota bacterium (assembly GCA_964633345.1). Taxonomy (GTDB): domain Bacteria; phylum Planctomycetota; class JAJSAM01; order JAJSAM01; family JAKLKS01; genus CAZWGT01. The sequence continues at coordinate 1,063 of CAZWGT010000251.1, forward strand.
CCTCCTGGCCGCCCTCCTGCTCCTCGCCCCGGGAGGGCCCGCCGTCGGCGCCCCGCAGGAGGATCCGCCCGTCGTCCCGATGGCGTCCTGGGACGCCGGGGGCTACGAGGACCGGGCCTTCGGCTTCCGCGTGGACCGCCTCCCGTCCCCGTGGGAGCCCCGCCGGTGGAACACCCGCTGGGCCGGCCCCGTCCCGCCGACGGTGGCGTTCAACCACCCCACGGGGGCGGTCCTGGCCGTCTACGCGCGGGACGGCGCGGGCCGCGGGCCGGAGGAGCACGCCCCGGACCTCGCCCACGACCTCCACATGGAGGCCCCCGCCGCCGGCTCCATCCGCGAGACCGAGGTGGCCGGGGAGCCGGGCGTCCGCTTCGCGATGCGCGTCACCAGGGGGGACCACGGCCTCCCGGTGCACGCCCTCGTCTCGCTCTTCGTGAAGGAGGGCGTCTGCTTCGCCCTGGTGGCCCACGCCGACGGGCAGGACCGCCTCGAGGTCCACGCGAAGGAGCTCCTGTCCCGCTTCCGCACCCTCCCGACCGGGGGCTACCGGCGGTCCGGACCGCCCGTGGACGTCGACGGGGCCGGATGGCGGGTCCGCGGCGGCGTGGCGGAGCACGCCGCCGTCGGGGTCCGCGTCCCCCTCGGGACCTGCTGGAGGGTGTCCGTGACCCCGAGGGCCCCCGAGACCCTCGCCCTCCCCTCCCTCAACCTCGAGTCCCCCATGCTGGGCCTCTCGGTGCACCTGCAGGGGGTCCCCGTCGAGAACCGATCGTGGGAGGAGGTGGAGTCTCTGGCGAAGGAGGAGTTCGACCTGCGCCACAAGAACCAGAAGGAGGAGAGGCGGTTCGCGATGTGCGCCGGGGGCGGCCCCGTGACCTTCACCTGGCGCCTGGTCCGCTCCCGGACCGTCGCGTACCGGGAGGGGAGGAGGTACGCCCTCAGCGCCACCCTCCGCGGGGACGGCCGGCTCGTCCTCGTGGACATCCTGCTGACGGCGTCCGAGGACCCGAGGGTCCCCGCCGCCGCGCGGGACCTCCTCCACAGGTTCCGCGTCCTCTCCCCCGAGGAGAGGACGGTCCTCGTGGCGGGCATGGGGAGCCAGGCCGACACCCAGGCGTTCGTGGGCCGCGACGAGTACGTCCGCAAGGGGACCTACGTCTCCTACACCCACCGGATCCTCTGGAGGAAGCCCTCCCCCCTGTGGACCTTCCTCCCCGGCGAGCAGACCACCGACCCCGCGGAGACGGTGGCCGTCCTCTTCGAGGAGGAGAACGGGACCAACGCCCGCCTGCTGTCGTTCAAGCCCAGGCCCGGGGACACCAAGTGGGCCCTCCACGAGGGCCTGGTGGAGCTGCTGAAGGACGTGCTCGACATGCAGGCGGTGTCGAAGCCCGTCGCCGCGACCCTCGGCAGCCGGGACAGCCTCCGGTCGGACTTCCGGGCCTCCATCCTGGGCGTCCGGCTCCGCATGGTGGTGATCACCACCAACCCGATCGGGCCCCGCGGGTACGGCCTGGTCGTCGCGTCGAGGGACGGCGCGGGGGTGGAGGCCGCCATGGACGCGGTGGTCCGCGGCCTGCGCTTCCAGGTGGACGAGTTCCCCCGGCCGCGCCGCACGGCGCGGGGCTGGGAGGACCCCGGGTACGGGTTCCGGGTCGAGGCGCCCCCCGGGCCCTTCAAGGCCGGGGCCCCGCCCTCGACCGACACGGGCGCCGTCGGCGCCCTCGTGTCCGTCGAGGCCGGCGGGGAGCGGCTCGTGATCGCGGCGCGGGAGTGGCCCCTCGGCGATCCGGAGACGGAGCGGACCGCGGTGCATCGCGTCCTCGCGGCCCTCGACCCCGGGGCGCTGGCCGGCGGCCGCTCCGCCCGGGGGGAGGAGGCGGCCGGGACCCTCGGGGGCCGGCCCTCCAGGGACCTCGTCTTCGCCGGGGACCCGGCCCTCCGCATCTCCCGGATCCGGGCGGGGGGGGTCCTCTACGTGGCCGGGACCGTCGCCCCCGCCGAGGGGACGGCGGCGGGCCCCCTGTCCTGGTTCCGGCTGGTGGAGTAGGGATCCGCCGCCGGGAACCTGCGTCACGGCGCCCCCTCCGGCGGCGCCGTACCCTCCCCGGGTCACCCCAGGAGGCCGACCATGCAACCCATCGCCGCCGCGAAGGCTCCCCCCTCCCCCACCGCCGTCCTCATGAACGAGCACCGCAACATCGAGAAGGCCCTCGCCGGCCTCGAGCGCATGGCGGAGGCCTTCGAGGAGACGGGGAAACTGGTCCCCGCCGACGCCGCGGAGGCCGTCGAGTTCCTCCGCACCTACGCCGACCGCCTACACCACGGCAAGGAGGAGGCGAACCTCTTCCCCGCCATGGAGGCCCGGGGCCTCCCCTCGGACGTCGGCCCCACGGCGGTCATGCGCGAGGAGCACCGCATCGGGCGCGCCCACATCCAGGACATGGCCGACGGGATCGCCGAGAACGACACCGTCGCCTTCGTCGCCGCGGCGCGCGGTTACGTGGAGCTCCTCCGGGAGCACATCCTGAAGGAGGACCAGATCGTCTTCCCGATGGCCGACCGCCTCCTCCCCCCGGAGGAGCACGAATCCCTCCGGGCGATCTTCGACCGGGTCGAGAGGAGGGACGTCGGCGTGGAGAGGGTGGCGGCGCTTCTGGCCTCGGTGGACCGCCTGTGCGCCACCTACGGGGTCGGCGAGATCCCGAGGGCCGAGGGCGGGTCCTGCGGGCACTGCTGCGGGCATTGATCGGCGTCCACGGCCGGGCCGCCCGAAGGGCGGCCCCTACATAGCACCCGCCCGGGTCGCCGCCCCGGGACACCTTGGCCGCCGACGCGGGCATCGCTACGATTCCCGCCCTTTCCGGCCGGGCCCCGGTTTCGGGCGGGCGCGGCCTCCCGTTTCCCCAGTGGAGCGAACACCATGCTTCTCGGCATCGTCCTCGGCGTCTCCGTCCTCGGCCTCGTCGTGGCCGTCCTCCTCGCGCGGTGGGTCCTGAAGCAGGACCAGGGCCCCGACGCCATGCAGAAGATCGCCGGCGCCATCCGCTCCGGCGCCGAGGCGTTCCTCCGCCGCCAGAACTCGACGATCATCAAGATCGCCGTGCCCCTGGCCGCCCTCATCTGGATCCTCTACTTCTTCGTGCGCACCCCGACGGAGTTCGACCCGGCGGAGAAGGGCACCCTGGCCCTGTGGACGACGGTGTCCTTCCTCCTCGGCGCCGGCTGCTCCCTCGTGGCGGGCTACGTCGGCATGTGGATCGCCATCCGGACCAACATCCGGACCGCGGCCCAGGCCCGGACCTCCCTCAACGGCGCGCTGCAGACGGCGCTCCGCGGGGGCGCGGTCTCCGGCCTCTTCGTGGTGGCGATGTCGCTGCTCGGCGTCGGGGGCCTCTACGCCATGGCGGACGCCATGGGCGCGGCGAGGGACGCCACCCAGATCCCGCTGCTCATCGCCGGCTACGGCTTCGGCGCCTCCCTCGTGGCCCTCTTCGCGCAGGTGGGCGGGGGCATCTACACCAAGGCGGCCGACGTCGGCGCGGACCTGGTGGGAAAGGTCGAGGCGGGCATCCCCGAGGACGACCCGCGCAACGCCGCGACGATCGCCGATAACGTCGGCGACAACGTCGGGGACGTCGCCGGCCTGGGGTCGGACCTCATGGAGTCGTACGTCGAGGCGATGATCGCGGCGATCGCGATCTCCGCGACGGGCCTCATCTTCTCGGCTTCCGACCCGGCGGCGCAGGAAGCCGCCGTTCGCTCGATGAACTTGCTCCCCTTCATGATCGCCGCCGTCGGCATCGTCGGCTCGATCGCCGGCATTCTTTACATTCGGATGTTCGCTTCAAACAATCCGCAATCGGCGCTGATGATGGGCACCTACGTCGCCGCGGGCCTTACGGCCGCGGGCACGGCGGGCGTCG
>CAZWGT010000252.1:0-4927 GCA_964633345.1 uncultured Planctomycetota bacterium
GTCGAGGTTCAGCATCTCCGCCGGGTAGCCCGTCTTCTCCGCCACCGCCGCGAGGAGCGCGGCCGCCACCTGGCCCCCGCGGGCCGCGGCGGGGGCTGTCCCTGCCGGCGGCGGAGCCGCCGGCGGGGACTGTCCCCGGTTCTCCTCGACTCCAGGGACCGGGAGCGGAACCGGGGACAGTCCCTGGACCCGGCTCGCGCCGGCTCCAGGGACAGTCCCAGGGGCCCCCGTCAGCAGCGACTCCAGGGTCTGGCGGATCCGGTCCTGCCCGTCGAGGAACAGCCGGTGCATCTCCGCCGTCTGGGCCTGCACGCGCAGCAGCGCCTCGAGGCTGTCGCTCGCCGGGCGGGGGGCCGCGGATGCCGGGGCCGGGGCCGGGGCCGCCGGGGGGATCGGCCGCCGCTCGGATCGGTAGTTCACCCCCGACAGTTCCACGAGGAAGGCCGGCTTCCCCCCGGCCGGGGCCGGGAGCGGGGCCGTCGGGTCCCACTTCGAGAGGTCGGCCCGGTGGCCGAGGGCGGAGAGGCGGGCGAGCGCCGAGGCGAGGTCGAGCATCCCGGAGCGCCTCCCCGCGGAGGCGTCGAGGGCCAGCGCCTCGTGGGGCCGGTCGCCGAGGATGGCGCCGACCAGGGAGGTGAGGCGGGCGCCGGGGCCGACCTCGAGGAAGGTGCGCACGCCGGAGGCGTGCATGTTCTCCACGATGCCCACGAACTCCACGGGCGCGGCCAGCTGGCCAGCGAGCAGCTCCCGCGCGGCGTCCGCGTCGGCCGGGTACTCCCCGGCGGTCCCGTTGGAGAAGACGGGGATGCGCGGCGCCCGGAACTCCGTCCCGCGCAGCGCCTCGCGCATCGGCTCCCTCGCGTGGGAGACCAGCGGGGAGTGGAAGGCCGCCGCGACGGGCAGGCGCTTCGCCCGGATCTCCCGGCCGGCGAAGAAGGCCGCCGCCCGCTCGATCTCCGCCGTGGCGCCCGAGACGACCGCCTGCTCGGGCGCGTTGCGGTTGGCCAGCACCAGGTCGAAGCCCTCCTCGCGGAGCGCCCGCTCCACCGCCTCGATCGGGGCCTGCACCGCGAGCATGGCCCCCTGGTCCTCGCGGCCGTCGGCCATGAGCCGGCCGCGGAGCCCCGAGAGCCGGTGGAGCGCCTCCGCGTCGAAGCGCCCGGCGGCGCACAGCGCCAGGAGCTCCCCGTAGGAGTGGCCGGCGACGGAGTCGGGGACGACGCCGAAGCCCTCGATCACGCGCAGCGCCCCGTGGCTCACCGCCCCCAGGGCGGGCTGGGCGACCTCCGTGGCGCGCAGCGCCGCCTCGGCCGCGGCCGCCGCGTCCGCCGCGAAGGAGGCCGGCGGGTAGAGGTGGTCGCTCAGGCGCCGCCCGCCGCCGAACAGGGCGTCCGCCTCCGCCAGCGTCTCCAGCATCTCGGGGAACGCGCAGGCGAGGTCGCGCATCATGCCGACGTACTGGGATCCCTGGCCGGGGAAGAGGACCCCGAGGGCGCCCGGCGCCGCGCCCTCGCCGTAGTGGGCCCCGTCGGGGGTGGACCAGGAGGGCCTCCCGGCCGGCTTCGACAGGAGCGACCGGGCCCCGTCGAGGGCCTTGCCGACGTCGGTCCTCCCCCGCTCGACCGCCAGCACCAGGCGGCAGTGCAGGGCCGGGTCGTAGGCGCGGCGCGCCGCGGCGGCGAAGGAACGGAGGTCCGCGGCGGGGACGTCCCGCGGGAGCGCGGCCAGGAGCGCCTCGCGGGTCGGCGCCGAGAAGGGGATCACCTGGACGTCCCCGTCGAAGTCCGGGGCCGCCCGCCGGGAGCCCGCCTCCTCGAGGACGCAGTGGAAGTTGCTCCCCCCGAACCCGAAGGAGGAGACGGCCGCGCGCCGGGGATGGCCCTGCGGCGGGAGCCACGGGCGCTTCACCGTCTCGATGCGGAAGGGGGAACCCCCCTCGAGGACGGCGGTCGGCCGGGAGACCTTGAGCGTCGGCGGCAGCACCTTGTGGTGGAGGGCCAGGGCGGCCTTGAGGATCCCCGCCGCGCCGGCGGCCGCCTTCGTGTGGCCGATCTGGCTCTTGACCGAGCCCAGCGAGCACCAGGTCCCCGCGGGTCGCGCCTCGCGGAAGACCTCGGTGAGCGCGCGCACCTCGACGGCGTCCCCCACCTTCGTGCCGGTCCCGTGGCCCTCGACGAGCTCCACCGTGGCCGGGGAGACGCCGGCGGCGCGGTAGGCGGCGCGCAGCGCGCGGGCCTGCCCCGGGGCGGTCGGGGCGTAGATGGCGTCCCCCTTCCCGTCGCTGGCCGAGCCGACGCCGCGCACCAGGGCGTAGACGCGGTCCCCGTCCCGCTCGGCGTCGGAGAGGCGCTTCAGCACCATCATCCCGATCCCCTCGCCGAGGATCGTCCCGTCGGCGGAGGCGTCGAAGGGGCGCGCGTCCCCCGTGGGCGACAGCGCCGGGGTCTTGGAGAAGCACATGTACATGAAGATGTCGTTGAAGGTGTCCACGCCGCCGGTGACGACGAGGTCGTTGCGTCCGGCCTCGAGTTCGAGGACGGCCAGGTGGAGCGCGGAGAGGGAGGAGGCGCAGGCGGCGTCCACGACGCAGTTCGTCCCGTGGAGATCGAGGCGGTTGGCGATGCGGCCGGCGACCACGTTGCCGAGGAGGCCGGGGAAGGAATCCTCCTTCCACGGGACGTACCCGTCGGCGATGCGGCGCACCGCGTCCTCGGCCCGGGCGTCGTCCACCCCCGCGTCCCGCAGCGCCCTCCGCCACATCGGGTGGCCGAGGCGGGCGCCGAGGGGGATGACGAGCTGGAGCGTCCCCGTCACGCCGAGGATGACCCCGGCCCGGTCCCGGTCGAAGGCCCGCCCGACGGCGCCGTAGCCCGCATCCTCGAGCGCCCGGCGCGCGACCTCGAGGCCGAGCAGCTGGGAGGAGTCGGTCGCCTCGAGCGCGTTGGGGGACACGCCGAGGTCCATGGGGTTCAGGCGCACCGCCGGCAGGAAGCCGCCGCGGCGGGCGTAGGTGCGGTCGGGGGACTTCGGGTCCGCGTCGAAGTAGTCCTCGGGTTTCCAGTGGGAGGCGGGGACGTCGGTGATGCAGTCCACGCCCTCGCGGAGGTTGCGCCAGTAGGCGTCGAGGCCCTCGGCGCGCGGGAACATCGCGCCGAGTCCGACGATGGCGATCGGGTCCTTCGGGTCGCTCATGCCCGGAGCCTCTCCTCGATCGCGGCGTCGGTGCGCGGCACGGCGCGGCCGACGGACGCGGGCACGTCGAGCCCCTGGGCCCGGAGCGCCGAGACGCGCAGCATCACCGCCGCCCCGTACAGAAGGTTCCGGGCGACCGTGGCCACGCGCCTCTCGAGGCGGTCCTCGAGGAAGGAGCCCTTCGCCCACTCGTTGAACGCCCCCATCGACGGGCCGCACCAGACCTGGTAGTCCATGCGGCGGGTCGGCTCGCCGGCGTTGGCCCAGCGGGAGGACATGCCGAGGTACCAGCGGAAGACCAGCGCCATGCGGTGGCGCGGCTCCCTCTCCGCCCGCTCCACCTGGGACGGGTCGCGGACGAGGAAGTACTCGCGCGTGCCGCGCCAGATCTCCTCCAGCGGGGCCCGGAAGAGGTTCGCCTCGAGGGCGGCCCGCTCGGCGGCCGGGATCGCCTCGATCGATTCGTGCGCGCGGTAGAGGTCGAACAGCTTCTGGGCGCGCATGGGGAACATCGTGCCCCTCTTCAGGACCTGGACCTTCACCCCCATCTCGAACATGTCGGCGGCGGGCGCCATGGCGGTGTCGGCCTGCTCCGCGGCGGCGAGCATCCCGCGCACGGCGTCGGAGGTCCCGGCCTCGACGCAGGCCTGGTTGACGGAGCCCGTGAGGATCCAGCCGGCCCCCATGGCGAAGGCGGCGGCGGCCGAGGCGGGCGTGGCGATCCCGCCCGCGGCCCCGACGCGGAGGCGGACGGCGTACCCGTGCCTCTCCTGCATCCGGTCGCGGAGCGCCAGCATCGTGGGCAGGAGCGCCACGAGGGGGCGGTTGTCGGTGTGGCCGCCGGAATCCGCCTCGACGGTGAGGTCCTGGGCCACCGGCATCCGCGGCGCCAGGCGCGCCTCCTCGGCGGTGACGCGGCCGGCGGCCAGCAGTCCGCGGACGATCGGCTCGGGCGGCGGCGCGAGGAACTTCGCCGCGACCTCGACGCGGGAGACCTTCGCCACGACGCGCCCGCCCTTCAGGCGGAACCGGACGAGGGCGGGGGTGAGGTCGAGGAAGGCGGAGGCCTCGACGAGCCGGACCCCCTTCGCGAGCAGGAGGTCCACGAGGGCGTCCTCGAGGCCCGGCTCGGCCGGGCTGTGGATGAGGTTGACGCCGAAGGGGCCGACGCCGGCGAGCCGGTCGACGGCCTTCCCCACCGCCGCGACGTCCAGCCCGGCGGCGCCGAAGAACCCGAGCATGCCGGCCTTCGCCATGGCGGAGACGACTTCGACGGAACCGATCCCATTGGCCATGGCGCCGGAGACGCAGGGGTAGCGGAGGCCCTGGTCGGCGGTGAAGGTGCGGTCGCCGAGGTCCTCGAGGCGTATCGGCGGGAGGTACGCCACCCGCGCCCCGTCGCGCCGGGCCGGGGGGGCGTCGAGGACCACGAACTTCCCTTCGGCGAGGAAGACCCACGCGGGACGGGCGATCCGCTCGATCAGGGCGCCCAGGGGGGCCTGGTCGACCGTCCCTGGGATGTCCGCCGTCCGAATCGAGGTCTCCAAGCGGGGAGTCTCCGTGGCCCTTCGCCCGTAGCAGAGCCAGTATAGGGGGAGGGGGGGTGGGGGCGAAGGGAGCGTCAGGCCCGGTCAGCCGGCGACGGCGAGGTTCTCGAGGAGGACGCGCGGATGGCGGGCCGCGACCCGGATCAGGGCCAGCGCCGGGCCCTGGGGGCTGCGGCGATCCTGCTCCC
>CAZWGT010000253.1:0-4886 GCA_964633345.1 uncultured Planctomycetota bacterium
GCCGGGAAGGCCTCCCGCGTCGCCCGCGCCGCCGCGGAGTACCTCCGCGGCAGGGGCCTCTCCGGCGCCCGGGCGCAGATCCTCGTGGCGGCCGTGGACATGGACCCCGCCGGAAGGCCCGTGGCGGTGCGGATCGTCCCGCTGGAGTCGTAGAGTCCCCCTTCCATGATCCCCATCGCCGACTTCCTCGACCCCTGCCGCGCCGTCGACCTGCGGTCCTCCACCAAGCGCGACGCCCTCGTCGAGATCTGCCGCGTCCTCGAGGGGTGCGCCCACGTCGCCGACCCGGCCGCCTTCGAGAAGGCGGTCCTCGACCGCGAGGAGGCGATGTCCACCGGCATCGGCCTCGGCATCGCCGTCCCCCACGCCAAGATCCCCTCGGTGAAGGACTTCGTCCTCTCCCTCGGCCGTTCGAAGGCGGGGATCGAGTTCCACTCCCTCGACGGGCGGCCGGTCCACCTCGTCGTCCTCATCGCCGGCCCCGAGGATCGCCAGGCCCGCTACCTCCAGCTCCTGGCCGGCGTGACGCTGCGCCTGAAGCGCGAGGAGGTCCGCCGCGCCCTGATGGCCGCCCCGACGGCGAAGGACATGATCCCCATCCTCGCCGCCCTGTAGACTGCCGGGATGCGGCCCCTGCTCGTCCTCGCGCTCCTGGCCTCGACCGCCGTCGCGGGCGACGTCCCCGAGTCGCTCACGGGCGCCGACCTGCGCAGGGAGCACGCGGCGCGCCGCGCCGCGCTGGCGGCGGAGCTCCCCGAGGGGGCGCTGGCCATCGTCCCGGCGGAGCCCGCGGACATGATGGCCCTCTACGCGGTGCGCCAGGACGAGGACTACGGCTGGCTCACGGGGATCGACGAGCCCAACGGGATCCTCCTCCTCGGCAGGGCCGGCTACGAGGTCCTCCTCCTCCCCCCCCGCGACGTGCGCCGGGAGGCGTGGATCGGGCCCCGGTGGTTCCCGGGGAAGGAGGCCGAGGAGGGCCTCGGGGTGGCGGCCACGGCCGACGTGCGAAAGGCGGTCGAGTACGTGAAGGCCGCCCTCCCGAAGGCGAAGGTCGTGTACGTGCCCCGCGGCGGCGCGGCCGCGGACCAGTGCGAGCGGCTGTTCGGGGACCTCCTGCGCGGCGCGAAGGTGAAGACCGAGGATCTCCGACCGGTCGCGGGCAGGCTCCGCCTCGTCAAGAGCCCCGAGGAGCAGGCCCGGATCCGGCGCTCCGCCGAACTGACCGCCGAGGGCCACCGCCGCGCCATGGCCGGCGCCCGGGCGGGGATGCCGGAGTACGCGGTGCAGGCGCTGATCGAGGCCGCCTGCCGCGAGGGGGGCTGCCGCCGCCAGGCCTACGACTCCATCGTGGGCAGCGGGCCCAACGCCTGCGTGCTCCACTACGGCCGCAACCGCCGCGTCCTCGAGGAGGGGGAGGTCGTCCTCGTGGACGCCGGGGGGGAGTTCCAGGGCTACGCCTGCGACGTGACCCGCTCCTGGCCGGTGTCGGCCAGGTTCACCGAGGAGCAGGCGAAGGTCTACGACGCGGTGCTCGCCGCCCAGGCGGCGGGCGAGGCGGCGGCGAAGCCCGGGGCGACCTTCAAGGAGATCGCCGAGGCCTGCGCGAAGGTGCTGAAGGATCGCGGCTTCGAGGCGGGCATCCGCCACGGCCCCTGCCACTGGGTCGGGAGGGGCGTCCACGACCCCAACGGGAACGCGCCGCTCCGTCCCGGGTCGGTGTTCGTCATCGAGCCCGGCCTCTACTTCCCGGAGAAGTCCCTCGGCGTGCGCATCGAGGACACCTACCTCGTGAGGGAGGACGGGACCCTCGACTGCCTGTCGCGGGCCGCGCCGAAGGCCCGGGCCGAGGTCGAGGCGCTCCGGGCCGCGGCGGTCCGCTGACCTACTTCGCCGGGCCCAGGGGGACGCGCAGCGAGAAGGCCCCGCGGAGATCCCCCTCCTTGAACCCCGTCGCCGCGTCGGAGGGGTAGCGCTTCGCGACGGCCTCCCGGGTCTTCGGGTCGATGTCCCCCGGTCCCCCGTGGCAGACGATGCAGAAGTTCTTGAGGAGGATGGGGCGCGCCTGGCGCAGCTCCCCGCCGACCACCTCGGAGACCGGCCCCGGCGCCTCCCCCGCCGCCCAGCGGTCGAGGACCCCCTTCTCCCACGCGTCGGGGGCGTTCTTCGGGTTGCGCACCCGCAGCGAGGTCCGGCGCGCCGTCACTCCCGAGCCGGCCGACACCTCCGCGGCCACCCTCTCCGCCACGGAGCCGCAGACGTCCACCGCCGTCGAGGGCCCCCCCTTGCCGAGGGCGGCGGTCAGTTCGGCCATCAGGGCCCTGCCGAGGCGGTCGGCGGCGTCGGCGGCCTTCGCCTCCGCCGCGGCCACCGCCGCGGGATCGGGGCGCGCCGGCTCCCCGCCGCAGCCCGCCGCCAGGACCAGCACCGCAACCGCCAGGACCCTCATGGTCACTCCTTCCTCAGGCCGCGCCGGCGGCAGACCTCCCGGGCCGCCGACCGGAGGACCTCCGGATCGAGGCGGTCCAGGATGCGCACGACGATGTCGTCCGGCCCCGCCGCCCCCCGCTCGCGGAGCACCTCCACGAGGTCCTCCACGGCCCCGTGGTACCCGCGGCTGTGGGGCGGGGCCGCGTCCCTCGAGGGGAGGAAGGAGACGAGCGTGGCGAGCGCGGCCCGAGGCTCCCGCGACGAAGCGACGGCGGCGATCTCCGCGTCCCCCTCGAGGATCCCCGCCACGGCCGAGCCGGAGAGGCGGCCGCGGAGGAGGAGCGCCAGCCCCGTGACGGGATGCCCGAGGACGGGGAGGTACCGCTCCGAATCGGCGCAGTGGGCCAGTTCGTGGTGGAGGGCGGCGTCGAGGAAGTCGCCGAGGGCCCGGCGCGGGTCGCTCCAGGCGTCCACGGCCAGCGCGATGCGCTCCGTCACGCGGCCGGGGTAGCGCAGCGACAGGGCCTCCTCGATGTCGGCGGGGGCCTCCGCGGGGACCGCCGCGAGGCCGGCCCGCAGCGGCCCGTCGGTCCGGGCCCGGACCGCCGCCCCGCTCCAGCGCGCCACCCCCTCGAGGTCCACGAACACGAGATCCCCCACCGTGGCCCCGCCGAGGATCGCCCCCCCGGCCTCGCGCCGGGACGGGACGAGGAGGCCCTCGCCCACGACGACCGTCGCCGGGAAGCGGCGGCCGAGGAGGACCTCCTCGCGGTCGCGCCGCACGGAGACGACGCGGAGCAGGCGCGCCTCCACCGGCTCCCCGGAGATCCTCCCCACGAGGAGGGCCAGTCCGTGGGCGCGGAACCACTCCCCGGCCGGGCCCGTGGCGCGCACCGACTCCGCCACCTCGCCCAGGAAGGCGAAGGAGCGTCGGGACAGGCCGTCGGAGAGATCGATGCCGAGACGGCGGAGGGAGATCGAGCGCAGCGCCTCCAGGGCGGCGTCGAGCGAGCCCCCGTTCCCTCCCCCCTGGTAGCCGTGGTAGGCCCCCTTCCAGAGGGCGCGGAACTCCTCGAGGAAGCGCAGGGTCGCCGCCGCCTCCGCGGAGCCGGACAGCGCGGAGGGATCCTCGGGGTCGAGGGCGACCCGGCGGGACTCGACGACGGCCGCCTCGCGGAGCCAGCCGGCCGCCCGGACGAGGACCGCCAGCCGGGCCAGCGCCCCGCGGTCGGCGGGGTCGGCCGCCAGCGCCCCCGCGGCGGCCCGGATCTCCCCGCGCAGGCCCGCCGTCTCCGACCGGGGGTCGTCCAGGAGCCCGGGGGGCGAGGCCCCCTCCTCGGCGGCCAGGGCCTCCCCGTACCGCCCGAGGAGGAAGAGGGCGTGGCGGAGGTCGTCGAGGACCGCGGTGCGCTCCTCCCCCGCCCCGAGGGCGGCCCGCAGGTCGGGTAGGGCGTCCTCCGTGCGGCCGAGGGCGAGGAGGGCCGCCCCGCGGAGGTGGAGGGACTGGGGGGTGAGGGGGGCCTCCCGCTCCGCCGCGCCGACGGCGTCCACGGCGGCCTCGAGCTCCGCGGGGGAGGGATCCTCCCTAAGGGCCTCCCTCCAGCCCGTCGCGGCGATTCGGGCCCGGGGGGCGAGGCGGAAGCAGGCCTCCAGTTCGACCCGCGCCTCGGCCGCCGCCCCCGGCTGGGAGAGAAGGCGCCGGGCGAGGGCCTCCCGCGCCCGGAAGGAGGCCGGGTCGCGCCGGGCCGATTCGCGCAGCAGCTCCATGCCGAGGGCGGGCCGGCGACCGGCGAACGCGACCTGGGAGGCGAGGTAGGGGATCCAGGGGTGGCCGGGCGCGATGCGCTCGGCCCGCTCCAGCTCCCGCTCCGCGGCCGCCTCGCTCCCCCGGGCGGCGTGGAGCTGCGCGAGGGCCAGGCGGGCCCAGAGGAACCCGGGGTCGAAGTCCAGCGCGCGCCGGAGGAGGCGCTCGGTCCGGCGCGGATCCCCCTCCGTCCGGGCGAGGAGGAACAGCGCCGCCGGGTCGTCCGGGTCGGCGGCGGCCGCCGCCGCGGCGTCGCGGCGGACCCGGAGATCCTCCCCCGCCGAGGAGCGGGCCGCCTGGAGCATGCGGAGGGCGTCGGGACTGCCCGGATCGAGGGCGACGGCGGCGCGGGCCTCGGCGAGGGCCTCCATGGGGCGCTCCTCGTAGAGCCCGATCTCCGCCGCGCGCACGCGGGCCTCGACCTCCGGGGAGGGGGGCGTCCACGTGCCCTCGGGAACGGGGGCGGCGCAGGCGGCGAGGAGGGGGGCGAAGAGAAGGGACCGGAAGGGCAGGTTCATGGGGAACGCGCATCATACGCCGACGGGAGATGCTCCGTCGGATCCCGACAGGCCATCGCCGACCGAAAGGACTTTGGCCGTGGATCCGGCCGACTCCGTTGACTTACCTCGGCCGTGAATCGCGAGGGCCGCGT
>CAZWGT010000254.1:0-4844 GCA_964633345.1 uncultured Planctomycetota bacterium
GCTCTCGGGGGAGAGGCGGGGGGTCCTCAAGGTGCGCCTGCTGCCGGCGGGCTCCGTGGCCCCCGGGGACCTCGTGGCCACCTCCGCGGCCGACCCCTCGGTGCCCGCGGGCCTGCTGGTCGGCGTCGTGGAGTCCGTGGACGAGGACCACCGTCTCGGCCTGGCCACCGCCTTCGTCCGACCCTCCGCGGACCTCGCCTCTCTCCGGACCCTCGTGGTGCTCGTCCTGCCCGAGGTCGACCCCCGCCTCCTCTCGGGGAGGGGGCGGTGAGCCTCCTCCGCTCCGTCCTCACGCTCCTGGCGGCCCTCGGGGGGACCCTGCTCTGGCCCGAGCGGTGGGCCGACCTGGGGCTCGCCCCCGACTTCCTCCTGCTGGCGGCCGTCGGCGCGGGCCTCTTCGGGAGCGCCGAGGCGGCCGTCGCCGCGGGGATCGCGGCGGGACTCCTCGGGGGCCTCGGCTCCCTGGAGCCCTTCGGCCTCGGGGCGGCGATGCTGGCCGCGGTCGCCCTCCTCGCCGGCCGCGTCCGGGAGTACGTCAGCGCCTCCCACCCCGCCGTCCAGGGGCTCCTGTCGGGGGGGGCCGCGGCCGCCCTGGGGGCGGTGCGGATCCTCCTGCTCTCCGCTTCCGGGTCCCCGGCGGCGGCCGCCGACCTCCTCCCCGTGGCCGCCTCGGCCGCCGCCACCGCCGCGGCGGCCCCCGTCGTGCTGTTCGTCGTGGAGGCGCTGCGCATCTTCCGCGGCCCGCGCCCCCCCGAGGGGAGGCTCCAGCTTGTTTGACCTGCGGATGAGGCGGATCCTCGGGGCCATCGCGGCCCTCTGGCTCCTCTTCCTCGCCCGCACCTTCTGGCTCCAGACCTCCGGGGCCGAGGGGGCCCGCCGATCCGTGGCGGAGCGCCTCGTCACCTCCCTCCAGGTCGCCCCGCGGCGGGGGTCCATCCTCGACGCCGACGGGCTCGTCCTGGCCCGGGACGACGTGGACTACGACCTGACCGCCGACGCCTGGGGCCTGGGGACCACGGAGTGGGAGTGCGCCTGCGGCCGTGTCGTCCGGACCTACGAGTCCGACCCCGACGGGGAGGACCCCGCCGGGCGGCCCGGGCCCTGCCGGACCCGGACGTGCGCCGGCCGGGACCTGTGGGTCCCGACCTACGCCGCCGACCGGCTGGCCCTCGCCCGCCTGCTGGGGACCACCGAGGAGGCGTTCGCGGAGTCCCTCGCCCGCATCCGGCGGGACGGGTGGGCGGACGCCCGCCGGGCGGCCGAGGGGCGCGACGCCCGCCTCGCCCGCCAGGTGCACCGGGACCGCCTCCAGCAGGCGCGCCCCCTCAGGCGCAACGTGGGGCAGGAGGCGGCCATGGAGGTCCTCCTCCACCCCGAGCGCTACCCCGGCATCCGCGCGGAGGCCAAGGCCCGGCGGGTGACCGCGGAGGGGCTGGACGCCGCGACGCTGCGGATCCTCGGCACCACGGGGCCCCTCCAGGCGGACGAGATCCCGGCGTGGAGGGCGCGCCTGGCCGAGGAGGGGATCGAGGGGGCGATGCTGACCCGGATCCCGTTCGGGAAGTCGGGCGTCGAGCGGACCTTCGACCGGGTGCTGCGGGGCTCCTTCGGACGCGAGGTGCGCCGGCGCGACATCCACGGCCGCCCGACGACCCGCGAGACCGTGGAGCCGGCCCTCGACGGGGTGGACCTCCGCCTCACCCTGAACGCCCACTACCAGGCGATCGCCGACGAGGCCCTCGACGGGCGCCCCGGCGCCCTCGTCGCGATGGACCCCGGGACCGGGGCCATCCTCGCCATGGCGGGCACGGCGGGGGACGAGCCCCTCCCCGCCGTCACCGGCCACATCCCGGGCTCCGTGATGAAGCTGCTCACGGGCCTCGTGGCAGTGGAGAACGGGCTCGCGCCCCGGGCCGGGGAGGTGGAGTGCCTCGGCAGGAAGTCGAGGCCGATGGGTTGCGAACACGAGCACGGCGCTCCGGGGATCGTCGAGGCCATGGGGGAGTCCTGCAACGCCTACTTCGGCGCGACGGGGATCCGGATCGGCGTGCGGCCGATGCTCGACTACGCCAAGCGCCTGAACATCGCCGAGCCGTTCGGGCTGGGGATCTCCCTGGAAGGGGGGGGGACGGAGTGGACCCAGCGGAAGCACAAGGCCCCGTGGGGCAGGACCGATCTCTCCAACGTCGCCATCGGCCAGGGGAAGATCACCCTCTCACCGCTGCAAGTCGCGGCCCTCTACGGCACCGCGGCCAACGGCGGACGGCCCGTGAGGCCCCACCTCATCGAGGGGACCGGCCTGCCGCCCGGGGAGCCGGTGTTCTCCACCTCGACCCTGGACATCATCCGCCGCGGGCTCGAGGCGACCGTGGCGACCGGAACCGCGAAGGAGGCGGGGCTCGCGCGCTTCCGGGCGGCGGGGAAGACCGGCACCGCGCAGATTCCCAACAGGGACGGTTCCTGGAACGCCTGGTTCGCGGGATTCGCCCCGGCAGAGAACCCCCGGATCGTGGTGGTCGTCGTCCTCCTCGACATCAAGGAGTACGGCGGCCACGCCGCCGCCCCGGTCGCGGCCCGCTTCCTCGAGGCGTGGGCGGAGCGGGAGGGCGCCCCCCGGTGACCGCCGAGCCCCTCCGCCTGCACCGCATCGACCTCCGCGTCGCGGCGTCCGTGGGGGCCCTGGCGCTCCTCGGCTACGTGCTGCAGTGCAGCATCCGCGCGGCCGCCCCCGCCGGGAGCGTGGAGAAGACCCTCGACTTCGCCCGGAGCCAGCTCACCTGGTACGCGGTGGGGACCCTCGTCGCCTTCCTCGTCCTGATGGTCCCCTACCGCGCCTTCCTCGATCACGCCTACCTGATCTACGGCCTGGGCCTCGCGCTGCTGGCGGCGGTCTTCGTCGTGGGCACCTCGGTCAACGGCGCGCGCCGCTGGATCAGCCTCGGGGGGCCGATGCTCCAGCCCTCGGAGCTGATGAAGCTCGGCGTCATCCTCGTGCTGGCCCGCTACATCCGGTTCCGGGACGACCGCAAGACCCTCCTCGGGCTGGCGTTCCCCTTCCTCCTCGCGGCGATCCCCGTGGCCCTCATCCTCCGCCAGCCCGACCTGGGGACGGCGATGCTGTTCGTCCCCGTTCTGCTCGTGGTCCTCTACGCCTCCGGGGCCCGCCCCCGCCACCTCGGCCTCGTCGTCGGCATGGCCGTCCTCTGCGCGCCGCTCCTCTACGCCTTCGCCCTGAAGGACTACCAGAGGGAGCGGGTGCGGACGTTCCTCACGTTCTCCGCCGGGGCCACCGACCCCGAGGCGCTGCGCATGCAACGGCAGGAGGGCTGGCAGACCCACCAGGCGCGGATGGCCGTCGCCTCCGGCGGGCTCGCCGGGGCGGGCTGGGCGCGGGGCCTGCAGAACCAGGCGGGGGCGGTCCCCGAGCACCAGACCGACTTCATCTTCACCGTGCTCGCCGAGGAGGGGGGGTTCGCCGGGGTCTGCCTCCTCTCGGGGCTCTACGCGCTGCTCTTCACCTCGCTGGCCGGGATCGCGCGCCGCACGAGGGACCCGGCGGGGAAGCTCCTCGTCACCGGCGTCGTCGCCCTGCTGGCGGCCCAGGCGTGGGTGAACCTCGCCATGGTCGTGGGCCTGGGCCCCGTCACGGGGGTGCCGCTCCCGTTCCTCTCCTACGGAGGGTCCACGACCCTCACCTCCTTCACCGCCGTCGCGCTGGCGCTCAACGTCGGGGCGCGGCCCGGCTTCGACTTCGGGCGGAGCGATTTCGACTAGCGGGGAGTTAGATTCCATCCGTCGGAAGGGAGCGGCCGCCGGGAACCCCCGGGGCACCGCCGGCATCCAAGGGGAGGACGGTTGTCCACGGATCGACGAGCCGACGAGGAGGCCGTGGACCGGGTCCTGGCGGGGGACCGCGACGCGTTCGCGGTCCTCGTCGAGCGCCACGGCTCCCGGATCCACGGCGCCATCCTCCGCATGGTCGGCGACCCCGAGGCCGCGAACGACCTGGCGCAGGAGACCTTCCTGAAGGCGTTCTCGGCGCTCGCCTCCTTCCGACGGGGGGCGGCGTTCTCCACCTGGCTCTACGCCATCGCGCTCAACCAGGTGCGCTCGGAGTACCGGAGGCGGAAGTCGATGAAGGGACAGGCGATGCTCTCGCTCGACGCGGCGGGCGGCCCCGGGGACGATCCCGACGGCCGTCCGCAGGAGCCCCCGGGCCCGGGCCCCGGCCCCGCCGACGAGGCGGTCCGGAGGGAGGAGGCGGCGCTGCTCCACCGCGCGCTGGAGCGCCTGGACGGGGAGTACCGCGAGGCCGTCGTGCTCCGCGACATCGAGGGCCTCTCCTACGAGGAGATCGCCGAGGCCGTCGACGTCCCCGCGGGCACCGTCCGCTCCCGGATCCACCGGGGGCGGGCGGCGCTGCGGGAGATCCTCGTGCCGGAGAAGGGGCGGACGGGAGGGGGGCGATGAACTGCCGCGACGCCGCGGAAGGCATCACCGCCCTCGTGGACGGCGAACTCCCCCCCGCGGAGCGCGGGGAGCTGGAGAGCCACCTCGAAGGCTGCCCCTCCTGCCGCGAAGCGCGGGCGGCCGAGGAGGCCGTGGCGGCGCGCCTGCGGTCCGCCCCCCGCCCCCCGCTGCCGGAGGGGTTCACCGGCGCCGTCATGGCGAAGGTGGGGGCGGCGCGGCCCGCGGGCCGCGTGCTCCCCCTCTGGCCGCTCCTGGCGGCGGCGTCCGCCGTCGCCGCGGCGGTCGTGGCCATGGTGGTCATCGGGCCCGGCGCCGATCGGGGCGCCCCCGCCCTGACCGCCGCGGCCCCCGCCCCGCCGGCCCGGCCCGCCTCG
>CAZWGT010000255.1:0-4840 GCA_964633345.1 uncultured Planctomycetota bacterium
GCGCCGAACGACCACTTCGCCTCCACGGCCGCGCGCCCGGCCTTCCCCATCCTCGCGCGGAGGGCGGGATCCGACAACAGCGCGTCCAGCGCCTTCGCCCACGCTGCGGCGTCCGTCGCGTGGAACCCCGTCACCCCGTCCTCGACCACGTCGGCGTTGGCCCCCACGGGGCTCGTCACCACGGGAAGCCCCGCCCCCATGTACTGGATGGACTTGAACGCGCACTTGCAGCGCCGCATCGCCCCGTCGTCCAGCGGCGCCAGCCCGACGTCCATCGGAAGCAGATCCTCGACCTCCCGCTCCGCCGTCCACTTCACGAACTCCACCGGCACCCCCGGCATGTCGGGCGGGTCGGAGCAGACGACGCGCACCCTCGCCCCGTGCTACCGGCAGGCCTCCGCCAGCACCGGCGCCAACCGGACCAGGTTGTCGAGATTGCCCACCGTCCCCACCCAGCCGAGGACCGGCGCCCCCCCCTTCCCGGTGCGTTCCACCACCGGCCACTCCGCGGGATCCACGCAGGTCGGCACGAACCACGAGGGCTTCGGCGGCAGGTACTCCAGGAGCCGACGGTTCCCCACGATGTACCCGTCCACCGCGTCCGCCAGCGCGAGCACGCGGGGACGCACGCGATCCTCCCCCGCCACGACGGGCAGGTCGTCGAGGTCCAGCAGGACGCGCCCGACGATGCGCTTCAGGGCCTTCGCCACAAACGGGGACCCGTACTCCCAGAACGGGAGGTCGTTCATGTGGAGGACCGCGACGTTGAACCTGCCCGCCCCGAGCACGGCCCTGGTCCGCGCCGCCAGCAGGCGCAGGTGGTACTCCGCCCGGGCCGTGCGCCTCCAGTCGTTGGAGAACCGCTCGGAGTGGCGATCGGGCATCGTCGGCACGATCGCGGCGTCGTGCCCCAGGGAGCGAAGTCGCTCCGCCCACTTCGCGAGCCGGTACTTCGATCCCGTGTAGCGGGTGGGGTAGTGCGCGAAGAACAGCACCCGGAGAGGCCCCTCCGCAGGCGGCCCGTCGCGCCGGGGGGCGAAGGCCCCGCGCGCGGCCAGGATCCCGCGCGCACCGAGGGTGACGGCCTGGAGCCCGGTGAGGAGGATTCTCCCCAGCATCCTACAGCTGGTCGCAGGCGCCGCAGAACGGGAGTTCCTTGCGGCGCCCCTCCCGCATCAGCCGGACGTCGTGCGCCCGCTTCTCCCCGCGGAAGATGTCGAAGAGAGACTCCGTCGCGAGGTCCCCGATGACGCCCTGCCCGTTGAGGTCGTTGCAGCAGAGGGTGACCTGTCCGTCGAACAGGATGACTTCCTGGGACAGGACGAACTTGCAGAGCCCCTGGGGGTGCTCGGGAGGAGCGGCCACGCCGAGGTCCTTCTTCCCGATCCAGTTGTGCGGCAGCCGCGGCATGTAGTTGGTGACGCGGTGGGCGAGTCGGCGGAACTCCTCGCTGATCTCCGGCTCCGAGGTCTCGAAGACGGAGATGATGCCGGTGCGGATCGTCTTCCCGCGCTTCTCCGCCTCGTCCAGGAACGCGTTGATGTTGCCGACCACCTGGTCCCACCTCGCGCCGATGCGGATGGCCTCGAAGTCCCTCGGGTTCCCCCCGTCCACGGAGAACCGGAGCCAGTCCACGGCGTCGGACTCGAGGAGGGCCTCGGCCTTGTCCCCCTTCAGGTGGGTGGCGCTGGTTAGGAGCTGGACGTAGGGGAAGGTCGCCGGACGCCGCTTCTTCTCCTCGGAGAGGACGGCGAGGAAGTCGGCGAACTTCGGGTGGAGGAGGACGTCTCCCGAGTGGTGCATGTTCAGTTCCCGAACGCGGAACCTCTCTTCGTCCCGGATCTCCTCGAGGACCTTCCGGAAGGTCTCGATCTTCATGACGCCGCCGCGGAGCTTCGAGTCGAGGGAGCACCACTTGCAGCGGAGGTTGCAGGCGGAGCAGAGTTCGAAGTTCAGCTCGCGGATGACGGCCTGCTTGCCCCGCGGTTCCAGGTGGAGGGCCTTCAGCCGGTCGATGCGGGCCCCCACGGCGGCCCGGGCGCGGAGGAGCGCGTCCTTGACGTGCCCCTGGGGCGTGCGGGGGGCGTGGGGATCGAGCCCGATGGAGGCCATGGGCGCGGATCCTACTTCACCCGGTGCGCGGCCCCGCCTTCCGCCACAGCCGCGCCAGCGGCCGCAGGGCGCGGCGGATCTTCAGGTGCGACGCGTACTCGAGGTGCGACCGGGGCGGCGCCCTCATGTACGCCTCGAACGACGCCTCGTCGAACCCCAGCTTCTTCATCACGAACTCCCGGTCCACCGCCAGCTGCGCCGGGTCGGCGATCGGCCTCGCCAGCTCCGCGAGCGCCTCCTCCCGGGTCATCTGCCCGGCGCAGATCAGCGTCGAGAAGTGCGACCGCCGCTTGTCGATCCCGAACTTCCGGGGAAGGATGTACGCCTGGTAGAAGCGCGTGAACACCGACTCGTAGTGCTTCCCCCCGTAGTCCCGCCACCCCACCTCCGCCGCCAGCACCCGCTTCGCCTCCGACTTCACGTAGACCGTGTGGTCGAGCAGCGCGATGGACCGGATTCCCCGGACCCGCGTGTACCACCAGTGCCGCACCACCCCCATCGTCGGGAAGGTCCGGAGCGGCACCGACCCGTGGGCCCGATGGATGGCCCGGAGGTTCGTGAGGTCCAGCTTGTTGTGCACCCAGGAGGCCGGCAGGAACCCCTCCGTCGCCAGGTTCGTCCCGTTGAGGACGCACCGGATCCCCTTCGCCGCGGCGACCCGGAAGAGGCAGGCGAAGATCGCGTGGTCGGTGACCGCCTCGATGTCCACAACCGAGGCCTTGAAGTAGGAGAGCTGCAGGTCCCGGAACTCCCCCCAGGAGATGACGTGCGTGTGGAGGTCGGCGCCGAGGCGCTTCACCAGGTTCTCGATGTTGCCGACCGCCAGTTCCGAGTTCCAGCCGTTGTCGAGGTGGACCACCAGGGTGCGAAGGCCGTGCTTCCGGGCCAGGTAGAGCACCCAGGAGCTGTCCACCCCCCCGCTGAGGCCGACGACGCAGTCGTACGGCCGCCCCTTCCCCGCCGCCTTCACCCCGTCCAGGAGCCGGCCCATCTCCCCGGGATCGACCGTCCGCCGGATGCGGGCGTCGTAGTGCCGGCAGAAGGAGCAGAGCCCCGCCCCGTCGAAGGCCAGGCCGGGGTCGTCCTCGACGCGGAGGACGCAGCGGGAGCACTCCCTCCTCACCGCGCCCCCTCGAGGTCGGCGGGCGAGGGGTAGGAGATGAGCACGGCCCGGTGGGGCCCCTGGAAGACGAAGAGGCTGCCGGCCGCCGCCGCCGAGGCGCCGGCGCCGACGGCCCGGTGCAGGTCGGCGAGGCTCCCGGCCCCCCCGGCGGCGACGACGGGCACGGAGACGGCGTCGGCCACCCCGCGGACGAGGTCGAGGTCGTAGCCCGAGAAGGTCCCGTCCCGGTCGATGGAGGTGAGGAGGATCTCCCCGGCCCCCATGGCCTCCATCTCCTTCGCGAACTCCACGGGGTCCCGCCTGGAATCCCGGCTCCCGCCCCCGCTCCGCACGGTCGCGCGGCCGAAGAACCCCGTCTTCACGTCGATGGAGGCGACGAGGGTCGAGGAGCCGAACCGGTCGGCGGCCTCCTTCACGAACCCCGGCTCCTCGACGGCGCGGGAGTTGACGGCGACCTTCTCGACGCCGGCGGCGATCAGGCGCTCGACGTCGTCCAGGGTCCGCACCCCCCCGCCGTAGCACAGCGGCATGAAGCACTCCCCCGCCAGCTCCCGGACGCGGTCGAAGTCCGGTCCCCGCCCCTCCGGGGTGGCGCGGATGTCGAGGACCACGATCTCGTCCACCTCCTTCTCGTTGAAGATCCGCACGGCGTTGAGGGGGTCCCCCACGTAGGTCGGCGCCTTGAACCGGACGGTCTTGACCAGGCCGTCCTCGGCCAGGAGGAGGACGGGGATGACCCGCATGCCCAGCATCAGGACCTCCCCGCGAAGTTGCGCAGCAGCCCCATCCCGAACCGGTGGCTCTTCTCGGGGTGGAACTGGACGCCGAGGAGGTTGCCGGTGCCGACGGCCGCGGGGAAGGGGCCGCCGTGGTCGGTCTCGCCGAGGAGGTCCTCCGGACGGTCGAGGCGGAGGCGGTAGGCGTGGACGAAGTAGAAGCGCGGGGGATCGCCGAGCCCCTCGAAGAGGCCCCCCGGCCCCACGGGCCGCACGGTGTTCCAGCCCATGTGGGGGACCTTCAGGCCCTCGCCCCGGAACCGGACCACGTCGGCGTCGATCCACCCGAGGCCGGGGAGGCTCCCCTCCTCGCTGGACCGCGCGAGGAGCTGCATGCCGAGGCAGATGCCGAGGAGGGGGACGCCGTCCTTCCGGACGCGCCGTTCGAGGACGTCGACGAGCCCCCTCTCGCGGAGGTTCCGCATGCCGGTGTCGAAGGCCCCGACGCCGGGGAGGATGAGCTTCGTGGCGGCGGCGAGGGCGGCGGGGTCGGCGGTGGTGGCGGAGGGGACCCCGATGCGCTTCAGCATGTTGGCGATGGAGGAGAGGTTCCCCATGCCGTAGTCCACGATGGTGATCACGATCCACCGAGGAGGTTCAGGAACGCCTTCTCGAAGGCGGGTTCGCAGGCCTCCCAGTGGTAGGTCTCGCGGAAGGCCTTCTGTCCGTTGCGCCCCTTGGCGGCCAGCTCGTCGGGCTTCGCCAGCAGTCCGTTGATGTGGGCCCCCAGCGCCTCCGGAGTCGTGACGCGGTAGAGGTACCCCGCGTCGGCGGCCGTGAGGATCCTCCGGTTCTCGGGGGAATCCGACCCGAGGACGGCCACGCCGGA
>CAZWGT010000256.1:0-4825 GCA_964633345.1 uncultured Planctomycetota bacterium
CCGCGACGATTTCCGCCGCTCCTCCCTCGGGTCCGGCTGGACCGAGGGGCCGGGGCGCTTCCAGGTCCTCAACGACGAGGCGAGGGGGCTAGACAACCGGGGGGAGGTGCCGTGGAGGAAGTACTCCGTGCGGCCCGGCTTCCCCCAGGACTCCCCCTCGAACTCCATGACCCTCGACCCGCGCGTCATGAAGAAGGCGGGCAAGGACGTGCGGGTGGAGGTCCATCTCCGCGGCTCCCCCAAGATCGCCCTCACCCTCGACGCCGAGGAGGCCGCGGGCGGACTGACCGGGTGGACCGTGGTCGTCGTCCCCTCGGGAGGGGAGGCGGACGTGCGCCTGGAGCGCTACGACCGCCTCCTCTACCTCGTCCCGGGGGTCCCGCTCGGGAAGGAGAAGGAGCACGTGCTCGTGGTGGAGCGGCGGGGGGGCTTCGTGACCGTGACCGTGGACGGAACGACGGCGCTGGACCGGGCCTCGGCGCCGGCGCTCCTCCGCGACGGCCTGCGCCTCAGCACGTGGGGGGGGGATCCGTCCATCTCCCGCGTGGAGGTCCGCCGCATCGAATAGTGCAGCCCGGGCTTCCTTCCGCCGCTTCGCGGCGGGGGTCGGGAGGCCCGAGCCCCGAGAGACCGGGCCTCGGGCCTCCCGACCGATGAACGTCCACGGCCACGTCCATCCGGTCGGCGGGGATCGAAGGGGGAGGCGCTCCGCTTTGGCTCACGATCTCCCCGAGTGTCGTGGCCGTGCACTTTCCGGTGGCCCCGCCTCGCCTTCCATCCCTCCGGAGAGGCAGGGGCCCGATTCTGGGCCCGCGCCTCTCCGGAGGAGGCCGTTCCAGCACGAGGATTCGACTAGAATGCCCCCCATGGCCGAGACCATCCTGCTCCTCGTCCCCGACCTGTTCTTCCAGGCCCGCATCGAGACCGCGGCGAGGCGCATGGGCATGAAGGTCCTCAAGGCCTCGGACTGGAGGGGGGCCCTGGAGGCGGCGAAGAAGACGCCCCCCGCGGGCGTGGTCGTGGACCTCGGGGCCCCGGCGGCGGCGGGGCCCTTCAAGTTCCTGGAGAAGCGCCGCGCCGACCGGTCCCTCTCCGCCATGCGGACCCTGGGCTTCCTCGACCACGTCCGGGCCGATCTCGCCGAGAGGGCCCGCAAGGCCGGGTGCTCCACGGTGGTCTCCAAGAACGCCCTCTCCCTCGACACCGACGGCTACCTGCGGCGGCTCACGGGCCCCGCCGTCGCCCTCGCCCCTCCCCGCGCCGAGAAGGCCTCCTCCGGTTCCCCCTCCCCGGTCTCCCCCGAAGAGGAGTGAGGGGTGCGGAGGGCGGCGGCGGCCGGCCTCCTCGCCGCGGCCCTGCTCGCGTCGGGGCTCGCCACGGCCTTCCTCCTGCCGGAGACGCCGGTCGAGGTGCCCGTGGAGGCCGCTCCGCCTCCGGACACGACGCCGCCCGAACCGGCCGTCCCGCGGATCCCCGTTCCCCTCCCGCCGCCGCCACCCGCCCCTTCCCCACCGCCCGTCGAGGAGGACGACGGGTGGAAGGAGTACCCCGAGGGGGTGAAGGGCCCGGTCGTCGTCGGCGTCGTGACGAAGTACGGGGACCCCGACCCGGAGTGCTGGGTCGCCCTGGAGGCCGCGGACGATCCCGCGCGCCCCGACCCCAGCGTCGTGGAGACCCTCGAGGACGGGCGCTTCCGGCTGACCGGCATGGCCCCGGGCCGCTACCGGGTCCGGGTGAAGGAGGACGAGACGCTCCCGACCTACTCCCGGGTGTTCGAGGCCCGGGACGGGGAAGTGGTCGACGCCGGGGTGCTGCGCCTGCGGGCCCGCGGGTGCATCGCCGGGGTGCTCCGGGACCGGGAGGGGACGGAGGTGGCCGGCGAGGTGCGCCTCTTCGGCCGGGACCCGGCGACCCTCGACGCGCGGGTCGTGGAATCGGTCCCCTGCCTCGCGCGCCAGGGGTTCCAGCTGGCGGCCCACGAGGCGGGGGAGTACGCGCTGGCGGCCACGGCGGAGGAGGGGTTCGCGGTGCACCGCGGGCGGACGGACGGGGACGGCCTCGCGTGGGCCGACCTGGCGCTCCGGCCCTGGGCCTCCCTCGAGGCCGACCTCGCCCCGGCGGGGAAGGGGGACCGGGCGGCGCGCTCCGTGCGCATCGTTCTGGAGACCCTCGAGGCCCCCGACCTCGGCATCCCCGCCCCCGGGGGGAACCGCGGCGCCCCGGCCCGCTTCGAGCGCCTCCCCCCGGGGCGCTACCGTGTGCGGGCCCGCTGGGAGGAGGAGGCGGGGGGGGCGTGGAGGCCCCGCGAGGCGGCGCGGGACGTCGCCGTCGCCGAGGGGGAGGCGGCGCTCGCCGCGCTCCCGCGGTAGTTTCCCTTTCCCCCCGCCGTACCGGGGGCTAGCGTCACTCCATGGGCCCCGTCCCCCTCCCGAACCTCCTCCGCCGGTGGGCGCCCGCGGCCCTCGCCCTCGCGGCGGCGGGATGCGGGGCCACCTGGGACGGGACGGCGGAGTTCTTCGGCGCGAGCCGACCCGGTCTCCACGTCCGCCGCCTCGACGCCCTCCACGACCCGAAGACCTTCCGCCACCGGCCCGACGAGCCCGCGACCTTCGAGGAGTGCCTGGAGGAGGTGCTCGTCCTGGCTGACGAGGAGTACGACGAACCGGGGGACGCCGCCGGGGCGGTCTTCCTCCTCGCCCGGGTGGCCACCGAGGACTCCGCGGCGCTCCACCGGGCGCAGGCCTGCCGCGGGCTCGGCCGCCTCGGGGCGCTCCTGACGGGCTCCGCCGATCCCCCGGCGGGCCCCCCCCCGACGGAGGGGGAGGCCGCCGCCGCGCTCGCGCGCCTGCGGGAGATCCACGCCGCCGGCCACGGCTCCGACGCCGAGGTGATCGAGTGCGCCGCGCTCTTCCGGCGCCTCGGCGACTTCCGCGTCCCCCTGCTGGCCGATCCCGGCCCGTCCGGGTACGGGCGCGACCTGCGGATCCTCCGCGGGACGCTGCTGGGGGTGCTGGCGGAGTCCCGGTCGGAGTCGGGGACGCCGGGCGAGGGGGAATCGGAGCGCGCCCTCCGCCTCCTCGGCCTGCAGGTCGTGCGCACCGCGCTGGCCGGCTCGACGCTCCACGACGGCGACCCGCGGGTGCGCGCGGAGGCGGCGCTGGCCGCCGGCTCCTTCGGCGGGGCGGACATGGCGGCGGTCCTGCGCACCGCCTACCTGGCCGAGGTGCAGATCCCCGCCCGGCGCGCCATCGCCGAGGCGGCGGCGGCCGTGGCCGCGCGGCTCGAGACGGCGGCCCGCGGCCCCTCCGTGGTCCTGCTGCTCACCGCCCTCGACGACGATGACCGGGGGATCCGCTTCGAGGCGCGGGAGGGCCTCTCGGCCCTCGCCGGCGAGGACCTCGGGGGGAAGCCGGGACCCTGGCAGCGCTGGTGGGCCGGGGAGCAGGTCCGGCCCTGAGCGGATCCGCGGACCCCGGCGACCCGGCCCTCGACGCCCTCCCCCCGGAGGTGCGGGCGGAGGTGGCGCCCCCGACCCCGGCCCGCCGGGCCCTGGGGCTGCTGCTCCGGGCCGCGGGCCTGGCGCTCCTCGTCCTCGTGCTCTGGCGGGTTCCGTGGCAGGACCGCGCCTTCCTCGCCGACGAGACGGTGCTCGCCGGCACCATCGTGGAGGAGACGCGGGAGGGGTTCCGGTTCCTCGCGGCGGGGGAGGCGGCGCCGCGGACCCTCCACCGGGGGAGGGATCTGGCCGACCGGAAGCACGGACTGCCCGGCGCCGAGGAGGGGGTGCTGACGCTGCTCGGCCGCATGACGGCGGGGACGACGACCCTCGTGCTGCTCGTCACCCTCCTCACGATCGTGGTGGCGGCGCTGCGCTGGCGGCTCCTGCTCCGGACCCAGGGGCTCCCCGTGACGCCCCGGGAGGCGGTGGAACTCACGTTCCTCGGGAACTTCTTCAACCAGGTCGTGCCCGGGGGGCTCGTGGGCGGGGACGTGCTGAAGGCGGTCTACGCGTCGCGGGGGAGGGACCGGGCGGCCCACGCGGTGGTGTCGGTCTTCGTGGACCGGGTGCTCGGGCTCTTCGGGACGGTGATCCTCGCCTGCGTGGCGCTGCTGCCGCGCTGGAGCGACCCGTCCTTCCACGCCCACGCGGTGATGGCCTACGGCGTCCTCGCGGCGGGGCTCCTCGGCGGGGGGGCGGTGCTCTCGCGCCGCATCCGGGCGGCGCTCCGGATGGAGTCCTGGGTCCCGAGGGTGCCCTTCGTGGGCTCCTTCCTCGCCGAGGCGGACATGGCGGTGCTCTCGTTCCGCGAGCGCAAGAGCGTCATCGTCCTGGGGATCGCGATGTCGGTCTTCGTCCACGCGGTCTGGTGCGGGGCGAACTGGGCCCTCGGCTCGATGCTGGGGATCGATCTGCCGCTCTCGGCCTGGTTCGCGGTCATCCCTCCCATCCTCATCGTGGCGGTGGTGCCGCTGCTCCCGGGGGGCTGGGGGCTCGGGGAGGCCTCCTACGTGTTCTTCCTCGGGCTCGTCGGGGTGCCCCCGGCGCCGGCGCTGGCGGTGTCGATCCTCGGCCGCATGATCCACATGGCCTGCGCGCTGCCCGGGGGGATCGTGTTCCTCGCGCGGCGTCGTTGATGGCCGGGCGTCGGGGGGTCTTGTAGGGGCCGCCCTCCGGGCGGCCCGGTCGTTGCCGTCGGAACCACGTCAAGGGCCGGGCGACCCAAAGGGTCGCCCCTACGCGGCGGCGTTGATATCGTGTCCACGGTCGGGGGCCCCCGCGGGGGGCCCCCCGGCCGACCCCGTCCTCGATGCGCTCCGAGCCGCG
>CAZWGT010000257.1:0-4814 GCA_964633345.1 uncultured Planctomycetota bacterium
TCGACGTAGGCGTCGCGCAGCACCTCGTTCATCGCGTTGCGCAGCGGCACCTCCTCGTTCACGACCCGCCCGTCCTTCACCACCTTCATGTCGTACTTCCCTTCCAGCGCGAGGTGGTCGTCGTACTCCTCCTCCTTGTGCCGGCCCTTGAGGCCGGCGCCGAAGAAGTCGGCCGCGTTGGTGGAGATCTCCCCGCCGAAGAGGTCGAGGGAGAGGGTGAACCAGAGGTTCAGGAACTTCTGGACCGTCGGGAGGTCGAGGACCCCGTGCTTCCGCGGGTCGTCGCCGGGGTGGGCGCGCATCACGTCCACGGTGCGCTGGATGACCCGCTCGACGCCGGTCTCGCCCACGAACATGTGGTGGGCCTCCTCCGTGAGCATGAACTTGCAGGTGCGGGAGAGGGGGTCGAAGCCGCTCTCCGCCAGCGCGAGCAGCTGGTACTTGCCGTCCCGGTCCGTGAAGGTCGTGAACATGTAGAAGTCGAGCCAGTTCTCGATGGGCTGGTTGAAGGCCCCGAGGATGCGCGGGCGGTCGGCGTCGCCGGATCGGCGGGCCAGCAGCTCCTCCGCCTCGTAGCGGCCGTCGCGGCCGAAGTAGGTGTGGAGCAGGTAGACCATCGCCCAGAGGTGGCGTCCCTCCTCCACGTTCACCTGGAAGAGGTTGCGGAGGTCGTAGAGGGAGGGTGCGGTCTGCCCGAGGAGGCGCTGCTGCTCGACGGAGGCGGGCTCGGTGTCCCCCTGGGTCACGATGATGCGGCGGAGCGGGTTGCGGTACTCCCCCGGCACCTCCTGCCACGCCGGCTCGCCCATGTGGTCGCCGAACCCGACCTTGCGGTCCTTCACCGGCGGCTCGAGGAAGATCCCCCATCGGTAGTCGGGCATCTTCACGTAGTCGAAGTGGGCCCAGCCGGCGGACTCGACGGAGACCGCGGTGCGGAGGTAGACGTCCTTGTCCTGGAAGCCCTCGGGCCCCATCTGCCTCCACCAGTCGATGAAGGCGGGCTGCCACTGCTCCAGCGCGCGCTGCAGCCGCTTGTCGTCGGAGAGGCCCACGTTGTTGGGGATCTTGGCGTTCAAATCGACCTTCGGGGTCATGGAAGGCTCCTGTCGGTTGGAGGCGCCAGCCTACGGCGGAGCCCCGCGGGTGGAGCCGGGAATTGGCCCCGGGGGGCGCCGTTGTCGTACCCTCCCCCCTCCACCCAGGAGGATCGCCCATGAAGACCGCCGCCGCCGTCCTGCTCGCCGCGTCCCTCGCCGTCGCCGGCGACTCGAAGCCCGTCGCCTACCACTTCGGCACCGGCGTCAAGCACACGAACATCACCTTCGTCTCCGACACGTCCGTGGAGACCATCCACGGGATCACCCACGCGGTGACGGGGCGGGCCGACCTCGACTTCGACAAGGGCGAGGGGAGCGCGGAGCTGACCATCCCCGTCAAGTCCCTCGACACCGGCATCCCGATGCGCAACGAGCACCTGCAGTCCGCCCAGTGGATGGACGCGGAGAAGCACCCTGACATCGTCTTCAAGGCGAAGACCCTCAAGCGGGTGAAGGCCGACGAGAAGACGAAGCGGGAGGCCTGGTCCTGGGAGGCCGACATCACCATCCACGGCGTGACCAAGGCCTTGAAAGGCGAGGCGTCCGTGCAGCGGGTGCCCGACGATCTGGGCAAGGCGCTCGGCGCGGGGTCGTGGCTGAAGGTCAAGGCGTCCTTCGACGTGACCCTGTCGGACTTCGACGTGAAGGTGCCCGAGGTGGCCGCCGCGAAGGTGAGCCCGACGTGGGCGATCACGGTGGACATCTTCGGCACGACCGAGCTGCCGAAGAAGTAGGGAGCGCGGATTCCCGGTCGGGCGCCGCGGCTAGGTGCCGTGGTAGGGGCCGGGCGAAGCCCGGCCCGCCGTTCAGGAGGCAGCCGTGAAGAAGGCCCTGCGCATCCTCGGCTTCGCCGGCCTCGCCGTCGGCGTCCTCGCCTACCCGGCCGCCTTCGTCGTGGACCGGGCGGCCGGCATCGAGGTCGTCGTGGTCCAGGCCGCCGACACCGCCTCGGTCGAGACGAACCGCGGGCTCTGGGAGCTGAACGGCGGCGAGAAGGCCGAGGTGCCGGGGATCTACGGCACTCCGTCGAAGGGGACGGAGCGGGTCGTCTTCGCGAGGGAGGCGGACCTCCTGCGGCCGAAGGAGGACCCCTCCCGGACCCTGTTCCTCAAGCGCGAGGGGAACAAGGAGCTCCAGTCCCAGACCCTGTGGTACTTCGCCCTGCTGTTCTCGATCGGCGGGATCGGGGCGGGCGCGGCCCTGCTCTGGCTGTCGGGGCGGGGGAAGGGGACGGCGGCAGCGCCGGCCGCCTAGGTCCGCTTCCAGTCGAACACGGGACGCTCGGGCTTGCCGTACATCGTGAGCGCGCCGCGCTCCCCGACGGCGTTCGGCCGCTGGAAGATCCAGTTCTGCCACGCCGTGAGCCGGCCGAAGACCTTCGTGTCCATGGTCTCGGGGCCGCCCCAGCGCAGGCTCGCCTCCATCCCGGTGAGCGCGTCGGGGGAGAGGCTCGCCCGCTCCTCGACGGCCATGCGGACCTCGTCCTCCCAGTCGATCTCGTCCAGCGCGAAGGTGACGAGGCCGGCCGCCTCGGCGGCGCGGGCGTCCAGCGGCCCCGTCGCGGCCAGGGCCTTCCCGACGAGGGAGGGGTCGGCCTGGAAGCGGCTCTGCAGGCGCGTGAGCCCGTTGCTCATCGGGAAGGGCCCGCCGTTCATCGCCGACACCGCCACGCCCACCGTCCCGTCCGCGTCCTCCAGCATGTAGGCGCGGTCGGCGGCGAGGGCGAGTTCGAGGAGCGAACCCTCGAAGCAGGAGCCCTTCTCGATCAGCGCGAAGAGCGACTTGGCCGTGAGATCGAGGCGGCGCAGGGTCCGCGCCATGTGGAGGACGACCTCGTCCACGAACCAGTCCCCCTTCGCCGCGGCGAGCGCCGCGTCCCAGGCCGGGACGGAGCCCGGGGTCCCGGACGTCTTCAGGAGCACGAGCCCGATGTCGAGGTGGTTGACGCGGAGGCGCAGCAGCGCGTCGTCGAGTTCGCGGAAGGCGCGGAGCGCCCAGAGGTCGGAGCCGGCCGCGCGCATCCCCGCGGCGTCCTTCGGCGGCGCGCCGTCGGGGCCGGCGACGGTGAGGATCGCCGTGCGGGCCGCGGTGTCGAGTTCCAGGGTGACGAAGCGGTACCGGATGGAGGTCCCCGACACGGCGGGAGAGAGCGGCTTCAGCTCCACGCCCGGTCCCTTCCGGGCCGGCCCCGCCTTCGCCGCCAGGGCCTTCGCCCGCTCGAGGACCACCGCGTCGAAGCGGCTCTTCGGGACGACCTCGTCCACGAGGCCCCACTCGGCGGCGCGCCTCCCCTTGATCCCCTCGGCCACGGTGCAGAAGACGTCGGCGCGGTCGCGGCGGACCTTGCGCTTGTCCACGAGGCGGGTGAGGCCGCCGGTCCCCGGCAGCACCGCCAGCAGCGGGACCTCCGGGAGGGAGACGGCGCTGTTCCCGTCGTCCACGAGCACGATCTCGTCGCACGCGAGGGCCAGCTCGTAGCCGCCTCCGGCGCACACCCCGTTGAGGGCCGCCAGCGACCGGAGGCCGGAGTGCGCGCTGGCGTCCTCGAGGCCGATGCGGGTCTCGTTGGTGAACTTGCAGAAGTTCACCTTGAAGGCGTGGCCGGACGTGGCCAGCATGTTGATGTTCGCGCCGGCGCAGAAGATGCGGTCCTTCCCGCTCTCCACGATCACGCAGCGGACCTCCGGGTGCTCGAAGCGCAGCCGCTGGATCGCGTCGGCCAGTTCGATGTCCACGCCGAGGTCGTAGGAGTTGAGCTTCAGGCGGTACCCCTCGCGCAGCGGCCGGTCCTCCCGGACGTCCATCCGCAGGCGCGCGAGCGCGCCGTCGAAGGAGAGCTTCCAGTGGGAGTACTTCGAGGGGTGGGTCTCGAAGTCCACGGCGGGGGTCGCGGCGGGTTCCTGGGCCATGGGGGCGCACGATACCCGCGGGAGGGGGGGCGGGCGAAATCAGGGCCGGACGGGTCAGCCGACGAGGGACTCGAGGAACGCCCGCGGCCTGAGGATCCGGATTCCCGCGGTCTGCTTCAGGTCCAGCAGGTCTCCGTCCCCCGTGACGATGGCATCCGCCCTTCCGCGAACCGCACAGGCCAGCACCTTTTCGTCGCCCGGGTCCCGTACGCGGACCGGGACTTCTCCACCGTCCCCGACGACCTCGGCGAACGACAGGAGGAACGACATCGCCTCCTGGAGCGGATTCTCGGACATCTCGAAGTCCTCCCGCAGGACGACCTCGAGTTCCGCCAGAAGGGATGGCGAGGTGATGGCCTGGAACCTCCCGGCTACGGCGGCGTCCAGGATGGCCCGAGGGACACCCTTCCAGAAGAGCCCGGAGAGGATGACGTTCGTGTCGAGGACGGCCCTCATCTCCGCTTGCGGCGCTTCTTCACCGCGCGGACGACGTCCGCCTCGCGGATGCCCTCGCGGACGGCGAACCCCTCCATGCCGCGGTACAGGTCCCCGCGCCGATCCTCGTCCCATCCCATCGCCC
The DNA here is from genome assembly GCA_964633345.1 of uncultured Planctomycetota bacterium. GTDB lineage: Bacteria > Planctomycetota > JAJSAM01 > JAJSAM01 > JAKLKS01 > CAZWGT01. Next base: position 4,587 of record CAZWGT010000257.1, read on the forward strand.
GAAGGCGCAGCCAGGCGTCCACGAGATTCCTCGGGAACCGGATGGACCGGCCGATCCGGACCCCGGGCAGGTCGCCGGCACGGAACCGGCGGTAGACGGTCTGGGGGTTGACCTTCAGGTAGGAAGCGAGTTCCTCCACCGTCAGGATCGCGTCGGCCACGGGAGGCTCCTCTTGTGCTTTCATGGACTTCAGTATACCTGATTGACAAGCCTTTTCCCTCATTCCGG
>CAZWGT010000258.1:0-4809 GCA_964633345.1 uncultured Planctomycetota bacterium
CGGGCCCCGGCCCGCGTCCTGTCCACCGTCGGCGCCGACGGAGTGCGGGCCGTCCTCCTGCCGCTGCGCGAGGACGGCGGCTCGACGGAGGCCGAGGAGGAGGCGCTGAACCGGGTCCTGTTCCCCGGGTCCTCCCCGCGGCGCTACGCCCGGGTCCTCGTCTCCAACCCCCGGGGATCCGCCCCGTTCACCCTCGACCTCCGGCCGGGAGCGATCCTCCTCGAGACCGCCTCCGGTCCCGTGAAGAACGAGGACCTGGCCGCCGCCCTCGCCGCGCGCCTGCCCTCCCTGTCCCCCCACAGGGTCCTCGACCTCCAGGTGGCCCATGCCTCCGACTCCTCGGTCGAGGTCCCCCCGGGCGGCTTCGTGCGCGCCCTCGTGGCCTTCCCCGACGGCCCCGGCGCCCGCGAGGCGGCGGGGGCGTCGCTGGCGGGCGGGCCGCGGCTCCTCCCCCGGGAGGTCGCGGTCGAGGGGCTGCGCACCGCGCTCCTCGACGGGCGCCTGGACGCCCTGCAGGACGCCGAACGCGCCGAGGCGAAGGGGCGCCGGTGACCCCGCCGGAGGGAAAGCGGGCCTTCACCGTCGTCTCCCGGCGTCCCATCCACGGGGCGCGCAAGTACCGCTGCGTCGAGGAGCGCGTCCGCTTCGAGGACGGCCGCGAGGCTGTGCGCGAGGTCGTGCGCCACGCCGGCGCCGCGGTCCTGCTGGCCGAGCTGCCCGACGGGCGGCTGGTCCTCGAGGAGGTCTACCGGCACGCGGCGGGGGGGTGGATGGTGGAGGTGCCGGCGGGGACGCTGGAGCCGGGCGAGGCGCCGGAGGCCTGCGCCGCCCGGGAGCTCCTCGAGGAGACGGGGTACCGAGCGGGGCGCCTGCGGTTCCTCGCCTCCTGGTACCCCTCACCGGGGATCCTCGACGAGACCATGCACCTCTTCCACGCCACGGACCTGGTCCTCGAGCGCACCGACCCCGACGAGGACGAGTTCGTGGAGCCCCTGATCGTGACCAGGGCCGAGGCGGGCGCGATGGTGCGCTCGGGTCGGATCACCGACGGGAAGACCCTGCTGGCGCTGTTCCTCGGCGGGATCGTGGCGGCCGCGCCCACGGGGTCGGGCCGTTGAACCGCGCCTCCGGCGTGATCGTCGTGCTCCTCGTCGCGCTCGCGGGCGGCTGGTTCCTCCGTGGCATCCCGGCGAGGAGGGACTCCTCGAAGGCGGAGCGGGAGATCGAGACCCTCCAGAGGCTCCGTGCCGAGGACGAGCGCCGCACGGCCCTCGATCGCGGGGCGGCGGATGCGTCCCGCAAGGACCTCCTCGACCGCATGGAGGCCCTCCAGAGGAAGGTCGCCGAGGCCGAAGCCGCGGGCCGGGCCCGTGAGGAGGAACTGCAGGCGGCCCGGGGCGACCTCGAGCGCCTCCGCCGCTCGGCCGAGGACGAGGCCCGCCGGCGGGAGGCGGCGGAAGGGGAGGTCGATCGCCTGCGTCGGGCCCTGTCGGCCGCGCGAACGGCCCCCCTGCCGGCGACGCCCGCCGCGGAAGTGCCCCCGGCCGAGAAGCCGCCCGCGGAGAAGCCCGCCGCCGACAAGCCCCCGGCCCCCGGCCTCGGGCCGACCGCGGTCTCGGACCCCCACCAGGTCCGGAAGTTGACCGACGGTCTCAACGCCCTGCTGGCGGGTTTGGAGGGGACCGAGGCGTGGCGGGTGGCCTCCGCCGGGGCGGTCGAGGGGGACCGGATCCTCCAGGTCGTCCTGGAGGGCCGTGCCGCCGACGGAACCGTCTCCAAGTCCTTCGAGGCGGAGGAGGTGCGCTTCGTCCTCCAGGCGGCCGCCGGGACCCTGTCCATCAAGCTGAAGAACGGTTCGGTCACCTATCCGGGGAACCGGACCATCCCCTTCCCCGAAGGGGCCTACACCGTCCTCCTCGTGGTGGACCCGGCCCCCTTCCGGACATCGGGGAACCCCCTCGTCGACATCCGGTAGGTCCGACTCCGCGGGTCTCGCGGCCGTTTCCGGACACTCCTCTCCGGTATCCCCGCTTGACCCCCGGCGGGGTCAGCGGTTACCATCCCTTCCACAACTTCTTCACAAACCCCGTCGCCTGTAGGCGCCGGGGACATGGAATCTGGTGGCTGCCCGGCAGGGCGCCTGTCTCTCCTGAGTACTGTCGTGGTCCTTCTGGAACGCGGACGAACCGCTCGAAACGAGATGCACGGAACCCTTTTGTTTACAGGGACTTGCATGGCCGGCCGCCGAGGGGATGTGGACTCGAGACCCCCCCGTGGCGACGCCGGCCCGCCGTTGCGTTCCGCCTGACCCGGCACGCTCTCTCCCTGCCCGGTGGCCTCCGCGTCCGCGGAGCCGCCCTTCCGGCGCCCTCCGCGGGCGAGGTCCGTCCGTGCCGTACGGGGCCCCGACGCGGGGGACCCGGGGAGGGTGAACATGAACCGTCTGCACATCGTGCTGGCCGAGATGACCCTGGGCGAAGGCCTCCTGGCGGTCCTGGCCGGACTCGCGGTCGGGGCGGCGGTGGTCTGGTTCCTCAAGAAGTCCGCCGACGTCAAGAAGCAGGGGGTCGCCGCCGCCGAGGCCGAGGCCCTCCTCGTCAAGGCCCGGGCCGACGCCGAGTCCATCCGCAAGGATGCCATCCTGGCAGGCAAGGAGGAGGCCCTCCAGCGGCGCGAGAAGACCGCCGCCGAGGAGGCGACGCGCCGCCGGGAGCTCCAGGACCTGGAGATGCGCCTCGGCCGCCTCGAGGAGTCCCTGGCGGAGCGGGACCAGGCCCTCGAGAAGAAGATGCGCCAGAACCAGGAGCTCGAGAAGGACATCGCCGCCCGCAAGACGCGCATCGAGGCGAAGGAGAAGGACATCGACGCGAAGCTCGAGGAGCAGAAGCTCGTGCTCACCAACCTCGCGGGGATGACCCGCGACGAGGCCCGGGCGATGCTGCTGCAGAAGATCGAGAAGGACCTCGAGGTCGAGCACGCCAACCTCGTCACCCGGATGCTCGACCGGGCCAAGGAGGACGTGGACGAGAAGGCGCGCGAGATCATCGGCACGGCCATCCAGCGCGTCGCCTCGGACCACTCCGCCGAGATCACCGTCTCCTCCGTGGACCTCCCCAACGACGAGATGAAGGGGCGCGTCATCGGGCGCGAGGGGCGCAACATCCGCGCCTTCGAGAAGGCCAGCGGCGTGGACGTCATCGTGGACGACACGCCCGGAGTCATCGTGGTCTCCGCCTTCGACGGGGTGCGCCGCGAGACGGCCCGCCGCGCCCTCGAGAAGCTGCTGAAGGACGGCCGCATCCACCCCGCGAAGATCGAGGAGACTCTCAAGGTCTGCAAGGAGGAGATGGACGAGGTCGTGCAGGAGGCCGGGCGCAAGGCGGTCCAGGACCTCGACGTGCACGGCGTGCACCCCAAGATCATCTCGCTGCTCGGGAGGCTCAAGTTCCGCACCTCCTACGGGCAGAACGTGCTGCTGCACTCCACGGAGTGCGGCGCGCTGTGCGGCGTCATGGCCTCGGAGCTCGGCCTCGACCCCAAGATCGCCGTCCGCTGCGGACTCCTCCACGACATCGGCAAGGCCGTCGACCACGAGGTCGAGGGGGGCCACGCCACCATCGGCGGCGACATCGCGCGGCGCTGCGGCGAGGACCCGACCGTGGTGAACGCCATCGCGGCCCACCACGAGGACATCAAGATGGAGTCGGTCTACTCCGTCCTCACGGCGGCGGCCGACGCCATGAGCGCGGCGCGGCCCGGGGCCCGTCGCGACAGCCTCGAGCGCTACGTGAAGCGCCTCCAGGCCCTCGAGGAGCTCGCCCACCGCTACGAGGGGGTCGAGCAGGCCTTCGCCATCCAGGCGGGCCGCGAGGTCCGCGTGATCGTCAACCCCGGGAAGGTGTCGGACCGCCTCGCGCGGAAGATCGCCTACGATCTCGCCCGCCACATCGAGTCCGAGCTGACGTACCCCGGCGAGGTCAAGGTGACCTGCGTCCGGGAGACGCGCGTGACGGAGGTGGCGAGGTAGGACTCCATGGCCCCGCGGCCCCTGTCCGTCTCGGAACTCACCTTCGCGCTGAAGGGCGTCCTCGAGCAGACCTTCGACGAGGTGCTCGTGCGGGGGGAGGTCACGAACTGGCGCCCGGCGGCCTCGGGCCACGTGTACTTCTCGCTGAAGGACAAGGAGGCGGTCCTCCCCGCGGTGCTCTGGCGCACGAGCGCGCGGCGCCTGAAGTTCAAGGTCGAGGACGGGATGGAGGTCGTGGCGTCGGGCCGCATCGACCTCTACGCGCCCCACGGCAAGTACCAGCTCGTCACCGAGGCCATCGACCCCCTGGGCGCCGGGGCGGCGGCGCTGGCCCTGGAGCAGCTGCGGAAGAGGCTCGCGGCCGAGGGGCTCTTCGACCCGCTCCGCAAGCGTCCCCTGCCCATGCTCCCGCGGCGCATCGGGATCGTCACCTCTCCCACGGGCCAGGCGATCCGCGACCTGCTGAAGAACATCCTCCGGCGCCACCCGAGGGCCTGGGTGACGCTCCGCCCGGTGCGCGTGCAGGGGGAGACGGCGGCGGCGGAGGTCGTGCAGGGGATCGCCGACCTCAACGAGGCGGGCGTGGACGTGATCGTGGTCGGGCGCGGCGGCGGGAGCGCCGAGGACCTCGGCGCCTTCAACGACGAGGCCGTGGCCCGGGCCATCGCCGCGAGCCGGGCCCCCGTGGTGGCCGCCGTCGGCCACGAGGGGGACTGGTCCGTCGCCGACGAGGTCGCGGACCTCCGCGTCTCGACCCCGACCGCGGCCGCCGAGATGGTGGC
>CAZWGT010000259.1:0-4797 GCA_964633345.1 uncultured Planctomycetota bacterium
CCCTTCTGGTGCCCGCCCGACCCGGATCGTCTAGGGTCGCCTCCGCAGGATCAGGAGGTAGCGCCCATGCCGCCGCAGGACCCGACCCGACGCCTCGTGAACGAGCTCCGCACCATCTCCCTCGACCTCTCGGGGAGGATGGCCTCCATCATGGCCGCCATGAAGCTGAAGCCCGCCCTGTTCGACAGGGACAAGGTGCTCGCCGTCCGGGACTTCGCCCGCGAGGGCCAGCTCCAGAGGGGCGGGAGCGTCTCCAGCCCCTACTCCAACGCCGGGCCGGAGCAGATCGCCGAGGAGCTGAACGTGTCCATCGGCCGGATCGACGGCCTGACGAACAAGCTCCGGCGCGGGCGCTTCTCCCGCGACGCCCTCCTCCTCGCGGGGCTCTCCATCCGCGCCGCCTGCACGGAGTAGCGATCAGGTCCGCGTGAACTTCACGTAGTTCCCGATCCCGTCGAACCCCAGGCGGCGGTAGAGGTCCTTCGGCCAGTCCGAGGCGTCGGAGCAGAGGAAGACGAGATCGGCGCCGGCCGCCCGGGCCTCGCCCGCGGCGAGCGTCACCACGGCGCTCGCGTGTCCCCGGTTCCGGAACCGCTCCCGCGTGGCCACCGCCTCGATCTGCGCCGCGCCGCCGTCGAGGTACAGCTCCGCCCACGAGGCCGGCTCCCCCTCCTCGAAGACGGCGTAGTGCCGCGTCTCCGCGGGGATGAAGGACCGGGCGTCCAGGAGCTGGCGGGCGACCTCCGGCGTGCCCCAGGGGTAGCGGAGGATCTCCTCCTCCCGGGCGGCGCGGAGGGCCGCCGGATCCGCCCGGACCGCGCGGGAGGCGTCCACGGGGCGGTCGGGAGGGCGGCGGAGCGCCATCACCATCCCGCGGAAGACGCTCCATCCCAGCGCCTCGAACGCGGGCGCCAGGCGCTCCCCCTCCGCCGCGTCGCGGAGCATCGCGCAGCGGTGGCGGAGGCCCGCCCCGCCGAGGATCCGGTCGGCCTCGGCCGCGAGGTCCCCCGCCGACGGGACCGGGGCCGTCGCGAGGAGGTAGTTCGAATCGTGGCGGAGCGGGCACTCCGGCATCAGGACCGCGGTCCCCCACCGGAACGGCTCCGTCCGCGTTCCGGCCATGTCGGCGCGGAGGATGAAGTCGAAGGCGAGGGAGAGATCGCCGTCCATCCGGCCGAGGATACCGCCGGCGCGGCTAGGCGCCCCTGCGGGAGTACAGCATCGCGGCGCCGACGGCGATGGCCACGACCCCGACCCACACGGGCACGTTCACGCGCTCCTTGTCCCAGGCGGAGATCTCCGTGAACCCCAGGTCCAGGGTGTGGCGGCCGGTGACGAGGGTGAAGCCCCCGTAGACGAGGCCCAGCACGCCGCCCACGATGAGGACGATCGCGAGGAGCCTCACCGGGCCGCCCGCGGGCTGCGCACGAGCCGGAGCACGACGACGATCAGGGCGACGACGAGCAGGACGTGGACGAAGCCCCCCAGCGTGGTGGACGTCACCATGCCCAGCAGCCAGAGGATGGACAGCACGACGATCAGTCCGAGGAGCATGGCGGCCGCCTTTCGCGCCGCGGCCGGTCCCCTCCCGGGGATCCGGGGGAGTCCCGCGCCGCACGCGGCCACCGTACGGTGCGCGGCGGGCCCCCGCCATGGGGCGGATCCCTTCCTCTGGTAGTCTGGCCCCATGGACCGGAAGCGTGCCGCCGCCTTCCTCCTCGCCCTGGCCCTCGCCTCCGGGGGCCCGGCGCTGGCCGGGGAATCCCCAGCGGAGGCGAAGCGGGACGCGGCGTTCCATGCCAGGGTCCGCGAGGCCGTCGCGAAGGGAGTCGCCTGGGTCCGGAAGCAGCAGGACCCCGACGGGCACTTCCGCGGGTTCAACGGCGTCTCCGACGACCCCGACATCGAGGTCCGGAAGATCTACATGGGTCACCGCATCGGGGAGACGGCCCTGGCCCTGCACACGCTGCGATCCTGCGGCGTGCCCGCCGACGACGGCGCGGTCACGGCGGGGTTCGCGTACATGCGCGAGGCGTACCGGGCCCAGAAGAAGGTGGACGGCCTGCAGACCTACGACATCGCCTTCGTCGTCATCGCCCTCGACACGCAGAAGAACCGCGCCGAGGCCCCCGGGGCGAAGAAGGCCCCTCCGCGGAAGGGCCCGCCCCCCGTGGACGACGGGCCCTGGCTGAAGGAGATGACGGCGTGGCTCGTCGCCGCCCAGGGGAAGACCGGCGGCTTCGGCTACACGTCGCCGGGCTACTACGACAACGACCTCTCCAACACCCAGATCGCGCTTCTGGCGCTCCAGTCCGCGCGGCGCAGCGGCGCCGAGGTCCCGCAGGAGGTCTTCCGCCGGGCGATGGTCCACCTCCTCGACGCGCAGGAGTCCTCCGGCCCCTCGTGCGTGCGCCGCGACGAGACGTGGAAGCCCGACCCGAAGGGAGAGCCGCGCACCGTCGGGGCGCGGGACCGCGCCCGCGGATGGGGATACCGGCCGAGGACGCAGGGCACCGGCTCGATGACGGCGGGCGGCGTGTCGTCGCTGGTGATCTGCCGGAGCGAACTGTCCGGCAGCCCGGGATACGACGGGAAGCTCGACGCCCGCGCCGAGCAGGGCATCTGGGACGGGCTCGCCTGGCTCGGCGTCCACTTCGCCGTCGGGGAGAACCCCGGGCCGAAGGACGCTCCGGCCGCCGTGCCGGGGAAGCAGTACTACTGGCTCTACGGCCTCGAGCGCGCGGGGGTCCTCTCCGGGATCCCCTGGGCCGGGGAGCACGACTGGTACCGCGAGGGCGCGACGTGGCTCGTGGACCGCCAGGAGCCGGGCGGCTTCTGGTCGGGGAACGGCCTCGTCGAGACCTGCTTCTCCCTGCTGTTCCTGCAGCGCGCCACGCCCCCCGCGCCGCGGGGCGCCGTCTCGGGGAACGCGGCGGAGGAGGAGCCGAAGTGAGGAAGACCCCGCCGCCCCCCGCCGGGACCGTCCACCGCCTGATCCTCGATTCGGAGCTCCTGAAGGGGAACCGCGCCGGGGATCCGTCGGAGCGGCCGGTGCTGGTCTGGACGCCGCCGGGCTTCGACGCCTCGAAGCGCTACCCGCTCTTCATGGACATCGTCGGCTACTGCGGCTCCGGCGCCTCGCACGTGAACTGGCGCCCCTTCGGCTTCAGCCTCCCCGAGCGGCTCGAGAGGCTGCTGGCCGCGGGGAGCATGGGCCCGGTGATCGCCGTGCTCCCGGACTGCTTCACGTGCTACGGGGGGAACCAGTACATCGACTCCCACGCGACGGGGCCGTACATGCGCCACCTCGTCGAGGAGGTCGTCCCGTTCGTCGAGGCGCGCTTCCCCGTCCTCCCGGGCCGGGAGCACCGCGCGCTCTTCGGGAAGTCCTCGGGCGGCTACGGGGCGCTGGTCCACGGGATGACCCGGGCCGACGCCTGGGGCGCGGTGGCGGCGCATTCCGGCGACGCCTACTTCGAGTACGCCTACATGGCGGCGTTCCCGCAGGCGCTGCGGGAGATCGGGAAGCACGGCGGCTCCCTCGACCGCTTCCTCGACGCGGTGTGGGGGAAGGAGAAGGTCACGCACGACGAGACGCTGGCGCTCATGACCGTGGGGATGGCGGCCCACTACGACCCCGACCCCGCGGCGCCGCGCGGCTTCCACCTGCCGTTCGACACGGCCACGGGCGCGATCCTCCCCGAGCGGTGGGCGCGGTGGCTCCCCCACGACCCGGTGCGGCTCGTGGACGCGCCCGGCTCCGCGGAGGCGCTCCGCTCGCTCCGCGGCCTCTGGATCGACTGCGGGACGAAGGACCAGTACCACCTGATCTGGGGGAACCGGATGATCCACCGCCGCCTCGAGGCGCTGGGCGTCCCCCACGAGTACCGCGAGTTCGACGACGACCACTCCGACGTGGACTACCGCATGGACGAGAGCCTGCCGTACCTGTACCGGTGCACGGGGCCGGGGTAGGGGGCCGGCGATGCTCCCCGCCCGCCTCGCGGCCGCCGCCCTCGCCGTCCTGGTCCTCCTCGGCCCGGGGGCGCGCGCCCGCGAGGGCCAGGGCCCCGCTCCCCCGGCCGGCGGCTCGACGACCACAGGCGCGCCCTGGCGAAGCCGGCCCTGAGGCTGGCGGGCTGGTGCTTCGCCCGCGACCTGAAGCTCTCCGCGCGGCGCCTCGACGAGACGGTCGTGCGGCTCGATCCGGACCTGGCGGATCCTCGGGTCCGCCTCGGCCACCGGCGGGAGGGCAAGGGATGGCAGCCGTCGGGCCGGCCCCTCCCCGGGGTGGCCGACCTGTGGAATCCCGACCGCTGGAGGCAGTACGTGAAGGTCCGGGAGGAGGTCCTCGCGGAGTCCGGCGCCCTGTGGCGTGACTACGCGCGGTGGTGCGAGGGCGCGGGGCTCGGACAGGAGGCGAAGGAGGCCTGGTACGACGTCCTCCGCCACCTCCCCGCGGATCAGGAGGCGAGGAGGGCCCTGGGGTACGAGGACCTCGACGTGTCCTGGCTCCCCAGGCCCCTCCGCGCCCGCGCGGCCAGGGAGGAGTGGCTTTCCGAAGTCCGCCGGGCCGCCATCGGGGAGTCCACGGCCGCGGGGGAGCTCCCGGAGATCGTCCGGACCCGGTGGCAGGAAGCCCCCGGCTCCTCCCTCCGCCAGGCCGCCTCGTCCCTCTTCGTCGTCGACACGACCTACCCGGAGGAAGACGCGCGGGCGTTCCTCCGCAGCTGCCACGCGTCCCGGGAGGCGGTGCGGCGGCTCGGCGTCGTGTCCCAGGCGGCGCTCCGGGAGGGG
>CAZWGT010000260.1:0-4765 GCA_964633345.1 uncultured Planctomycetota bacterium
CAGGGCGCAGCGGAGCGCGTGTCCGGTGCCCCTCTGCTCCGGCTGGAGGGCGAACCGCACGACCTCGGGGTCGAAGCAGGGGTCCGTGCGCAGCGCCGCGCGGACGTCGGCGGCGCCGTGGCCGACGACCACCACCACCCGCTTCGGATGGAGTCCGAGGGCCGCCTCGAGGACGTGGCCGGCCATGGGGCGGCCGGCGACCTCGAAGAGGACCTTGGGGCGGTCGGACCGCATCCTCGTGCCCTTGCCGGCGGCGAGGATGACGGCGGCGACGGCGGCGCTCTTCACGGACGGCCTCCCGAACCGGCAAGTCGCGGGTTCGGGACGGTCTGCGGGGGAACGTCCCGCCGCGAGTCCGTCCGTCGACAGCGACCGGCGCAGGTTCGCCGGGGGCCCGGGGAACCGACCCCCCCGGGACCGCAGGGACCGGGGCGCCCCCGCGGAAGCCGCGAAGAGTACCCACGCGGGGAGACCCCGGGAAGAAGTAAAGGGGGGGCCCTTGCCCGGCCTGGATTCGAACCAGGAATGAGGGATCCAAAGTCCCCCGTGTTGCCGATTACACCACCGGGCAGGGGCGGCCGGAGGAGAGCCTACCAGATGCCCTCGACGGCCCGCCGCACGAGGTCGATCGCGGTGGACGCCGAGGCGATCCGGACGAAGTCCCTCCCCCCTCCGAACGTCCGTTGCACGGAGCGGACGCCGCGGCGGTCGGCGACGGCGAACCAGACGAGGCCGACGGGTTTGCGGGCCGTTCCCCCGCCGGGGCCGGCGACGCCGGTGACCGCGACGGCGAGGTCGGCGTTGGCGAGAAACCGGGCCCCCTTCGCCATGGCCTCCGCCACCGGCCCGCTGACCGCCCCGTGGAGACGCAGGAGGCCCTTCGGCACCCCGAGCACCTTCGCCTTCACATCGTTCGAGTACGCGACGACACCGCCGAGGAGAGCCCCCGACGAACCCGGCCGATCGGCCAGCCGCGCGGCGACGAGGCCCGCCGTGCAGGATTCGGCGACGGCGACGGTCAAGCGCTTCTTCAGGAGCAGGCGGACGAGATTCTCCCCCGGCGGAATCCGCTCCGCCGCGTAGACGTGCTCCCCGAGCCGCCGGACCACCTCCCGGTGGACCGCGGCGACGGGGCGGGCGGCCCCGTGCACGGAGACCGTGATGACCGCCTCCCCCGCCGTCGTGCCCACCTTCACCGCCCGGTCCCGGGCCATGAGGTCCGCCAGGCGCTCACCGACGATGCTCTCCGGAAGCCCGCAGACCGACGCGTAGCGGGTCGTCGTCCCCTTCGCCCTCCCCAGAGCCGGGATCACGCACTTCCGCAGCATCGGCTCCATCTCCCGCGGCGGGCCGGGGAGGCAGAAGACGATGGACCTGCCCAGACGCCAGCGGAGGCCGGGGGCGGTGCCCCTCCCGTTGGGCAGCACCGTCGAACCGCGCGGGTGGAGGGCCTGGAGCGCGTTGCTCGGCGGCATCGGGAGGCCGCGCCGCCTCCACATCCCGCGGATGCGGCGGAGGCTCGGGGCATGGGGGATGAGCGGGGACTTCAGCAGCCGCGCCGCCGCCTCCCGCGTCAGGTCGTCGGCCGTCGGCCCGAGCCCCCCCGTCATGATCACCAGGTCGGCGCGGCGCGCCGCGTCGCGGAGGGCGGCGACCAGGTCGCCGAGGTCGTCGCCCACGATCCGCCCGCCGACGACCTCGTGCCCGAGGTCGGAGAGGATCCCGGCGATGCGGGCGAAGTTCGTGTCCCGCGAGCGGCCGCGGACCAGTTCGTCCCCGGTACCGAGGATCTCGACCCTCACACCGCGAACCGGATGTTGAGGATGTCCCCGTCCTGCACCACGTACTCCTTCCCCTCGAGGCGGAACTTCCCCGCCTTCTTCACCGCCTGCACGTCCCCCATCGAGAGGAGATCGGCCGTCGTCATCACCTCGGCCCGGATGAACCCGCGGGCGAGATCGCTGTGGATGCAGCCGGCCGCCTCGACGGCGTTCCCCCCGCCCCGCAGCGTCCAGGATCGGACCTCGTCCTCGCCGACGGTGAAGAAGGCCACGAGCCCGAGGCCCCGGAAGGCGGCCTCCAGCAGGACCTCGGAGGCGGGGCGCTCGACCCCCATCTCCTTCAGGAACGAGGCGCGGTCGGCCTCGTCGAGGTCGGCGATCTCCGCCTCGGCCTTGCCGCAGAGCGTGGCGCTCGACTTCCAGGCGCCGGGGATCGAGGCGGCGAGGTCCGCCTTCCCCCCCTCGGGGATGGAGGCCACCAGCACCCAGGGCTTGGCCGTCAGGAAGCGGAAGCCGCGGAGCAGCTTGTCCTCCTCCGCGTTGAGGGTCACGTCCTTGACGGAGCCCCCCTCCTCCAGCGCCTTCACGATCCGCTCCAGCGCGTCGGCCTCCTTCTTCTCCAGCTCCTTGATCCCCGCCTTCTTCCCGCTGGCGCGGAGCTTGTCGAGGCGCTTCATGGCGATGTCGAGGTCGGCGAAGGCCAGTTCGCCCGCGAGGTGGGCCGCCTCCTTCGCGGCGTCGGCGGCGGCCTCGGCGTAGGGATAGGACGGCTCCTCGAAGGCGCGCACGACCAGCAGGAGCCCGTCGGACTCCCGGGCGGCGGCCAGGAGGTCGGGCTTGCGCGCGGAGGACGGCTCGCCGGGCCCCGGGAGGCCCGGGAGGTCGAGGACCTCCACCGCGGCCGGGGTGTACTTCTTCGGCTGGAAGAGGTCGCGCAGCTTCTCCAGGCGCGGGTCCCGGACCTTCACGACGGCCATGGGGGCCGCGGCGGGCGTGCTCCCCGGGGCCGGGGCGTGGGCCCCGGTGAAGGCGCGGAACAGCGTGGACTTGCCCGAGCCGTGCACTCCGACGATGGCGAGCCTCATGTCAGGGGACCTCGATGTCAGCGGGCCTTCCGCTCGCGGATCCAGACCGCGAGCAGGCCCAGGTAGAACAGCGCCAGGATGGGGATCATGAAGAGCGTGAGGGTGACGGCGTCCCCCGAGGGGGTGATGACGGCCGCCGCGACGGTGGCGCCGATGATGAAGTGGCGCTGGTACTTCGCGAAGCCCTTCGCGTCCACCATGCCGACGGCGCTCAGGAAGAACATGACCAGGGGGAGCTGGAACACGAGCCCCATGGACAGGGACATCCACAGGAAGAAGGAGACGGAATCCACCACGCTCGGCATCTGGACGACCGCGAACCCCGGGTCCGCGGGGAACAGGTCGGAGCCGTAGCGGAAGAGGAAGTCGAGGGCGGGGGGCATCACCCAGAGGTAGAAGAAGACCGCCCCCCCGCTGAAGAGCAGGTAGGAGAGGGGGGCCGCCACCACGACCATCCGCTTCTCGCGCCCGAAGAGCCCCGACGCCACGAAGCCCCAGATCTCGTAGAACACGAAGGGGGCCGCCAGGAAGGCGCCGAGGATGAGGACCACCTTGAAGGACACGGCGAAGGAGGACGTCGGGTCCGTGTAGATCATCACCGGCCTCTGGCCGGCGGCGACCAGGGCCTCCATGAACGGGCGCAGCAGGATCCCCAGGAGCCCGTCGGCGTAGAACCCCACCACCGCCGAGCAGAGCACCCAGTAGATCACGGCGTAGAACACCCTCTTCCTGAGCTCCTCGAGGTGCTCGAAGATCGACATCCGCCGCTCGTCGGGGGGGGAATCGGCGGGGCCCAGGAGGGGGGACATGGAGGGGGGATTCTAAGGCCTGGGACTGCCCCCGCCCCCGAGCGAAGCGAGGGGGAGGGGGCTGTCCCGGGTTCTCGCCGTTCGCACGTCCGAGGCCGAACCGGGGACAGCCCCCGCGGGCTCGCTGCGCTCGCCCGCGGGGACAGTCCCGGGGCGGAATCGAAACGCCCGCCGTGCCTTCCGGCACGGCGGGCGTCGCATGCCGTCGTAGGGGCGACCCCCATGCAGAGTGGGGGGGGGTCGCCCGGCCTGGCTTCTAGTACATCGTGAACTTGGACAGCTCGCGCTCGGTGATGTGCGGGATCCCGTAGAGGTCGGCCGACTTGTACTCCGCCGTCTCCTCGATGGGCTGGGCCTCGGACTCCGGGGCGCCCACGATGAGGTAGGTCGTCTGCGGGGTCACCTTCTCGTCCACCACGACGCCGAGGGACTGCAGGCGGCGGGCGGCGTCGGACTTGCCCATCTTGGAGAAGCGCCCCACCAGGACGACGTGGGTGGCCTCCTTCGGGCTGTAGAAGACGGAGCGGATCTTGTCGCCGGGGGAGATGGGGTTGAAGGCGTCGACGACGTCGAGGACGCGGCACTCCGACGTGTTCCCGTCCACCTTGGTCACCTTGACGGAGCCCTTGTGGATCTCCATCCCGCCCTTGCCGACGGCGTAGACGTCGAAGTTCGTCCCGGCCTGGAGGTTGTTGGAGGACCGGCCGAGGTCGATGACCGCGAAGTCCTGGTTCGCCCCGACGGAGAGGACCTGGCCGTCCGGGGAGGTGTCCAGCTCGACGTTGCGCTTCTGGGCCTTGAGGACCTTGACGGTGCCCGAGGCCTTGTCCAGCTCGCCCTTGAGGGTGTTGCGCTCGGCGGTGAGGGCGGCGACGGCCGCGGTCTTCTCGGCCTCCGCCGCGGCCTTGGCGGCCTCGGCGTCGCTCACCTGGCGCCGGAGATCGGCGATGGTGGCGTTCTTGGAGGACTCCAGCGCGGCGAGGGCCTCGGCGGCGGAGCGGATCTCCCCGTCCTTGGCGGCCAGGGAGGACTTGTAGGCGGCGTCGGCGGCGGCCTTGGCGGCCATGGAGTCGAGGTTGGCCTTGATGAG
>CAZWGT010000261.1:0-3180 GCA_964633345.1 uncultured Planctomycetota bacterium
GGGGCCGCGCCTGGGCGAGGGGCCTCGCCTGGAGGAGACGCCCGAAGTCGGCGGAGGCCTCGGCGAGGACGGCCGGCTCCTCGACGAGGCGGGCGCCGAGGAGCGACCGGAGGGCGGCGAGGGAGTCGGCCAAGGGGGACCTCCGCGTGGGGGGGCGAAGGGCGGGATCCTATAGGATGGCGCCGTGCGCCCGACCCTCTTCCGCCTCGCGGCCCTCCTCCTCGCGGCCTCCTCCGCCGCGGCCGGGGACGGTCCCGCCCCCCTCCGCATCGCCTGGATCGGCCCCCTCTCCGGCCCCCTGAAGGAGGCGGGGGAGGAGTCCCTGCTCGGGGTGCGCGCGGCCGCGGACGGGTGGCAGGGGAAGCGGCCCGTCGAGGTGGTCCCCTTCGACGACGGGGACGACCCGAAGGCCGCGGACGGGCTGCTTGCCGACGCGCAGAAGGCGAAGTTCGCCGCGGTCGTCGCGATGTCCACGGGTCTCACCGTGGACGCCGTGGCCGCCCGGGCGCGGCGGGGGCGCGTCCCCGTCCTCGTCGCCGGGACCGCGCCGCCCCCGGCCTCGGCCGACCCGGAGGACCCGCTGATGTTCGTCGGGCCCTGGCCCGTGGACCAGGCGATGAACATGACGAACTTCCTCGCCATCCACTCGGACAAGTCGGGCCTCGGGCTCTACCGCGACAGCATGGAGCCGGCGATCGTCGCGGAGGACACTCCGCGCGGGAGGGAGATGGCCGCCGCCGTCGCCCGCAACCTCGGCCCGCGCCAGCACCTCTCGGGGCAGGTGTTCGTCCCTCCCCACGGGGCGCCGCTGAAGGAGGACCTGCAGAAGCTCCGCGCGGCGCGCTGCGACCGCCTGCTCCTGATCGGGGAGCCGGACCTCGTGGACCGCACCGCCGACGCGATGAAGGAGATCTCCTGGGAGGTCCCCCTCTTCTGCGCCGACGGAATGCTCTCGCGGGCGGCGGTGTCCCTGCGCGACGGGCGGGTGCGCAAGGCGAACTTCCTCTTCGGGGTCCCGGCGCGGGCCCAGACGAAGGCGGAGCTCCCCCCCGACGTGTCGAGGTTCCAGACGCCCGTGGACGGGATGCTCTCCGCCCTCGCCCGGCGCCTGCCCGAGGGGACGCCGGTCTACTCCCGTACGAGGATCGGCTGGTTCGCGGCGTGGATGGTCCTGCAGGCGGCGGAGTCGGTGAAGAGGCCCTCGGGATCGGAGCTGATCGCCGGGATCCGGGCCCTGGGGTACACCCACGAGGAGGAGTGGGGACGTCCCTACCTTGACGAAGCCGGAAGGGCCGCCCTCTACCAGTGGTTCGCCTGGACGATGGGGGAGAAGGGGCCGGAGCCGATCAAGGCGTCCTACCTCCCGACCCGCGACATCGGCCCCATGCTCCGGTCGAAGAGGGTGGCGGACTGGGACCGGGTGGAGATCAACGAAGAAACGCAGGTGGTCTGGCTGACCTTCGGGGAGAAGGAGCCGAAGGTGAAGTCGGAGAACGCCCGGACCATCGAGGAGGACCTGGCGGCCCTCGGGCTCAACTCGAGCGGCTACGAGGCGGAGATGGATCCGTGGCTCCTGGAGGAGCTGCAGACGCGGACGCTCGGCAAGCTCAACCGCGCCTTCCTGAAGAACTACGACGGGACTTTCGTCCCCGGCGTTTCCTGGAACATCCACTTCACGTTCACGAAGCCGGAGAAGCGCAAGGGCCCGCAGCCATGGACCGGCCTCATCGCGGGGGAGATGAACTGGGACAAGGCGAAGAACGAACCGAAGGCGGACGATCCCGGTGGCATGGCGAGCGGGAACCTGGTCCACATCTACTCCCGGTGGATGCGCTACCACATGGCCATCCGCGACAAGAAGCTGAAGCCCAGGATGAACCGCGAGGATCGGAAGTACATGGACGGCACCTACTCGTGGGGCACCTCCTGGGAGGAGAACTTCCGGGGGGACTCCATCCGCGCCGTCCTGGACGGGTACGCGGATGGATTCGCCCTGACGGGGGCCCACGAGCTCGGTCACGTGTGCGGATGCAACCACGACACGGAGTCGAAGCGCTCCATCATGAACGTGGTGGACGGGGTCGGGATTCGAACGACCCAGGCATGCTGGATCCCGATGCACGTCAAGGCGCTGGACACGGCCCTGGGGCGGTACCCGGGGAAGGCGAAGCGGTAGCTACTTCGGGGGCGTCGTCGCGCCGCCCTCGACGCGCGCCTTCAGCAGCGCCCCGGCCCACGGGCGGGACAGGCGCATCCCGAGGAACCGCGCCAGCCGCTCGTCGGTGACGGACGGCCGGCGCTTCGCGATGGCCGCGCGCTGCTCCGGCGTGAGGGACTTCACCACCTTCATGCCCGCCTCGGTGAAGGGGCCCTTGAACTCCGCGCGGAGGGCCCGGAAGTCGGGGCGGACCCCGTCGCGGCGCGCCCGGAGGAGGAGGGCCGCCTTCTTCGCGCGCATCTCGGCGCGGATCCTCCCGAGGTCCCGCGACGCGTCATACGCGGTCCTGGCCTGCTCGTCGGAGAGGGACTCGATCCGCTTCAGGGTCCGCTGGACGGCCTGCCGGCGGTGCTTCCACCCGCGGCGCGCCCGGCCCTCGCGATCCCCGGCGACGGCGGTCCCCGCGGCGGCGAGCAGCGCGGCGAGCGCGCCCGCGACGATCCAGGTCCTCTTCATGGCTTCGGCCTCCCGGGCGCGGCTTCCGGCGCGCGCCCTTCGGAGGGTGATACACCCGGGGCGGGGGGGAGGTTCCGCGGCGGTTCCGCTAGGTGCGGAAGGTGATGAAACCGCGCGTCGGGTCGTAGGGTGAGACGGCGACGGTGACGCGGTCCCCGATGACGACGCGGATGTGGAAGCGGCGCATGCGGCCGGAGAGGCGGGCGAGGACGGAGTGCCCGTTCTCGAGGGCGACCTTGAAGTTGCCCCCGGCCAGGACCTCCGCCACCTTCCCGTCGAACTCGATCAGGTCGTCGCGCGCCACGTCGCCTCCCGGCTGGAAGAGAGGGGCCGGCGGGGGAATCCCGGGGCCCGGTGCCGCAGAACTCCCCATCGTACAGGCCGCCCGGAGCGCCCGGGAAGGAATGGGCGGGCCGCGGCGGGGGGGGGGCCCCCCGGGGGGGGGGGGGGCCCCCCCCCCCCCCGCGGGGGGCGCCCCCCCCCCCCCCCCCCCCCGCCCCCCCACA
>CAZWGT010000261.1:3190-4764 GCA_964633345.1 uncultured Planctomycetota bacterium
AAGGGGTCTGACCCCGCCTCCGCTCCCCCGCGATCGCCCGGCTTCACGCCTTCCGTACCACGACCTCGCGGCGGAACTCGCGCTCGAAGAGGTCCTTCTTGCGCTCGGCGGCCCAGACCTCGAGGAGGCGGTCTCCGGACCCGAGGAGGCGCACCTCCAGGCGCTCCCCGCGCCGGCGGACCTCGACGTCCTCCAGCGGGCGGCCGCGGTCGCGATCCAGGGCGTCGGCCAGCCGCAGGATCCCCGCCAGCATCGCCACGCGGCGGCGGTCTTTCGCGCCGAGCGCCGCGTACTCCGGGTGGGAGGTCCGCGGCATCCCGCGCCGGTGGTAGCGGGCGACCAGGGCGATGAGCTCCTGCTCCTCGGGCGCCACGCCGGCCAGCTCGCTCTCGCGGATGAGGTAGGCGGAGTGCTTGTGGTGGCGGATGGGGGAGACGACGGTGCCGACGTCGTGGAGGAGGGCGGCCATCTCCAGGATGTCCCGGTCCCCCCGGTCGAGGCCCTCCGGAGGGCCGGCCCTGTCGAAGATGCGCAGGGCCAGCCGGGCCGTCTGCCGCGCGTGCTCCTCGCGGAAGCGGTACTTGCGCCCCAGGGCCACGGCCGAGGCGACGCGCTCCCTCTCGAGGCGCTCCCGCGCGTCCTTCCCCCCGCCGCCGAGGAGGAGGTCGAGGGCGACGGAGTCCCTGAGGCCCACGTGGGGGACGAGGAGCCTCTTCGCCCCGGCCTCGCGGGCGAAGGCGGCGTAGACGATGGCCGCGGGGAGGATGACGTCGGCCCGGTCGGCCTTGAGCCCCCATCGGCGCATCCGCTGGGGCGGGGTGAGGACCGCCATCTCCGCGACCAGCCGGTCGAGGGCCGCCAGCGCCACGACGTGGACGCCGGGCCGCCCTCCCGCCTTCTCCCCGACGATTCCCGCGACGGCCTCGATGTTCCCGCCCGTGGCCGCGAAGACCCCGGGGGCCTCGGGCCCGAGGATCGAGCGGAGGGGCTGGCGGAACGACTCGACGTAGCGGCGCGCCACGCGGAGGAAGGCCGGCCCGTGGGGCTCGCCGACCTGCTCGATGAGGCGCACGGCGCCGACGTCGAAGGACTCCGCGCGGGCCACCTCGCCGTCCTCGACGAGGATGACCTCGGCGCTCCCGCCGCCGACGTCCATGACGACGTGGCGCCCCTCGTCCATGCCGCGGACCCGCGCGCGCACGGCGAGCGACACGAGGCGCGCCTCCTCCGCCCCGGTGATGACGTCCACGGTGAGGCCGGATTCCCGGGTGAGCAGCGCGAGGAAGGTCCGGCGGTTGCGCGCCTCGCGGACGGCGGAGGTGGCCACGACCCGGACCCGCTCCGCCCGAAGCCGCCGGAAGTCGCGGGCGAAGGAGCGCATCGCCTCGGCGGCGGCCGCCGCGGTCTGGGCGGTGATGTAGCCGGTGCCGCCGAAGACCTCGGAGCCCAGGCGCACCGGCTCGCGGCGGTCCTCGACGATCTCGTACCGCGCCCTCCCCGCCTTCCCCGTCATCACCACGGCGCGGAGCGCGTTGCTCCCGATGTCCACCGCGCCGACGCGCATGGGGGCCTCC
>CAZWGT010000262.1:0-4749 GCA_964633345.1 uncultured Planctomycetota bacterium
TCCGGCGCCGCCGTGGACGTCGTCCTCACCGAGGCGGGCGAGGTCGTCGCCGTCGAGACGGTCGTGGACGTGGCGGCCGCGCCGGCGAACCTCAAGGCCGCCGCCGTCGCTCGCGTCCCCGGCCTCGTCATCGCCATGGCCGAGCGCCTCCTCAAGAAGGGCGTCGTGACGTGGGAATTCAAGGGGAAGGCGAACGGGAAGGTCTTCGAGATCGTCGTGGCCGAGTCCGGCGAGGTCCTCGAGGTCGAGGATTAGGGCCGCCCTCCCCCTCGTCCTGCTGCTCGCCGCGTGCGCCACCCCGGAGTCCCGCCTCGCCCGCGCCGAGGCGGTGGCGGTGGAGGCCGACGCGGCGTCGCTGGCCATCGACCGCGCGGAGCGGCGGGCCGAGGCGATCGGGGACCCGCGGGCGCGGTTCGAGGCCCTGGGCGAGATCCTCGAGGCCCGCGACGCGCTCGGCGTGGCGCGGTCCGGGGCCTTCGCGGCGGCCAGGACGAAGGACGACGTCTCCCTCTCCGAGATCGAGGACGTGGTCGAGTCGCTGCGCGCGTGGGCCGAGGCGTTCCCTACCGCACGACCACCTCGAACTCCCAGGACGGATCCGGGAGCACCGGGTTCTCCACGGAGACCTTGAGCTTCCACTCCACCTTGTGGGGCCCCGCCTCGAAGGACGGCGCGCCGTCGGCGGGGACGGGGACCATGCCCGCGAACGTGGCCTCCTTCCCCTGGACGAGGTCCACCGGGCCGTCGAGGGTGATCGCGGCCTTCGACAGCTCCGCGGACAGGACCTTGCGGCCCTTCCCCGAGCCCTTCTGCGCCCTTTCCGTGGAGACGAGCTCCGCGCGGACCCGGCGCGTCCCGAGGTTCCGCCGGGGCACGAGGACGGCCCGGACCGCGATCTCCTCCCCGCGCCCGACGGGGGAGGGGCCGGCCTCCAGGGTCACCTTCCCCACGCGCCGGTAGGCCACGGCGAAGGGGATCATGATGGCCGCGAGGATCCCGCCCGCCGCGGCGGCGAGCGCGAAGCCCACCCCCGGGAAGCGGCGCGAGAAGACGATCGGCAGGCCGCCGCCGAGGAGGAGGAGGACGCCCGTGACCGCGCAGCCCGCCTCGACGCAGCCGGAGTCCTCCTTCGTCAGCAGCGCCTCCCCGGCCGGCGCCGGGGACCCGACGGTGAACGCGGCCTCCCCCTGCGCGTCGTAGGCGAAGGAGAGGGAGGCGGCGGCGAGGACCGTCCACGCGACGGAGAACCGCCGCCCCTCGTAGGCGGGGGGGCCGTCGGGGACCATGAGGGAGAAGGGGAACGCGTGCCGCTCCCCGGCGCGCCACTGCCCGGACCCGAGGTGGACCGCGTGGCGGACCCCCTCGGCGGCGTTCGCCTCCCCGAAGGTCCGCCAGCCCGGGGAGACGGTGAGCGCGCGGCAGTCGGCGTCCTCGTCCACCTCGACCTCGACGCGCCCCCGGACCTGGTCCCCGGGCAGGTGGGCGCGGTCGGGCTCGTCGAGGATCACGCGGAGGCGGACGCGGGCCATGGCGAGGAAGAATACAGGAGGGGGGATAGGCTGTCCCCCATGAGCCGGGAGATGTGCTGGCGCTGCTTCTGGCCGCGATCCCTGTGCTGGTGCCCGTCCCTGGTCCCGATGGCCACCCGCACGCGGTTCGTGATTCTCATGCATCCGAAGGAGTGGAAGCGCGAGAAGGCGGCGACGGGGCGGTTGACGCGCCTCTGCCTCGAGAACGCGGAGATCCGGGTCGGCGTCGGATTCGACGGGGACGCGGGACTGCGCGCGATCCTCGACGATCCCGGGAACCGCCCCGTGCTGCTGGCGCCGGGCGAGGGCGCCCTCGACCTCTCCCGCGAGGGGGCGGGCGGCCTCGACCCGGGAGGGCGGCAGCTGGTCCTCGTCCTCCTCGACGGCACGTGGAGCCTCGCGCGGACGATGTTCCGCCAGAGCCCCTGCCTCCACTCCCTGCCGCGGGCGATGTTCGGGGCGCCGCCCCTCAGCCGCTTCGTCATCAAGCAGCAGCCGCGGCCGGACTGCCTCTCCACGCTGGAGGCGGTGCACGAGTCGCTGCGGGCGCTGGAGCGGGCGGGGCTCGACCGCTACCCCCGGCCCGGGCAGCTGCCCGATCTCCTCGAGCGCATGCAGGCGGTGCAGATCCGCTGCGCGGCCGACCCGGCGCTCGGGGGGTACCGGCGGCGCCCCTACCGCCGGCCGGAGGAGCGGGTCCGGGGCGGGGGGCGTCGAAAGCATACTATACAAATAGTCTGACTTTTTGTATAGTATGGTTCCATGATCGAGCGCCCCTTCTGGCGGGACCGCATCGAGGCCGCCTGGCGGCAGGCCCCGATCTGCTGGCTCTCCGGGGTCCGCCGCTCCGGCAAGACCACCCTCGCCCGGTCCCTGGGCGCGGACCGCGCCCTGTACCTGGACTGCGACCTCCCCGTCGTCGAGGAGATGGTCCGGGATCCGGCGCTGTTCTTCCGGGACTGCCGCAAGCCCGTCGTCGTCTTCGACGAGATCCACCGCCTCTCCGACCCGAGCCGCGTCCTGAAGATCGCCGCCGACCACTTCCCGCACCTGCGCGTCCTGGCCACGGGCTCCTCGACCCTGGCCGCGACCCGGAAGTTCCGCGACACCCTGGCCGGGCGCAAGCGGGAGGTCCGCCTCGTCCCCGTCCTCGGCGCGGAGCTGCCCGCCTTCGGGGCCCCCCTCGCCCGGCGTCTCTACCACGGGGGGCTGCCCGCGGCCCTGCTGGCGGAGGAGAAGGCGCCGTCCTTCTACCGCGAGTGGCTCGACTCCTTCTTCGCCTGCGACATCCAGAGGCTCTTCCGCTTCCGCGGGGCGGAGCGGTTCAACGCGATCTTCGAGATCCTCCTGCGGCAGAGCGGGGGCCTCCTCGATCGCAACCGGATCGCCTCCGAGCTCGGGGTCGCGCGACCGACCGTGGAGAGCCACCTGCGGGCCCTCGAGATCACCCGCGCCGTCACCCTCGTGCGCCCCTTCCACGGCGGGAGCCGGAAGGAGATCGTGAAGATGCCGCGCGTCTTCGCCTTCGACACCGGGTTCGTCTCCTTCGCCCGGGGCTGGGACCCCCTCCGGACCGAGGACCGCGGCGTCCTGTGGGAGCACCTCGTCCTCGAGGAACTGCAGGCGCGCCTGCCCGACGCGGACGTCCGCTTCTGGAGGGACCGGGCGGGGCTCGAGGTGGACTTCGTGATCCCGAGGTCGCGCGCGGCGGTGGACGCCGTCGAGTGCAAGTGGAACCCCCGCGACCTCGACCCCGCCGCCTTCCGGGCCTTCCGCGAACTCCACCCGCGGGGGCGGAACTTCCTCGTCGTCCCCGGCGACGGGCCCGATCACGCGCGGCGGTTCGGGGGGCTGGAGGTGACGGTGTGCGGGCCCGGCGGGATCCCCTGACGCCCTACCGCGGCGTCGCCGGCGGCGCGGGTCCGAAGCACATCACGCCGTCGTCGTGGACCGTGAGGACCCGGTCGGGCAGGACGACGAGGTTTCCCGGCGAGGGGCGTGGCGCGTCGGGATGGCGCGGCGGGACGACCGCGATCCGCTCCACGGCGTCGGGGGCGGGGAACGGGACGCGGTAGAGGGCCTTCTCCGTCGGCACGTAGAGGGCGTCGGCGGCGCGCACCGGCAGGCCCACGATGGCCGGCTCCATGAGCGCCGCGCGCCAGGGGACGGGGTTCTCCCTCGACGGGTCGAGGTCCCGCTGCACGAGGGGGGAGGCCTCGCGGACCGCGGACGGGGAGACCTGGCCGGCGAGGAAGAACGTCCCCGCCGGGCCGGGGAGGACCCAGCCCACGGTCATCGCCTCCGTGTCGAGGCGGGGGCGCTCGTGGCCGGAGTCCCGGAGGTACCCCGCGTCGTAGGGGGAGGCCCCGCGCAGGGGGCGCTGGTGGACGAAGTCCACGGCGTAGGAGTCCCGCGCCGCGAAGGCCACGAGGTCCCCGCTGAACGCGGGCGGGGAGTCGTACCACAGGGCGGCCGCCAGGGTCTGGTCGGGGGACACGGCGAGGCGGTCGGTCCGCATCCCCTCGGGGGAGCGGTAGCGGTGGGCCCACAGGACCGACCCGGTGCGCGCGTCGAGGCAGGCCTCGAGGCCGGTGTTCGTGGCGAGGTAGAGGCGGCCGTGGCGGTGGGCGAGGGTGCCCGCGGGGGCGACGTCGGGGCGGCGGCTCCCGATCCCGTAGGAGACGAAGGCGTCCCAGAGGGGCTCGAGGCCGTCGCGGCGGAAGGCCAGGACGTGGGTCCGCACGTCCCCCGCGCCCCGCCACGCCTGGCGGGACGCCTCCGTCGCGGCGCAGTAGACGCGGTCCCCGAGGAGGAGGGGGCGGCCGTGGAAGACGAACCGGCGCGCCATCTCCGGGTGCTCGAGGTCGGCCTCCCCCCCGCGGCGGGCCAGAAGTCGGAGGTCGCGGTCGAAGAGGTTCAGGGTCCCGGCCCGCCCGCCGGAGGGACTGCCCTCGGGGAGATCGAGGGCGGCCACGACGCCCCTCTCGTCGGCGGCCGGGGCGAAGGCCTCCCCCTCGTGCTCCTCGCCGGGGGCCGCGGGGAGGTACCCCTCGGAGGGGGGGAAGGAGCGGGCGACGACCGACCCGGTGGCCAGGTCGAGGGCGGTCACGCGGAACCGGTCGGTCCAGTAGGCGCGCCCCCCGGCCACGGCGAGGTGGTGGTTCGGCGGGGCCGGGAACCCGGGGGGGAGGAGGGGGCGGCGGGAGCCGTCCTCGGGCTC
>CAZWGT010000263.1:0-4745 GCA_964633345.1 uncultured Planctomycetota bacterium
CGCCCGCCCGTCGCATCCGCGATGGGGAGGAGGCCGCGGGGTACCAGGAGAACGCCATTCGCGAGATGGAGGACGGAGGGCTGGAACCGTGACCCATCCTTCCCGACCGCGCCTTGGCCGCCGCGTCGTCCGTGGCATCGAGGCCCTCCTGCGCTCGCAGGACGGGAACCTCCTCGTTTTCGCGGAGACCGCTCGCCCCGCCGCGCGGCGCGACTACCAACGCGCGGTGTCGTACCTGCAGAGGCTCGTGGGCTGGGCACGGGAGCGGCCCCGTGCCTGAACTCTCGTCAACCACGGCCGCGGGCCCCGCCCTCCGCCCCTACCAGGTCGACGCCGTGGCGGCCATCCGGCGGGCCTTCGCCTCAGGGAAGCGGGCTCCCTGCTACCAGCTGCCCACGGGCGGGGGGAAGACCGTGGTCTTCGCCCACATCGCCCGCGAGGCCGCCAAGCGCGACACGCAGGTCCTCATCCTCGTCCACCGCCGCGAGCTCCTCCTCCAGGGAAGCCGCGCCCTCGGGGAGGCGGGCCTCGACCACGGCCTCATCGCCCGGGGCCTCGGGGACACCGACGCCCAAGTCCGCATCGCGTCCGTCCAGACCCTCATCCGACGTCTTGACCGCGTGCCCCCGCCGGACCTCGTGGTCATCGACGAGGCCCACCACGCGGTCGCGGGCTCCTGGCGCCGGGTCCTCGATCACTGGCCCAAGGCCTGGGTCCTAGGGGTCACCGCCACGCCCGCCCGCCTCGACGGGAAGGGCCTCGGGACCCACGTGGGGGGGCCCTTCGACCACCTGGTGCTCGGGCCCTCGGTACAGGACCTCACCGAGGACGGGTACCTCGTTCCCGCCGAAGTCTACGCCCCGCCCATGCAGGCGGACCTCTCGGGGGTGAAGACCCGGCTTGGGGACTTCGACCGCCACGAGGTGGAGGAGCGCATGGACTCCCGGGTCGTAACCGGGGACGCGGTCGAGCACTACCTCCGCCTGGCCCCGGACCGCCCGGCCATCGCCTTCTGCACCTCGGTCGAGCACGCCCTCCACGTGGCCGATGCCTTCTCCGCGGCCGGTATCCCCGCCGCCTCCATCGACGGATCCCTCGGAGACCGCGACCGCGATGCCGTCCTCGCCCGCCTCGCCACGGGCGAGATCCAGGTGCTCACCAGCTGCGAGATCGTCTCCGAGGGCTTCGACCTGCCCTCGGTCGAGGCGGCGATCCTCCTCCGCCCGACGCAGTCCCTCACGCTGTACCTCCAACAGGTGGGTCGCGTGCTCCGCCCTTCGCCCGGGAAGTCCTCGGCC
This sequence comes from uncultured Planctomycetota bacterium, assembly GCA_964633345.1. Taxonomy (GTDB): domain Bacteria; phylum Planctomycetota; class JAJSAM01; order JAJSAM01; family JAKLKS01; genus CAZWGT01. Next base: position 1,299 of record CAZWGT010000263.1, read on the forward strand.
ACGGTGCTGGACCACGCGGGCAACGTCGAGCGCCACGGGCTCCCGGACGCCGATCGCACCTGGGACCTCGACGCGGTGCGGCGGCGGAGGACGGGGGAGGCCCCGGTCCGCCGTTGCCCCGAGTGCTTCGCCTGCCACCCGCCGGCGCCGGTCTGCCCGGTCTGCGGGCACGAGTACGAGGTCGCGGAGCGGGCGGCCGTGAGCTACGTGGACGGCGAGCTCGTGAAGGTGACACGCGAGTCCCTCTTCGCGGACGTCCGCGATCGCATGCGGCGGGACCACGTCGAGCAGGGGCGCTGCCGTACCTTCGAGGACCTGGTTGCTCTCGGCACGCGCCGGGGCTACGGGAACCCTCACGGCTGGGCCCGCCACGTCTGGCGGTCGCGGCGGGGGACGCGCCGACCGGAGGGCGCCCCGCCCCGGGAAGAGGTCCCCGCGTGACCGCCCCCCGGCATCAGGACGAGACCCTCCTCATCCGGCAGATCCTCCGCACCTTCGGGGCGCGCCCGGGGCTGCGGCTCTTCCGGAACTCCGTCGGCATGGTGCGTCTCCCCGGGGGCGGGGCCATCCCCTACGGGCTCTGCCGCGGCTCCGCGGACCTGGTCGGCTGGCGGACGCTGCCTTCCGGTGTGGCGCAGTTCGTTGCCTTCGAGGTCAAGACGCCCGCGGGCCGCGTCGCGCCCGCCCAGGAGGGGTTCCTCCGTGCCGTCGCCCGGGCGGGAGGGCTGGCCGCCGTCGTGCGGTCGCTCGACGACGTGGAGACCGCACTTCGGGAACCCCTATGACCAGAGGCTTCCTACTGCCGGTCGATCAGCCTCGCGAGGGGGTTTGCGGCGACCGCGATCCGCACGACGAACCGGAACGCGATCCCGACGATCTCCCGCCACTCCACGACGGTCTGCTGGAACCAGATGAACACCGGACCCCTACCCTCGGCCTTCATCTCGCGACGGTCGCGGGCCAGGTCGGCACGGATCAGGTCGATGAGTTCGCGCGTCTCCCGGCCGCAGAACCACCGCAGAGCACCCAGGACTCGCGCGGGGGGGCGCTGGCGCCGGGTGTTGGCGGATGGGACCTCGGGCAGGGGTGGAAGGAACTCGCCGCTACCGGCCCTGAGGAAAGTGAGCCACCCGTAGAGCCAGAGGAACTCGCGCTTCTCGCTGCGCGAAAAGTCCTTCACGCCTGCTCCCGCGCGAATCCGCGTCGCCAGATGCGCGCACGCGGGCGACTTGCTGACCTTCATGTACTCCCGCGCGGCGAACTGGCGAACCCGCCGCCCCACGGTGAGGCGCAGCACCATCTCGACGCACAGGAACCCGCCGATGCAGAGAAGGATCGTCTGGACCATCACGTCACCGCCGGCCTGAACTCGGACATCGACAGGTGGTGCGCCCGTGCCGCTGCAAGGGCGCGGAGGCCGGCCCCCGACGTCTGGAAGAACCGCACGCGCCCGTCGGCGTCGGAGTCCTCGCGGACCCGGACCCAACCCGCCTCCTTGAGGCGGCGGAAGGTTGTATACAGCGTCCCGTACGAGACCGAGCGGCCGACGTCCTTCTTGTACTCCCGGGCGATCTCCCGCCCGCTTCGCTCCTCGACCGCGAGGGCCAGGAGCCGGAACTCCACGTCCGACGGCAGGCGTTCGTTCATGGAATGTAGTATACAGCAGAATACTACTGTCGCCCAGCGGATTCTCTCCTCCTCGACCTTCCTCCCCGCTCGCCTGCCCTGCCTCCGACCTCACGCGCCCAATCCTCTCGCACTGCAGCGGCGGGGGGGCCATCGATGAGTCCCCTCGAGATCCTCCTCGCCAAGCTCGATCGTCCGAAACGCACCAGGAACGGGTGGAACTCCTTCTGCCCCGTCCACGCGGACGGGAAGCAACCGGCCCTTCACGTGGAGGAGGGAAGGGAAGGCCGGGTCATCCTCCGCTGCGCTGCAGGGTGCGAGACCGCGAAGGTCGTAGCGGCGCTGGGCCTCACGATGGGGGACCTGTTCTCCAAGCCCGCTGCCGCGGCACCCCCGGCGCGTCGGGGCCCGCCACCTGTGAAGGCCCCGCCGCCCGCCAGGACCCCGGACTTCCCCGCGGTGGTCGAGCGCGCCCGGGCCCTCCTCGCCGAACGCCGCGCCGACCCCGAGGTCCTGGCTCTTCTCGCCCGCTACCACGGCACGGTGGAGGGCGCCTTGGCCGTGGGCGCGGGCCTCGTCGATGACGGCGGTCTCCGACTCCTCTTCCCGGAGTACGACTCCCGGGGCCGACCCTGTGGCGCGAAGGTCCGCCCCGGCCGCGACGCCAAGGAGCAGGACATCCCCGGCGGTCGCCACGGACTCCTCGGGCCCGTCGAGTCCCTGACCGGCAAGGGGCGTCGCGTCCTCCTCGCCGAGGGGGGCCACGACCTCCTCGCCCTGGCGACCCGCCGGCTGGCGGCCGTGGCCCGGCTCGCGATCTGCGACGTGTTCTTCGTGAGCCGCCTCGGCCCCGACGCGGTTCCTCTGGCCCTCCCCGGGGCAGGCTTCTTCACCGAGGAAGCCGGGAAGGTGTGGGCCGAGCGTCTGGGCCGGGAACGCCACGAGGTCACTCTCCTCCTCGACGCCGACGAGGCGGGGCGGAGGGCCGAGAGGGATGGCTTCGCCGCCCTTCGCGGCGCGGGCGCCACCGTCCGCCGCCTCGAATGGCAGCGGTTCGAGGGCACGGAGGCCAAGGACCTCGCGGACCTCATCGCGGCGGGGCGCACGAAGGACCTCGCCCAGGCCATCGCCGAGGCTCCGGGCCTCCTCCGCTTCCGCACGGTCGAGGAACTCCGCGCCATGCCCCAGAGCCACGTCGAGTGGCTCCTCCGAGGAATCCTCGGCATCGGCGTCGTGACGGTGCTCGCGGCCACGATGAAGGCCGGGAAGTCGACGCTCATCGCCGCCATCCTCCGCGCGGTCGAGGCGGGCGAGCCCTTCGCCGAGATCGACACGTCGAAGGCCAGCGCCGTCTACCTCAGCGAGGAAGCCGCCTCCTCCGTCCTGGAGAAGGTCGATGCCTTCGGGGTCCGCCATGCCGTGTTCCTGGTGCGGGAGGACTTCGACCCGACGCTGTCCTTCGCCGACTTCGTGACCGAGGCCGCCGCGGAGGCCCGCCGGCGGGGGGCGCGGCTCCTCGTCATCGACACGTTCACCCGCTTCAGCCGCCTCGGGGCCGACCAGGAGAAGGACTCCGGCGCCGTCCAGGGCATCGTCGAGCACGCCATGGCGGCCGCCGCCTCCGGCCTCGCCATCCTCATCCTCGCCCACGTCCGGAAGTCGAGCGCGCTCCGGAGCAAGGCCACCCTCACCGAGGAGAACGTGGACGACGACCCCGACCTCGAGGAGATCCGAGGGTCCGGAGCCCTCGCGGGCGCGGGCGATGCCGTGCTCCTCCTCAAGCGCATCAAGGACGCGTCCACCCGTCGCGCCCTCGGCGTC
>CAZWGT010000264.1:0-4731 GCA_964633345.1 uncultured Planctomycetota bacterium
CGACGCGGGCCCTCGTGGCCGCCCTCGAGGATCCGATGGCGCGCCTTTTCCGCGCCTGCCTCGGCGAGGCCCTCCGCCGGCGGCGGGAGCCCGGCGCGGCGAGGCTCCTCGTCGCCCGCCTCTCCGGGGGGACCGCGGCGCAGCGGGCCGACGCCCTGCGGGTGATCGGGCTCTCGGAAGCCGTGGACGCGGCCCCGGCGGTGCGGGAGCGGCTCTCCGACGCGGACGGGGAGATCCGCACCGAGGCCGCGCAGGCCCTCGGACTCCTCGCGCGGGCGGCCCGGGCGGCCGACCCCGCGGCGCGCCTCGCGGGGACGGCGGACCTCGCCCGCGTCGCCGGCCTGGGGACGGCGGGGCGGAACGAGGCGCGCGCCGCGCTCTGGGCGCTGGCCCAGATGGACGACGCCGACGCGTGGGCGGCGCTCCGCCGGCTGGCCGCGGAGGACGGGCGCGAGGAGGTCCGCCGGACCGCGGAGCGGTACCTGGCGAACCCGCGGCAATCCTTGATCCTCGAATAGGGGGCGCGGGTCTAGGATCCGGGCGCCATGACCACCCTGAAGGACGTCGAGGACGCGGAGAAGGCGCTGGAAGGGGTGATCCGGCCGACCCCCCTCTTCGTGTCCTACACGCTCTCGGACCACATGCACCGCGAGGTGCTCGTGAAGCCCGAGAGCCTGCAGCGCACCGGCTCCTTCAAGCTCCGCGGCGCCTACAACCGGATGCTCCGGATCCCCGAGGCGGACCGGAGGAAGGGGGTGCTCGCGGCCTCCGCCGGCAACCACGCCCAGGGGGTGGCCCTGGCCGCGAAGCTCCTCGGGATCCCGGCGCTGGTCGTGATGCCCGAGGACACGGCCATCATCAAGATCGAGCGCACCCGCTACTACGGGGCGGAGGTCGCCCTGGTGAAGGGGGACTTCGAGGAGGCGCGCCGGCGCTGCGAGGAGCTCGCCGCCGCCCGGGGCGCCACCATCATCCCGACCTACGACGACCCGGCGGTGATCGCGGGCCAGGGCACCGTGGGCCTGGAGATCATCCGCGACGGCGGGGCCGACATCGACGAGGTCCTCGTGTGCGCCGGCGGCGGCGGGCTGCTCGCCGGCGTGGCCGTGGCGGTGAAGGCGCTGAGCCCGAGGACCCGCGTCGTCGGCGTGCAGGCCGAGGGGTGCGCGTCCGTGGCGGAGTCCTTCCGGAAGAAGGAGCGGGTCCGGATCGCCAAGTCCACGACCTTCGCCGAGGGCATCGCGGTGCCCATGGTGGGGGAGCACTGCCTGGAGCTCATCCTGAAGCACGTGGACGACGTCGTCACCGTCAGCGACGAGGCCATCGCGCGGGCCATGGTGACGCTCATGGAGAAGTCCAAGCTCGTCGTCGAGGCCGCCGGCGCCGCCGGCGCCGCGGCGCTCCTCGAGGGGGAGAAACCGCCCGGGAAGGGGAAGGTCGTCGTCGTCCTCTCGGGGGGGAACGTGGACATCAACCTGCTCCAGCGCGTCATCGAGCGGGGCCTCGTCGCCGAGGGGCGCTACGTCCGCATCACGGTGCGGATGCCGGACCGGCCGGGCAACCTCGCCCTCGTGCTCGCGGTCGTGGCGGCCCACGGGGGGAACGTGGTGGACGTGGAGCACGACCGCGGCGGATGGCGCGTCTCCCTCGGCGAGGTGAAGGCGTCGCTCCTCGTGGAGCTGCGGGAGCCCGGCGCGGCCCCGTCGATCCTCGAGGCGGTCCGGGCGTCGGGCTTCGACGCGTCCCTCCTCGGCGCCCGCGACTACGGCGGCGGGTCCGGATCGGACGAGGACGCGTAGTGGGCCTGCCCCGCCGCAAGGCGCCGCCCCTCGACGCGGCCGCCGTCGCCCGGCTCCTCCCGTCCGTGCCCGCCTGGACGGTCCGGGAGGGGACGCGGATCGAGCGGGAATTCCCGTTCAAGGACTTCAAGGCGGCCCTGGCCTTCGCGAACCGGGTGGGGGCGATCGCCGAGGAGATGGACCACCACCCCGACCTCCTCGTCGCCTGGGGGAAGGTGGGGGTCGTCCTCACCACGCACTCGGCCAAGGGCCTGACGGAGAACGACTTCGCGCTGGCGAAGAGGATCGACGCCGTCTAGAGGTCCCCGATCCTCTTGCGCCGCACGAAGTTCGTCAGGAAGCGGAAGGCCGACTGGTCCGTGACCTCCTTCTCGGTCTCGGACTGCTTGGCGAAGACCCCCTTGGCGTCCAGCTCGCGGATGCGCTCCCACGAGTACCCGAAGTGGTCCACCGCGAAGGCGCGGCGCTCCTTCTCGTTGCGGACGGAGACGCCCCAGGCGTCCTTGAGGGTCGTCATCGTCTGGCGGTCGAAGTGGTTGGAGGATCCCATCACGACGCCGTGGCCCGCCGTGAACCAGGCGGCCAGGTTGCCGCAGCCGGCGAACCGGGAGGCCGTCTCGGGGCTGTCGATGAGGACCTCGAGGCGCTCGGGGTCCATGACCTCGATCAGGTAGGCGCCGTAGAGCTCGTAGATCGGGCGGACGAGGCCGGGGAACACGCCGGAGAGGTACTCGCTCTCCGAGGGCAGCTCCTCGGCGCGCACCTTGTCCAGCACCTGCCCGGGGTACCCCTTCCACCGGCGCATGGTCCCGGGGAACTCCTCGCCGATGGTCGTGTCGATGGCCCAGCAGGAGGCGAACAGCGCGCCGCCGGCGTGCACGAACCACTGCGCCCGCTGGTGGTCGTCCGGCTGGATCTCCCCGGTGCAGTTGGAGACGAAGACCCCGAAGGGCTGCAGTCCGTCCCGCTTCACCGAGGCGGACTGCGTCAGGCGGTGGCGGATCTCGAGGATGCCGAGGAGGCTCTGGATCGAGTCCCCTCGGCTCTTCAGGACGACGACGTCGAGGTTCTCGTAGACGTCCCGGTCCCTCACCGCGTAGCCGTACTTCCGGGCGTCGCGGATCTCCGCCTCGCGGTCCACGAGGACGAAGCCCTTCCCCTTCTCCGCCCACCACCCCTCCCACTCCTTCCGGCTGAGGGGGAGGTCCCTGTCCGCGAGCCGCTTCAGGAACTCCCACGCGGTGCGCGCCACGGAGACCTCGGGGTCGGAGAGGAGGGGGAGGAGGACGGGGATGGCCCCGACCTGCCGCGCCCATCCGATCCCGGCCGCGCCCGCGCCCCGCAGGCGCCAGTCCTTGGCCTCGAGCATGGGCGCGAGGGCCTCGACCGCCTTCGGGTCCCGCGTCTTCCCGAGGGAGACGGCCGCCGCCACCGCCACCTCCCACGCCGGGTCCTTCGTGGCCTTCGCCAGGGTCTCCAGCGCCCCCTCGAGCCCCTTCACCCCCAGCGCGACGGCCGCCTCCTCGCGCACCAGGGCCGACTTGTCGTACTGGAGCACGTTGCAGAAGGCCTGGAAGGCGGCCTCGTCCTTCGCCGTCCTCCACTTCCGGTAGGCGCGGAGCGCGTGGAAGCGGACGAGCTCGTCGGCGTCGGCGGAGATCGCCGACTTGAGGGGTGCGAGCGCGTCCTCCCCGCCGATTCGCCCGAGGGCCGCGGCGGCGGCGCGGCGGCAGACCGCCTCCTTGTGCTGGAGGCCGACCTCCGCGAGCACCTTCACGACGGGGGCGGGATCGGAGACGGGGCCCTCGCCCTCGAGCAGGCCGGGGCCGGACTTCGGCGCGGCGGGCACGGCGGGCTTCTCCTCCTCGACGGGCTTCTTCTCCTCGGGCTTCCCGCTCCCGCCCGACGTCGCGGGGACCGCGCCCGCCCCGTCGGAGCCCGGGGGGGCCGCGCGGGCGAGCGACCCGAGGACGCGGCAGATGCGCGCCGCCACGATCCCGTCCTTCTCGTTCCGGAGCGCGTCCACCACCTTGCGGACCCCGGCCTCGGCCTCCTCGGTGCCCTTGCGCCCGAAGAGGATGCGGCGGATCGCGGAGACGATGCGGCGCTCCACCATGTCCGACAGGCGCGGGGCCGGGGGCCGGGTCTGGAGTTCCGTGAGCAGGGTCGCCGTGGCGCGGGGGTCGCCGATGCGGGCGATGCCCTCGACGGCCCCGGCGCGGGCCATGAGGTCGGGGTCCTGCAGGACCGCCTCGAGGTCCTTCAGCAGCGACGGGTCCCGGAGGGAGCCGAGGGCCTGGGCCGCCTCGCGGCGGGCGTAGGGGCTCTTGGACCCGAGGGCGGCCTTGAGCTTGTCCTTCGAGGAGGGGTGGCGCATCTCGGCCAGCGCCTCGGCGGCGGCGGCGGCGGTGGCGTCGTCCCGGGCGGCCAGCGCCCCGGCCACGAGCTTCGATCCCGCCTCCGGGGCGAAGGTCCCGAGCGCCGCCGCCGCGGCCAGGCGCAGGCGCCGGACGGGCCCCTGGAAGCAGAGTTCCGCCAGGGGGCGCACCGACTTCTCGCCGCCCCAGCGGGACAGGGCCTCGCAGGCCTTCTCGGCGACCTCCCAGTCGTCGTCGAGCAGCGCGGAGAGGAGCAGGTCCTCGGCGTCCGGGCGGGCCCCCTCGGCGATGCGCTTCACCGCGTCGAGCCGCTCCTTCACGTCGGCCGACTTCAGGGCCTTCGGGAGGTCCTCCTCCGACGCGGGGCCGGAGGCGGCCAGGAGCGCGAGGACGGCGGCGGCCAGGAGCCCGCGGGTTCGGCGCATCAGGGCATTCTGGGGGGGACGTCCCACCCGCGCAAGCCGCATCGCCCCGTCACGCGGCGGACGCCGATGGTGTTTGCCTTCGCCCCGCCCTCCGCGGCACCATGGCCCCGGGCTTTGAAGGGAGGATCC
>CAZWGT010000265.1:0-4701 GCA_964633345.1 uncultured Planctomycetota bacterium
CGTACCCGTCCAACGTCTAGCGGTGGCCGGCGGAAGCCCAGGCCATCTCCTCCTCGGAAAGGTCGACGATGCGCGCCTTGATGATGATGAGGAGGTTGCTGAACTCCTGCGCGGAGCCGCGGCGGCTGAAGAAGAAGGAGACCACCGGGATCTTGGACAGGATGGGCGTCTCGGACTTGAAGTCGTAGGTGCCGATGTTCTTCAGTCCGCCGATGAGGAGGGTGCCGCCGTTGGGGACGCGGACCGTGGTCTGCGCCTTCTGGATCGTGATCTCCGGCAGCTGCAGGGTGACCGGCGTCGTGAAGGCGCCGAGCGAGGTGGTGAAGGTCTGGAGCGGGCGCTTCAGCGTCGCGACCGTCGGCTGGAGCTGGAGGGTCACGTAGCGGCGGTCGTTGCTGACGATGGGCTTGACGTCGAGGTCCAGGCCGTCCTGGATGATGCTGATCTGCGGGTCGGCGATGAAGGCCGTCTGGGCGACCTCCACGTCGAAGTCCTGCACGAAGGCGAGCTGGTTGATGAGGGTGATGTTCGCGCGCTGGGTGTTGTAGACGGTGAGGTTGGGCGACTGGAGGACGCGGGCCTCCTGCTTCTTCTGCACGGCGCGCCAGATGACCGACAGCTGGGTGTCGTCGAGCAGCGTCCACTGGACGACCGCTCCGCCGATGTTGCTGAGGGTCGAGCCGAGGGAGCGGTCGAAGATGTGCTCGGTGCGCGAGCGGTAGTCGCCGTCGGAGTTGTCGTTGAAGAAGGCGCCGGAGGAGGGCTTCCCGGACGCGTTGGCGGGCACGCCGACGCCGCCGTTGTCGAGGCCCCCGGAGGCGCCGTCGTCGAGGCCGTTGGTGACGTCGTCGAGGCTGGCGTTGGCGCCCTTGTTCCCGCCGAGGCCGCGGATGTCGACGCCGACGTCGCGGAGGAAGTTGTCCGTCACGGTGAGGAACCGGGCCTCGATGTTGACCACGATCCCGGAGAACTTGCGGAGGTCGCCCAGGAAGCGCGCGACGGCCTCCTGGAGGGCCGGCTCGGCGACCACGAGGAGGTTCGCGTCCCCCTGGGCCTCGATGCCGACGCCTTCCGCGGTCCAGACCTCGGCGTTCTCGCCGACGTTGTCCTTGATGAGGGTGACGAGGTCGTCGCCGCTGCCGTAGGTGGAGGAGCCCTCCTCGGTCTTTCCGTTGGCCGGGCTGTTCTCGTCGGCCTCGGCGCCGGCCGGCTTGAGGATGAGGTTGGGGGCGATGAAGTTGTTGATCTTCATCGTGAGGTCGCCGATGGGGTGGATCTGGATGATCGGCGTCCCGCGGGCGAACTCGGGCTTGGTGATGAAGACCACGTTGCCCCGCACGCGGTAGGTGAGGCCGGCGACGTTCTTGAGGAGCAGGTCGATGGCGTTCTTCAGGGGGACGTTGGTGAGCTTGAAGGGGGGCAGGGGCTGGGCGTCGGCGTCGGCCTTGACCTGGTCGTCGATGACGATGTTGATGCCGTGGCGGGCGGAGAGGTAGGAGGCCGCCTCGCTGAGCGTCTGGCCGTCGAAGACGAAGCTGGTGTTCTCGCCGGCGAGGCGGTTCTTCAGGGCCGCCGTCTCGGGGGACTCCTCGGGGCCGGAGGTCACCTGGCCGAGGTCCTTGCGCAGGCGCGTGATCCGGTCCCAGTGCTCGCGGGACGGGCCCGTGAGGATGGAGGAGTAGGGGATCATCGTCTCCTGCATGTCGAGCTTCCACTTGCGGAACTGCTCCTTCTCGCGAAGGCGCGTCTGCTCCGTGGTCTGCCCGTGGCGGGAGTGGGCGGAGGCCTCGTTGAGGCTGGCGGCCTTGGAGTCGGTGGGGCGCATCTGGAGGGCCTGGCCGGAGAGGCTCTCGGCGAGGGCGAAGTTGTCGGCGTCGTAGGCGGCGAAGGCGTCGTCCATCAGGGACTGGTACTTCTTCTGCTCGGCGACCTGGCGCTGCAGCTCCTCCTGCTTGACCTTGCGGTAGGCGTCGGCGGCGGCGACGCGCCGCTTCTCCTCGGCGTCGCGGGCGCGGCCCTCCTTGGCGTCCCGGAGGCCCTGCTCGGCCTTGGCCTTGAGGTCGCCCCAGGTGATGCCGTAGGGGTCCTGCTGGATGACGGTGAGGCAGTCGTCGAAGGACTGGACGGCCCCCTCGAAGTTGGACTTCGCCATCGAGGAGCGCCCGGCCTCGTAGGAGCCGCGCGCCTTCTCCATGGCCAGCTCCGCCTTGACCTTGCGCGCCTCGACGAGCTCGCGGGAGAGGTCGGCCACGTCGCCGGTCCTCTCGCCGAGGGCGGAGCGGGACTTGACGAGGAGGTCCATGGCGGGCTTGTACCCGGAGTCCTGCTCGAGGGCCTTGATCGCCCACTCCTTCGCCTCCTGGTGACGGAGGCCGGCGTAGGACTCCTCGCCCCGGGCGGTGTACTCCTTCGCGAGGAACTTCATCTTCTCGAGCTCGATGCGCCTCTCCTCGGAGAGGGACTTCAGCAGCTTCTCGTCCTCGAGCCGGGTCTTCTCCTCGGGCGTGACGGCGACGACGGGAGCGACCCCGCCGCCGGCGCCGGGCATGCCGGCCTCGGGCGCCTTCTTCGGCCCGGCCTGGGCGGCCTTGAGGGACTCCTCGAAGGTCACTTCCTTCTCGACCGGCTCGGTGCGCTTGGGGGTCTCGGGTACCGAGACCGGCGGGGCCGGGGGGAACTCGTCGGCGGCGGGGGCCTTCGGCGGGGCCTTCGGGGCCTCCGGCGCCTTGGCCGGGGCCGGGGCGGGAGCCGGGGCCTTCGCGGGCGCGGGCTTCGGGGCCTCGGCGGGCTTGGCCGCCGCGGTCTCGACCGGCTTCTTCGCCGCGTCGGGGGCCTTGGCCGCGTCGGGCTTGGCCGCCGGCTTCGCGGCGGGGGTGCCCGCCTTGGCGGTGGCCGGGGGGGCGGCCTTCTTGGGATCGGACGAGCAACCCGAGGCGAGCACGCCCGCCGTCAGCGCGCCCGTCGTGAGGAGGGCGCCCAGAGCGGTCCAGCGGGTGAAGGTGAAACGGAAGCGTCGGGGATCCACCATCGGCTCCTGCCCTCCTTGAATGCGCCCGGTGCGCGGGGGGCCCTCAGCCCAGAGGACCCCTCTGTCTGCCCAGAGACTGAGGGCGGGATCCTACAGGGGTGCGGAGGGAAGGGTCAACGAGTTTCGAGAGACCCCGGGGGCCATCGTGACACAAGCATGACGGGGGGGGCCGGCGGGGGGGCCCGGGCCTCCCGGGGCCCTACCGGTAGATGGCCTGGATCTCGGCGATCCGCTTCGATTCCTCGGCGCCGCGGGCCCGGAGGCGGGCCTTCTCCAGGGCCTCGTGGGCCCGGGTCCGGCCCTCGGTCGTCGGCCTGTCGGCGGCGTCGCGGGACCCCATCCACCAGGAGAGGGAGACCCAGCACCAGAACGAGGAGTCGCCGTCCATCCGCTCCTCCTCCGTCGCCGTCCGCGCGACCCGGAGCATCTCCGCGTACTTCGCCGCCTGGAAGGCGGCCTCCATCATGAGAGACACCGTCCGGGGCTCCCGGTACCCCAGGCGGCCCGCCTCCTGGAACTTGAAGAAGGCCTCGACCCACGGGGCCCGGGCCTCGGAGCCGGAGTACTTCGCCCGCTGGCGGAGGGCGCGCCCGAGCCAGAACGGCGGGGCGGGGTTCCGGGGGTCCTCCCGGGCGAGATCCTCGAGGGTCCGGATCGCGCTGTCCATCTCGTCGGCCGCCTCGACGGCGGAGGCCTGGGTGCGCGCGCGGTCGAGGGTCCGGAGGGCCGCCTCGAACCGGCGGAGGAAGGAGGGGGAGGGGAGGGGGAGGAGGCCGTTCTCCTTCGCGTCGCCGATCCGCACCGTGCTGTAGGCGGAGACGTAGGGGATGCCGAGGACGGAGGGATTCGGGGCGCGGGCGGCGGCCGAGGCCCGCGTGCGCGGGGGGCTCCCGAAGAGGGCCCACGCCTCGGCGGCGGCCCCGGAGGCCGGGGTCGGGGCGGACGGGCCGAGGTCCTTCTCCTCCCCGGGGTCCGCCGCGAGGTCGAAGGCCTCCCGGCGATCCCCGCCGTGGTCCACGACCCGGAGGTTCCCCGTGCGCATCGCCACCGCCTGGGCCCAGCGGAACGCCCGCCAGCCGTAGACGGTCTCGGCGTACTGGGGGGAGGGGACGGGGGCGGGGCCGCCCGCCCGGAGGGAGGGCATCCGGGAGCGGCCGTCGAGGATCCGCTCGGGGAGCGGCCGCCGCGCGGCGTCCAGGGCGGTGGGCAGGAGGTCGGCGAGGGAGACGGGCTCCTTCACCCGGGTGCCCGGGGGGATCCCCGGGGCGCGCAGGACGAACGGGACCCGCAGCGTCGAGCGGTGGAGGAAGTAGCCGTGGGTGGTCTCCCCGTGGTCCCCGAGGCCCTCGCCGTGGTCGGAGCAGACGGCCACGACCGAGCGATCGAGGAGGCCCTCGGCGCGCAGCCCGTCCAGGAGCCGGCCCGCCTGGGCGTCGGCGTACCTCACCTCCTCGTCGTAGGCGCCCGCCGAGTCCGGCGGGAGGCCCGCCCCGTCCGGGGCGCGGTAGGGGTGGTGGGGGTCGAAGAGGTGGACCCAGAGGAGGAACGGGCGCCGCCGGTTCCGGCCGCGGATCCAGGCGAGCGCCCGATCCACGGTCTCCGATCCGACCCGCTCCCCGAGGTGCAGGGTCCCCGGCTCCCCCTCGTCGGGGGCGTCGTAGACGTCGAAGCCG
>CAZWGT010000266.1:0-4698 GCA_964633345.1 uncultured Planctomycetota bacterium
CCCGGAAGGCGCGCACCGAGGAGCGGATGCCGCCCCCGGCGGCGGCGATCTCCGCGTACGTCGCGCCCAGGCAGCGGCGCTCCCACTCCTCCGCCCGGTGCCCCGCGAAGGCGAGGTGGGTGTGGGCGTCCACGAGGCCGGGGATCACGCCGCGGCCGGCGGCGTCCACCTCGTCCCGGGGCTCGAACCGCCGCCGGAGGTCCTCCGTCGTGGAGACCGCCACGATCCGGCCGCCGGTGCACGCGACGGCGGCGTCCGGGAGCGCGGCCACCTCGCCCTGGCGGACTCCGGCGAGCGGGCCCGCGGGCCCGTCGCCCATCGTCCACGCGACGGAGGCCGAGTGGACGAGGAGGTCGCAGGGGGCCAGGCTCAACGCCGCCGCCCTCCCCGCGCCGGCCGGACCTCCTCGCGGAAGGCGGCGAGGCTGGGGGCGGTCAGGGTGAGGGTGACGTCCCCGCAGCCGAGGCAGACCACGGCCTGCACGGGATGGTCGTGGAAGTGGGCCCCCGGCGTCTCCACGAGCACGCTGGAGGAGTTGGGATGGGCGCTCGTGCGCACCGGGGCCGGGCCGAACAGGTCGGTCCCCGCGCAGCGGGGGCACGAGGGCTTCGCCGTCTTCCTCTTCACTCCTTCGTCTCCTCTTCTCCGGCGCCGCCGACCATGCGGTCGCTGGCCTTCTTCCGGGGCTTGAGATACAGGTGGACGTACCCGCACTTCCCGCAGGCGAACCCCACGAGCGGATCCCCGAACCACCCGAAGGTGGCCGGCACGTACCCGTGGATGTCCTTCGGCGCGGTGAACTCCTTCCCGCCGCAGGCGACGCACTGCCTCGGACCGGCCGGGGGTGCGGTCACCGCGCCCTCCTCCTCGGCGCCATCGGGATCCGCACGCCGCGCTCCCTCGCCGCCTTCCACGCCTGCGGGTATCCCGCGTCGGCGTGGCGGGCCACGCCCGTCCCCGGGTCGCAGGTCAGCACGCGCTCGATTCGGACGTCCATCTCCCGGCTCCCGTCGCAGCAGATCACCATGCCCGCGTGGAGCGAGTATCCCATCCCCACGCCTCCCCCGTGGTGGAACGAGACCCACGTGGCGCCGGCGGCGGTGTTGAGGAGGGCGTTGAGGATCGGCCAGTCGGCCACGGCGTCGGAGCCGTCGCGCATCGCCTCGGTCTCGCGGTTGGGGGACGCGACGGACCCGCTGTCGAGGTGGTCCCTCCCGATGACGACGGGGGCGGAGAGGATCCCGCGGCGCACCATCCGGTTGAACTCGAGGCCCGCCCGCGCCCGCTCCCCGTAGCCGAGCCAGCAGATGCGGGCCGGCAGCCCCTGGAACGCGACCCGCTCCTGCGCCAGCCGGATCCAGCGGGCCAGCGGGCGGTCCTTCGGGAAGAGGCGGAGGATCGCCTCGTCGGTCCTGCGGAGATCCTCCGGGTCGCCGGAGAGCACGGCCCAGCGGAAGGGGCCCTTCCCCTCGCAGAACAGCGGGCGGATGTAGGCGGGCACGAATCCCGGGTAGGAGAACGCCCCGGCGAACCCCTCCTCCTTCGCGAAGCCGCGGAGGTTGTTCCCGTAGTCGAAGGTGGCCGCCCCCCGCTTCATGAGGGCGACCATCATCCGGCAGTGGTCCACGATGGTGCGGCGCGACTCCCGCTCGTAGCGGCGCGGGTCGGCCTTCCGCAACGCGAGCGCCGCCTTCAGCGTGCGGGAATCGGGGACGTACCCGCCGAGGGGGTCGTGGGCCGAGGTCTGGTCGGTGAGGAGGTCGGGGACGACGCGGCGCTCGAGGAGGCGCCGGAGCAGCGTCGTGGCGTGGCAGACCACCGCGACGGAGATCGCCTCGCCGGCCGCCTTCGCCGCGAGCGCCCGGTCGATGGCGGCGTCCACGCCGGTGGCGACCTCGTCGAGGTAGCGGGTCGCGATGCGCTTGCGGATCCGCATCGGGTCGATGTCGGCGCCCAGGAAGGTCCCCTCGTTCATGACCGCGGCCAGCGGCTGGGCGCCGCCCATCCCGCCGAGGCCCGCCGAGACGACGAGGCGCCCGCGCAGCGTGTCCCTGCGGAAGTGCTTCCGCCCCGCGGCGGCGAAGGTCTCGTAGGTTACCTGGATGATCCCCTGTTTCCCGATGTTGATCCACGACCCGGCCGTCATCTGCCCGTACATCATCAGGCCGCGGGCCTCGAGCTCCCGGAAGTGCTCCCAGTGGGCCCAGCGGCCGACGAGGTTGGAGTTGGCGATGAGCACGCGCGGCGAGTGGCGGTGGGTGCGGAAGACCGCCACGGGCTTGCCCGACTGCACGAGGAGCGTCTCGTCCTCGCGCAGTTCCCGGAGCGACCGCAGGATGGCCGCGAGGCACTCCTTGTTGCGGGCGGCCTTGCCGGATCCGCCGTAGACGATCAGGCGCTCCGGGTCCTCCGCCACGTCGGGATGCAGGTTGTTGAGGAGCATCCGGTAGGGCGCCTCGATCTGCCAGTTGCGGCAGTGCAGTCCCTTCACCGGGCCCCCTCGTCGAGCCCCTCGATCCCCCGGAAGGCCCCGCCGACGGCGCCGGAGCGGATGGCCATGGCGAGCGCGTTCAGGGCGGGGGCCGGCGGGTGGTCCCCGCGGACGCGGGGAGCCCAGCCCCGTACGCACCGGTGGGCCGCGGCCACGCCCCCGCCCGTCGCCGGCCCGCCGCGGAGGTCCAGGGCCTCGGCCGCGCAGAGCAGCTCCGCCGCCACGACGTGCTCCGCGTTGGCGACGACCTGCCCGAACTTCCGCGCGGCGACGGTGCCCATCGATACGTGGTCCTCCTGGTTCCCGCTGGTGGGGATGGAGTCCACGGACGCCGGGTGGCACAGGACCTTGTTCTCGGAGACGAGGGACGCGGCGGTGACCTGGACGATCATCGATCCCGATTCGAGTCCGCCCTCCTCGGCGAGGAAGGGGGGCAGGCCGCCGTTGAGATCGGGGTTGACGAGGTTCTCGATGCGCCGCTCGCTGATGGAGGCGAGTTCCGCGGCCGCCATGGCCGCGGCGTCGAAGGCGAGCGCCAGGGGCTCGGCGTGGAAGTTCCCCGCGGAGACGATCTCCTCGCGCGCCCCGGGGAAGACCAGGGGGTTGTCGGTCGTGGAGTTCGCCTCGCGGAGCGAGGTGCCGAGCGCGAAGGAGAGCACGTCCCGCGCGGCGCCGTGGACCTGGGGCACGCAGCGGAGCGAGTAGGGGTCCTGGGTCTTCCCGTGGGCCCGGCGGTGGGTGGCGAAGACCTTCGAGCCGCGCACGAGGCGCATCACGTTGCGGGCGACGACGGCCTGGCCGGGGTGGGGGCGGACGGCCTGGACCTCGGGGAGGAACGGGCGGAAGGAGCCGCGCAGGGCCTCGAGCGACATGGCCGCGGCCACGTCCGCCGAGCGCGCCAGAGCGTCGGAGAAGACGAGCGCCGTCAGTCCCATGGCGTTGGTGATCTGAGTGCCGTTGATGAGGGAGAGCGCGTCCTTGGGGCCGAGGCGCACGGGCTTGAGGCCCGCCTTCGCCAGGGCCTCGGCGCCGGACATGCGCCTGCCGCCGAAGGTCGCCTCCCCCTCGCCGACGAGGACGAGCGCGAGGTGGGCCAGCGGGGCGAGGTCGCCGCTGGCGCCGACGGAGCCCTGGGAGGGGACGACGGGGAGCACGTTCTTCTCGAAGAGGGCGAGCAGGGCCCGGAGGACGCGGGGGGAGATGCCGCTGTGGCCGCGAGCCAGGGTGTTGGCCCTCAGCGCGATGGCCAGCCGCACCTCCCACGCCGGGAGCGCGGCGCCCACGCCGGCCGCGTGGGAGCGGAGGAGGTTGAGCTGCAGCCGCTCGAGCTTCTCCCGGGGGATGGCCACGCCCTGCAGGCGCCCGAAGCCGGTGGAGACGCCGTAGACGGTGCGCCCCTCGGCCACGATGCGGTCCACGACCTTGCGCGCCCGCTCGACCCGGGCCCACGCGGCGGGGGAGAGGCGGAGGCGGGTCGTCTCCCCCGAGAGGATCCGCCACGCCGCGTCGAAGTCGAAACGGCTCCCGTCGAGGACGAGGGTCCTGGTCATGGTTCACCGCACTCCGCCGGAGAGCATGCGCGAGCGGTCATGGTAAGCGTGGAAGCCCGCTTCCGGGAGGGAGGAAGCGGGTGGCGACGATGATCTCCCGCGGCCGTCCGCGGAGTCGTACCATGCGTCCATCGTGAAAGTCGGACTCGACCTTCAAATCCTGGAGCGGCCCTGCCCGACGGGCGTGGAGCGCGCGTGGAAGTGCCTCGTCCTCGCGCTGCTGCGGCGCCCGGACGCGGGCCGGATCGTGCTCTATTCGCAGGGCCCCGTGGACCTGGGGGTCCCCCTTCCCCAGGGCACCCAGCGGGTCCCCCTCGGCGGGAAGGAGCGCCCGAGCCTCTGGCGGGAGCTGAAGCTCGCCCCCGCCCTGCGCCAGGACGGGGTCGATCTCCTCCACTCCCCCGTGGCGGCGATCCCCCTCCGGACCCAGGTCCCCCGCATCGCCACGGTCCACGAGGTCCCCTGGATCCGCCACCCCGGCATCGAGGGGGCGGGCCGGGAGATCGCCCACCGCCTGCGCGTGCGCGCCGCCGCCGCCTTCGCCGCCGCGGTCGTCGTCCCCAGCGCGTCCACCCGGGACGACCTCGTCTCCATCCACCCCGGCGTGGCGGGGAAGGTCCGCGTCGTCCCCCACGGGATCGACCCGGCGCTCCGCGG
>CAZWGT010000267.1:0-4656 GCA_964633345.1 uncultured Planctomycetota bacterium
CTACGTGGACGACATCGACGTGACGGAGCTGGTCGAGCTGCGCGGCCTCATGAAGGAGCGGGCGAAGCTCAAGGGCGCGAAGCTCACCTTCCTCCCCTTCATCATGAAGGCCATCGCCGAGGCGTTCCGCGCCCACCCGACCCTGAACGCGACCGTGGACGAGGCGGCCGGCTCCTACACCGTGCGCGCCGCGCGCAACTTCGGGATCGCCGTGGACACCGAGGCCGGCCTCATCGTCCCCGTCGTCAAGGGGGTGGACCGGCTCTCCCTCCTCGACCTCGCGCTGGAGATCGAGCGCGTGGCGACGGACGCCCGCAACGGGAAGTCGAAGCTCGACGACCTGCAGGGGGGCACGTTCACCATCACCAACGCCGGCAACATCGGGGGCCTCTTCGCCACCCCGGTCATCAACTTCCCCGAGGTCTGCATCCTCGGCGTCCACAAGATCCAGAGGACCCCGCGGGTCGTCGGGGACCGGATCGCGATCCGCGACGTGATGTACCTCTCCATCTCCATCGACCACCGCATCAACGACGGCGCGACCGGCGCGCGGTTCATGAACGACGTGAAGGTCCTCCTCGAGGACCCCAAGCGAATCCTCGCCAACGAGATCTAGGATGCCGAAGGCCAAGGCGGACGAGGGGCTGCTGCGCGTCCTCTCGGACGACGGCGCCGCCGACCCCGCGACCGACCCGCGCCTGCCGAAGGAGCGGTGCCTGGACCTCTACCGCTGGATGCTCTTCCTGCGGGAGTTCGACCGGAAGATGCTCGGCCTCCAGCGCCAGGGGCGCATCGCCTTCTACGGCGCGGCGCTCGGGCAGGAGGCGGCCATCGTCGGCACCGCCGCCTGCGCGGGGCCGGAGGACTGGGTCTTCCCCGCGCTCCGCGAGGGGGGGGCGGCGCTGCTCCGCGGGATGCCGCTGGCCGCCTACATCGGCCAGCTCTACGGGAACTCCGCCGACGAGTCCCTCGGCCACCAGCAGCCCATGCACTTCTCCTGGCGGGACGGCAACCACGTCTCCCTCTCCTCCCCCATCGGGACCCAGATTCCCCAGGCCGTCGGCTGCGCCATGGCCATGCGCATCCGCGGGGAGCGCAGGGCGGTGCTCGCCTACATGGGCGACGGGGCCACGAGCGAGGGGGACTTCCACGTCGGCATGAACTTCGCCGGGGTGTTCCGGTCCCCCGTCGTCCTCGTCTGCCAGAACAACGGCTGGGCCATCTCGGTGCCCGTCTCGGCGCAGACCGCGTCGAGGACCATCGCCATGAAGGCCCGCGCCTACGGCTTCCCCGGCGTCCGGGTGGACGGCAACGACCTCCTGGCCGTCTACGCGGCGACCCGGGACGCGATGGACCGGGCCCGCTCCGGCGGCGGGCCCACCTTCCTCGAGCTCGTCACCTACCGCCGCCTCGGCCACTCCTCCTCCGACGACCCCTCCCGCTACCGGGCCGAGGGGGAGGTGGAGGCGTGGGAGCGGAAGGACCCGGTGGAGCGGTTCCGCGCCCACCTCGAGAAGCGCCGCCTCTGGAGCGGGAAGCTCGAGAAGGCGGCGCTGGCGGAGTTCGCGGATCGCATCGCCGCCGCGGTGAAGGAGGCGGAGGCCGCCGCCGAGCCCCCCCTCGAGACCCTGGTCGAACACGTCTACGCGGAGGTGCCCCGCGGCCTCCGCGACCAGCTCGACGCCGTCCGCCCCTCCTTCGCGAAGGGCGGACGCGCGGAGGGCGCGTTCCCCCTGTAAGGAGACACCCATGGCCTCCCACAAGTGCGACGTCCTCGTCCTCGGCTCCGGCCCCGGCGGCTACGTGGCCGCCATCCGCGCCGGCCAGCTCGGGAAGAAGGTGATCCTCGTCGAGCGGGGCGAGCTCGGCGGCGTCTGCCTGAACGTGGGGTGCATCCCCTCCAAGGCCCTCATCAACGCCGCCTCCACCCTCGAGAAGACCCGCAAGGCCGCCGAGTTCGGCCTCACCTTCGAGGGCGTGAAGGTGGACATGACGAAGCTGGTGGAGTGGAAGAACGGGGTCGTGAAGAAGCTCACCGGGGGAATCGGCCTGCTCCTGAAGGCGGCCGGCGTCACGGTGATCCAGGGGACCGGCACCTTCCTCGCCCCGACGCGGCTCGAGGTGAAGGGAGCCGCGGGCACCGACACGGTGGACGCGTCGGACGTGATCATCGCCACCGGCTCCCGCCCCATCGAGATCCCCGGGTTCAAGCCGGACGGGAAGCGGGTCCTCGACTCCACGGGCGCGCTGGACCTCGCCGCGGCCCCGAAGCGCGTCGTCGTCATCGGCGGCGGCTACATCGGCCTCGAGCTCGGCATCTACCTCTCGAAGATGGGGAGCGAGGTGACCGTCGTCGAGATGACCCCGGGCCTGCTGCCCGGGCAGGATCCCGACCTCGTGAAGATCGTCGAGCGCTCCCTCAAGAAGCGCAAGGTGCGCGTGCTCCTCGAGACGAAGGCGAAGGGCTGGAAGGACGGCAGGGACGGCGCGATCATCACCGTGGAGGGGAAGAAGGGCGAGGAGGCGATCCCCTGCGACGTCATCCTCTCCACGGTGGGCCGCCGCCCGAACACCGAGGGGTTCGGCCTCGAGAAGACGGGCGCGAAGGTCGAGAAGGGCTTCATCACCATCGACGCGCAGTGCCGCACGAACGTCCCCCACGTCTACGCCATCGGGGACGTGGCCGGGCAGCCGATGCTCGCCCACAAGGCCAGCAAGGAGGGCGTGATCGCCGCCGAGGTCATCGCGGGGCTGAAGAGCGCCCGGGACTGGACCTCGGTGCCCGCGGTCATCTTCACGGACCCGGAGATCGCCTCCGTCGGCATGACGGAGGAGCAGGCGAGGGCGGCGGGCCACGACCCGGTCGTCGGGAAGTTCCCCTTCGCGGCCCTCGGCCGCGCGCTGGCCATCGGGGAGACGGAGGGGTTCGCGAAGATCGTCGCCGACCGGAAGTCGGACCTGATCCTCGGGGTGCACGTCGTCGGGCCCCACGCCTGCGATCTCATCTCCGAGGGGGCGCTGGCCCTCGAGGCGGGCCTGAGGGTCGAGGACCTCGGCTCGGTCATCCATCCCCACCCGACGCTGCCGGAGGCCATCATGGAGGCGGCCCACGCGCTGCACGGGAAGTCGGTCCACGTCGCCCGCGCCGGGGCCTAGAGGAGGAGCGATGGACACCCCCCGAAAGTCGCCGGGGGCGGCCCTCGTCCTGTCGATCATCCCCGGCGTCGGGCACATCTACGCCGGGGCCTCGGGGGCGGGCATCGCCTGGCTCGCGGGGACGGTGTTCGCCTACAACGTCCTCGACGGGATGGGCTTCTTCGTGCACCTGGTCTGCGCGGTCACGGCCGCCCAGGCGGCCCAGCGGGCGAACCGGGAGGAGGAGGCGCAGATGGCCTCCCGCCGGGAGAGCGCGGCCGACGTGGCCCGGCTCCTCGACGATGCGGTCGCCGCCCGGGGGGCGCCGCCGCCGTCGGGACCCTCCGTCCCCGGCCCCGCCGCCGATCCCCCGCCGCGCATCATGCGGGCCGCCTTCCCCGTCCCCCCCGGGCGCCTCGTGCAGGCGCTCGCCGACGGGATGGCCTCGGCCGGGCTCCTCGTGCTCGGGGTGGACCGTTCCCGCCTCCGGGTGCGGGCCTCGATGGACCACGGCGGCGGCGCCCACACGGTGCTCGCGGCCCAGGTGGAGAGCACGCCGGCGGGCTCGCGGGTGCGGCTGCTCATCGACCGGCCCCCGGGCAGCGCGGCCGGCGCGGACATCGACGACTCGACGCTGCGCGCCGTCCTCGAGCGGGTGGAGCGCATCCTCTCCGGGGAGGGCGCCGGTCCGGCCGTCCGCGGGCAGGGGGAGGCCCTCACGGAGGACCACTTCCTCGAGCAGCTGCGGGAGGCGTGGGAATCCTACGAGCAGGGCTGGCTGCCGGAGCCGGAGTGGCAGGAGCGCAAGGGGAGCCTCGTGCGGAGCGTGACGCTGCGCCCGGGGACGCGGAAGTCCGACTTCCTGGCGGCCTGCCGGCCGCTGGCGGAGGCGGGGGTGCTCGATCCCTCGGACCTCCGCGTGCTGGAGGCGTCGCTGCCCGCGTAGCCCGAGGGTGCCGTGTAGGGGCGACCCTCCGGGTCGCCCGGCCGTGGGTGCAAGAACGGGTCGGGTACGGTATTGCCCGCGCAAGGGAGGTGGTCATGGCCGACCCCGGGAAGCCGTCGTTCCGCGAGGAGGACCCCTCGGCCGCCCCGGGGTCCTCCCGCCTCGCCCGCGGGGACTTCCGGCCCGAGAAGGCCGTCAATCCCCCGCCGAAGTTCCTCCCCGTGGGCTACCGCGTGCCGCCGGGGCGGATGTTCGACGCGGCGGTCGCGGCGTTCCGCGCGGCGGGCGTGGTGGTCGAGGCGCTCGATCGGGCCGGGGGAATCGTCCGGGGGAGCCACGACATGGGCGGAGGCGCGTCGGCCGTCGTCACGGCCGCCATCTCGCCCTCCGACACCGGGGGGTCCCGCCTCCTCCTCTCCTACGACCGGCCCCCGGGGACCCGGATGGACCCGTACGCCGACGGGAAGCGCCTCGAGGGGATCCTCGCGCGGGTGGACGAGGCGCTGGCGGGGTAGGAAAGGGGGGACGGATGCGGACTTCGACCAGGGCATCGCCCACCGGCCCGCCGTTGACGC
>CAZWGT010000268.1:0-3973 GCA_964633345.1 uncultured Planctomycetota bacterium
GGTCCGGTGTCGAGAGGCGGAGGCCTGTTCCCTCCAAGGAGTGTCCCCGATCGGGCGCGAACCGCCGTTGACCCCGCGGGGCCGGAACGCAATCCGGCCCGGACGGGATGAAGGGACCCCGATTGAGTTCGAAGGGGCTCCGGGCTTTCGATTCTCTCACCCTGCACCGATGATCGAGGTGCCCGTTCCCCGGGTTGCAGATTGTCAGCCGAGTCTGGGCAGGGCAACTCGAGCGCCGAGAGGCGCCCTGAACTGCAGCAGCTCGAGGCTGCAGTGGCGTGTGAAGTCCCCCGCCAACGCGAAGGCACGACGACGGGCCTGGAAGGAGTGGACGGCAACCGCCGACCAACCGACCAACGCCTACCGGTACTGCAGGAACCCCGCCTTCTTGACGACCCACGCCGCGTTCTCGGTTCCCGCGTCGTTCCCGATCGCCAGCGACACGCGCACGGGGTTCTCCGCCGCCGCGGGGAGGTTCAATCCCGAGGCCGTGAACTTCACGAGCCGCTCCGCGAACAGGATCTCGACCTTGTACTTCCCGACGGAGCCCTTCGGGCTCTTCCAGACGGCCTTCGTCGCGGACACCTTCCACTCCGCGGCGCCGGCGGCGGGGAGCTGGAAGAC
This sequence comes from uncultured Planctomycetota bacterium, assembly GCA_964633345.1. Lineage (GTDB taxonomy): Bacteria > Planctomycetota > JAJSAM01 > JAJSAM01 > JAKLKS01 > CAZWGT01. The sequence continues at coordinate 625 of CAZWGT010000268.1, forward strand.
GACCGGCCCCGCCGCGGCCCCGGCGCGCAGGACGAGGCCCTCGGTCACCGGATCGCACGATCCGTCGGACGCCTCCAGGAAGTCGAAGGTCGCCTGGAGCTTCAGCGAGTCCTTCCCGAACTTCGGCGAGTCCTTGAGGTCCGCGCGCACGGTGGCGACGGAGAGGGTGGGGGGCGTGGAGACGTCGGCCTCGGTGAACCCCGACACGCCGTTCCCGTTGACGGCACGGACGCGGTAGCCGCAGGTCGTGTCGGGCGACAGGCCGGACTGCAGGCTCTGGACCGCGTCCGCCGCCGTCGTCGCCACCAGGACGTAGGCGCCCGCGGCGTTGCGCCGGTGCACCTCGAACCCCGTCTCGTCGTCGCTGTTGTCGGTCCAGCCGAGGGTGACGGACGTCGGCGTGGCCGCCAGGGCCACGAGGTCCGAGGGCGCCACGGGGGCGGAGGCGGCGGCGGGGACCGCCACCGTCGCCTCGTTCGACCAGGCCGACGTGCCGCCGGCGTTGACGGCGCGGACGCGCCAGGTGTACGAAACCCCCGGGAACACGTCGGCGTCCACGTGCGTCGTCGCGCCGGCCGCGGGGTTGGCGACGGTGCCGAAGGTCCCCGCGGCGGTCTTCCGCTCGAGCTGGAAGGACGCCTCGTTCGTGCTGTCGTCGGTCCAGGTGAGGAGCACCTCGTCGTCGTCCCCCTGCAGGACCGCGGAGAGGGCCGTCGGGGCCGCGGGGGGCGGGGGGATGTTGGGGTTCTCGTTCCACTCGACCACGTAGCCGCTCATGCCGCCGCTGCTGCCCACGACGTCGTTCCAGGGCCCGGTGCCCGTCATCGCCAGGTAGTCCTCGTTGCCGACGTTGTTGGGCTCGCCCCCGCCCCAGTTGGCGTAGGCCCACGCCTCGCCGGTGATCCAGGCCCAGGTCCCCTCCACGGTCTCGTCGGTCCCGCCGAGGCAGGCGGACTGCCCCGCCGGGACGATGTTCTGCCGGAGCCAGGCCTGCTCCGCGGAGGAGGTGACGGTGGCGAGGTAGCCGCCGAGGGTCTCGGCCCCGGCCTTCCCGTTCATCCAGGTGGTGGTCCCGGAGACCCACTTGTAGTAGTGGCCGTTGGCGGGGTTCAGGACGACGTCCGGGATGTCGGCCCGCGCGCCGCCCGACCCGCCGGTCCCGAGGAGGAGTGCGGCCAGGGCGAGGGCGGGCGCCCTCCAGGCGAAGGGCCTGCGAACGGGACCCCGGTCGGCCATGGCGCCCTCCCCGGCGGACGACGCGGAGGCGGCCCGCCGGCGCGAGGGTACCACCGCCCGGTCCGGGGCGCCATCCCGGGCTTGCCGCCCCCGTCCTCTCCCCCGGCGGAGTGGTCCCCGGACCCGGGGGTACGGTAGGATCCGCGGCGTCGCTTCGTGCCCGGGCCGCGGTTCCGCTCCGGGGCGCCGGCCCCCCGGGGAGGACACCGGGGTCGAATCCCGTCCATCCGCCATCCAGGAGGTGCGTCGTGTCGAAGAAGTCCCCGAAGGGCGCCGGGCGCTCCGCCGCGAAGCCGGCCGCCGCCGTTCCGCCGGCCGCCGCCGCGAAGCCGGCGCCCGCCGCTCCGCCCCCGGCTCCCGCCGCATCGAAGCCCGCCGCCCCTCCCACGCACGAGCAGATCGCCAGGCTGGCCCACGACCTCTGGGCGCAGCGCGGCCGGCCCTCGGGCCAGGACATCGACATCTGGTGCGAGGCGGAGCGTCGGCTGACGAAGAGGCCGTAGGGGCGGGGCGGCGATTCCCTCGCCCTCCCCTCCGCCTCGCCCGTATCGTCCGCTCCCGTGAGCGACGCCACCCCGGCCCCCGCGAGGGAGCGGCCCTCCGCCGCGGCGGCGGTCCCCGGACTGGCGCTGGCGGCCGCGATCGTGGCGGTGTCCGTCCTGATCGGCCGGTGGACCCGGAACCCGCTCCCCTCGGCCACGACGGGGGTGCTCCTCGGCGTCCTGGTCGCCAACGCGGCGGGGATCGGCGGGGCCTTCCAGCCGGGACTGGACCTCTGCGTGAAGAAGATCCTGCGCCTCGGAATCGTGCTCGTGGGGATCCGGCTGTCGTTCCTCGACGTCGCCGGCGCGGGGCGGACGGCGATCCCGGTGGTCGCCGCGCTGATCGCGATCGCGCTCGTCGCCGGCCCGTTCCTCGCGCGGCTCCTCGGGGTGTCGTCGCGGCTCGGGACCCTCGCGGGGGCCTCGACGGCCATCTGCGGGATCACGGCGACGCTGGCGGTGGCGCCGGTCATCGACGCGGAGGACCGGGAGGTCGCCTACACGGTCGCCAACGTGACGCTCTGCGGGCTGGTGGGGATGCTGCTCTACCCGTTCGTGGCCCACGGGGTGCTCGGGGACCACGCGCTGTCGGCCGGGGTCTTCCTCGGGACCTCCATCCACGACACGTCCCAGGTCGCGGGCGCGGCGCTGTCCTACCGGGAGTCCTACGGGAGCGAGGCCGCGATGAAGGCGGCCATCGTGGCGAAGCTGGTGCGGAACACCGCCCTGCTCGCCGTGGTGCCGCTGCTGGCGTGGAGGCACGCGCGGTCGGCGGCGGGCGGGGGGAGGAAGGTGTCGTTCACCGGGCTCTTCCCGCTCTTCGTGCTCGGGTTCCTCGGGATGGCGATCCTCCGGTCGATCGGGGACGCGGGTGTATCAGGAGGTGGTACGGCGCTCGGCCTCTTCGACGCGGAGCGGTGGAAGTCCGTGACGGCGGGGATCTCGACGGTCGCCACGGACGGCTGCCTCGCGCTGGCGCTGGCGGCGCTGGGGCTGTCGGCGCGGTTCTCGATCCTCCGCGGCCTCGGCGTGCGGCCCCTCGTGCTCGGGGTCTCGGCGGCGGCGGTCGTGGCGGGGTCGTCGCTGGGCCTGTGTTACCTCTTCGGGGAGTTCCTCGGGTAACTGCGCCGGACGCGGGGCGCGCGGTGGAGAATGGGCGCTCCGGTCCCGGGAGATCGCCATGAACCGCGCCCTCGCCGCCGCCCTCGTCGCGGGCCTCGCCGCGTGCGCCTCGCCGCGGACGGAGACGGGGGCGCCCTCCACCGGTGCGCCCGCTCCCTCCTCGACGGGTGCGCCCGCCGCCCCGGTCTACCCGGTCCCCGGCCCCTCGAAGGGCGAGCCGCCCACCCCGCCGCCGCACCGGCCGTCCCCGTTCTGGACCGGCGCGGAGATGGCGCTTCTCGACCAGGGCCTCGAGGTCCTCAACGTCACGCGAGCCGACATGGGATTCCAGAAGCGCCCCATCGAGGACCCCTTCCGGCTCGAGGTCGTCAACCGCGCGCTGGACGACCCCCTCACCGTCGGCGAGGAGGCGCAGTCGTGGGATGAGGCCTGCAGGAGCGGAGAGGCGG
>CAZWGT010000268.1:3983-4629 GCA_964633345.1 uncultured Planctomycetota bacterium
GGAAAGGCCTACGAGACGCTGCAGGCCCGTTTCAGCAGCTCCTTCTTGTCGGACGGAGTGGGGATGGTCTGCGGCGATCTCCAGAGGTGGCTGCCCGCCCCCGCGAAGGAGAAGGACCTTGATGTCCTCGGCCGAGGCCACCCGGTGACGCGGGTCCTTGGTGCCATCGATGCCGGCCGGACCCGTTTGGACGGTTTCCTCCACGCCCCCGCCGGGAAGGAGGCGGCAGTCCTCCGGAAGGCGCTGCTCTCCCAGGTCGAGAAGCCGCAGAAACCCATCGAGGGCCCCGACCTGGAGGATGCCGCATTCCTGGATTCCGTGCGGGGAATCTCCCTCGTCGGACCCTCCTGGGCCGGGGCGGACTTGCTGATCGGATTGCAGTCCCTGCGGGATGCGCTCGTCGCGGCTCCCTCTCCAGAGGAGCGCTGGGTCGGTCGGCGAGTGGTGGAGACGAAGGCGGGTCACGTCGTCCTTTACGGTTACAGCGACGACACCCATGACGAGGCGGCCGACGCGAACGCCGCTCTGGTCATCGACCTCGGCGGGAACGACACCTGGACGCGCGGGGCTTCGGCGACCGTCCTCAAGGGACGCCCGGTCTCGATCGCCATCGATCTCGCCGGAAACGACCGCTACGTCGGCCGCG
>CAZWGT010000269.1:0-4627 GCA_964633345.1 uncultured Planctomycetota bacterium
GCCGTACATCGCGCCCGGCGGGACATCGTCCGGCCCTTTTCGGCCGATGTCCCACCGGGAGCCCCGCGACGCCGAAGGCGTCGCGGAACGCCCCCCGCGCAATCCGGGACGAGCGGGGTAGCATCACCTCCGGGGAACCCGGCGGCCCCCCGGCGCATCCAACATTCCCGAAGATCCGCGCCGTCTCGTGCGTCGTTGATGGTGGGGGACCGCGATCCGTCCGCGGCCCGACCGGAGGTGGACATGCCGCGGACTGGATCCCTGCTCGCCGTCCTCGCCGCCGCGGCCCTCCTCCCGGCCCCCGCCCTGCGGGCCGAGGGCGGCGGCGCGAAGCCCCCCGCGCCCGCCCCCGCCCCCGCGCCGAAGGAGGGGGAGGATCCCGCCCCCTCGCCGGTGCGCGTCTACGTCCCCTTCGAGGACCTCCGCAAGGTCTTCGAGAAGGAGGGGCAGGGCGTCTTCGTACCGTGGAAGGAGTTCCAGGACCTGTGGCGCAGGGCCATGGACCGCCCCGACGACGCCCCCTCCGTCTCGGGCGTGACCGCCGCGCGGTACGAGGGCCGGGTCGAGGGGGACCTCGCCCTCGTCGAGGCGACCCTCGACGTCGCCTCGGCGTCGGACGGGGAGTCCGCGGTCCCCGTGGGCCTCGGCGACGCGGCCATCGGCGAGGCGACCCTCGACGGGAAGCCGGCCGTCCTCCTCGACGAGCCCGGCAAGGGCCGCCGCGTCGTGGTCCGCGGCCGCGGGCCCCACGTCCTGCGCGTCACGATGGTCGCCCCCGTCCAGCCGAGGAACGGGGACCGCACCGTCGTCTTCCCCTCGGCGGGGGCCCCGGTGTCGCGGCTCGTCTTCACCGTCCCCGGGGAGGGGGTGAAGGTCACCGTCGAGCCCAACCTCGCCACCTCCCGCACCGACGCCGGCAGCGGGACCACCCTCGTGCAGGCCTACGTCGGCGCGGCGAAGGAGGTCCGGCTCACCTGGCGGCCCCGGCCCGTCGAGGCGGCGGGGGTCGAGGCCCTCCTCCAGGCCCGCTCCGAGATCGTCCACTACCTGACCGAGACCTCCCTCGAGACGTGGACGCTGTCGAGGCTCCAGGTCCTCCGCGGCGGCATGCGCTCCTTCCGCGTCCGCGTCCCCGCCACGGAGCGCGTCCTGAAGGTGGAGGGCGCCGACGTCCGCTCCTGGGAGGACGCCGAGGCGGGCGGCGGATTCCGCGAGATCCGGGTCGATCTCCACAACGACGTGGCGGGGGAGTACGAGCTGCGCCTGAAGTTCGAGCGTCCCCGGGCGCCGGGGGAGACGGACGCGGAGCTGCCGCGGGTGGACTTCCTCGGCGCGACCCGGGACACCGGGCTCGTCTCCGTGCAGGTCGTCTCCCCCGTGGCGGCGCGGCCGGCGGAGGCGTCGGGCCTCTACCGCGTGCCGACCCGGGAGCTGCCGGACTGGATGACGAAGGAGTGGCCCGGCACCGTGCGCGGGGACACGATCCTCGCCTACCGCTACACCGGCGGCGAACGGCGCCTGGCGCTCTCCGTCGAGACCGTGGCGCCGGAGATCTCCGTCGGCGAGCGCAGCGTCTTCGACCTCGGCGCCGGCTCGGCGGCGCTGCGCGCGATCCTCGACGTGACCGTGGAGAAGGCGGGCCTCGACCAGCTCGGCGTCGGCGTGCCCGCGGGCTGGGACCTCGATTCGGCGCAGGTCTCCGACGAGAAGGGGGCCCTCCGGCCCGTGGACGCGAGGATGGAGGGGGAGGGGGACGCGCGGCGCCTGGTGCTCGACCTCGGGACGCGGCGTCTCGGCGCGTTCTCCGTGCGCCTGGCCCTCCGCAGGCCCCTGGACGCCGGCGCCGCCGAGGCGAGCGTGGACCTCCCGGTCCTCCGCCCGGAGGGGGCGGCGCGGGTGCGCGGGATCCTGGGCGTCGCGGCCGACGAGGCCCTCGACGTCCGGAGCGGGACGGTGAAGGGGTTCGTCCCCGCCGACCCCGCCGAGATGAACGCCGCCCGGCTCCCCGGGCCCGTGCCGCCCGAGGAGGCCCACCCCCTCGTGCTCGGGTTCCGCCACGCCGGCGAGGCCCGCTCCGGGTCCCTCGCGGTGCTGCGCCGCAAGCCCCAGGTCACCGCCGAGGTCGTCACCGTGGCCGGCGTCGAGGAGGACCGCCTCCACGTCCGCCACGCGGTGAAGTTCACGGTCCGCTACGCCGGGGTGGACGCCTTCCGCATCTCCGTCCCGAAGGAGGTCGCCGACCGGGGCCGGGTCGAGGGCCCCGGCATCAAGGAGCGCTCCCGCGCCGCCGATCCCCGGGACCCCGCCCGCGTCGTCCACGCGATCACCCTCCAGGCCCCCGTGCGGGGGGAGATCGTGTTCACCCTCGACTACGACCTGCCCCGGGAGCCCCTGGCCGTCGGGGCCGCCCTCGTCCTCAAGGTGCCCTCGGCGGCGGCCCTCGGCGCGGAGAGGGAGACGGGGTGGTTCGCGGTGACCCGGGACCCGGCCCTCTCCGTCGAGGGGAAGGCGCAGGCCCTCACGAACGCCGACGCCCGCGAGGTGCCGGCCTTCGGCGCCGCCGGGGAGGCGTTCCTCGTCTACCGCTTCCTCGCCCGCCCCCACTCCCTCGAACTCTCCGTGGTCAAGCACCAGCCCGTGAAGGTGCTGCAGGCGGTGGTCAACGCGCTCGCCCTCGACACCCTCGTCGGCGGCGGCGCCGTCTCCCTCACCGAGGCGCGGATGGACGTGCAGGTCAACGGCCTCCAGTACCTGAGGGTGACGCTGCCCGCGGGGGCGGAGATCGAGAGCGCCGAGGTGGACGGCCAGCCGGTCTCCCCGCGCAAGGAGAAGGGGGACCTCCTCCTCCCCTGCCCGCAGGGGCGGGGCCGCGACGACCGCTTCCCCGTGCGCCTGGTCTACCGGGCGGGGGCGGCCGACGCGGGGGGGCGCTCCTTCGCCGTCCGCATGCAGGCCCCGGCGATCCCCGAGGCGATGGTGCAGGGCACCGCCTGGACGCTCTGGGTCCCGGCCGACTCCACCTTCTTCTCCGGGGGCGGGAACCTCGTGCCCGACGAGGGGACCTCGATCCTCCACGCGATCCTGAACGACGTCGCGTCCGTCTTCGGCGCCCGCCCCGCGGCGGGGAATCCCACCGCCCGCGGCGGCGTCCTCCCCCCGCGCGTGACCCTGGAGGTCGCCGGCCGGCGGGCCTTCTCCTTCCACAGGACCGGCGAGGCGGCGGAGCTCGCGGCGCGGTTCCTCCCGCGCGTCCTCGTCGGCGGCCTCGCGGCGGCCCTGGGGATCCTGGCGCTGGCGGCGGCGTGGCTGCTGGCGAAGAGGGGCGTCTCCCCGTTCGCGACCGCCTTCGCGTACGCGGCCCTCGGCCTCGTCCTCACGCCGCTGGCGGCGCCGGGCCTGCGGCCCGCGCTGGCGGTCCTCGTCGCGGCCGGCGGCGCCGCGGCCTTCGGCGGACTCGTCGCCCTCGCCCTCCGGTCCCGGCGAGAGGCCTGGAAGGCGGTGGACGAGTCGTGGGCGAAGGCGCCGCCGGCCCCGCCCGCCAACGAGGAGAAGCCGTCGTGAAGCGGGCGGCCCTCCTCGCCGCCCTCGTGGCGCTCTCCGTCTCCGCGGCGGGCGCGGACGAGGACGCCGGCCCCTGGGACGAGGTCGTCTTCCTCCCCGAGAAGGGGCTCGCGGTCCTCCTCGAGCGGGACCCGAAGGGGGTCCTCCTCGAGCGCGCGACCTACCTCGATCTCCACCGCCGCGCCCGGGCCGCCCGGAGGGACCTCTCCGGCGAGGCCGGGGGCTGGAGGGTGGCCGTCGCCCGCGGGGACGTCGAGGCCCACGTCGAGGGGGAGCGGGTCCGGGCCGTCGCGCGCCTCTCCGTGGCGGTGCGCGGCGGGGCGCGGGAGACCCTGGTGCTGCCGGTCTCCGCGGCGGTGACGGGGGCGACGGTGGACGGCGCCCCCGCGACCCTCGGCTCCTCGGCCGACGGGAAGGCCCTCCTGCTCACCCTGCAGGGGGAGGGGATCCGCGAGGTGGTCCTCGAACTCGTCGCCCCGGTCGAGCGGCGGGGCGGGACGCGCTCCGTGGCGATGCCCCTGCCGGCTGCGGTCGCGCTGCGCTGGGCCCTCCACGTGCCGGGCCGCGTCACCGCCACGGCGGGGACCGGGGCCTCGCGCACCGAGCGCCTCGTGAACCCCGACCGCACCCGGATCGTGGGCTACCCCGGGGCCCAGGACCCGACGCTGCGCGCCTCGTGGCGCGAGGGGGACGAGGGGACCGATCTCCCGCCCATGGTGAAGGCCTCCACCCGCTCCCTGCTCGAGGTCGGCGAGAAGGCGATCACCCTGGCGGGGCTGGTCCGCTTCGAGGTCTCCCGCCGTCCGCGGGCGGAGTTCTCCGTGGGGATCCCCGCGGGATTCGACGTCCTCGGCGTGGACGGCGAGAGCCCCGTGTCCTTCGCGGCCGCCGACGGCGGGGTGGACCTGAGGTTCGCGGAGCCCTTCACCGGGGTGCGCACCGTGGTGGTCCGCGCGTCCCGGGCCGTCCCCGGCCCCGGGGAGTACGCGCTGGCGGGCGTCTCCGTCCCCGGGCACGGCACGCAGAGGCTCGCGGTGCGCTTCGTGGACGGCCTCCGCGGGATCGT
>CAZWGT010000270.1:0-4619 GCA_964633345.1 uncultured Planctomycetota bacterium
TGACCTGGTAGGGGTCCATGATGTCGCAGGTCTTGCAGTGGACGCAGTTCTCGAAGTTGATCTGGAGGCGCTTACGCCCCTTCTCCGGGTCCTCCACCATCTCGTAGACCGCCGCGGGGCAGAACCGGGTGCAGGGGTTGCCGTACTCGGCGACGCACTTCGTGGCGCAGAGCTCCGTGTCGGCCACCCGGAGGTGCGGGGGCTGGTCGGCCTCGTGGATCGTGCCCGAGGCGTAGACGTCGGTGACCCGGTCGAAGGTGAGGGCCCCGTCGTGCTTCGCCCGCGTGAACTCCGGGACCTTCGCCCCGAAATGCTCCGCCAGCTTCCGCATGTGCTCGTGGCCGGCCTTCGAGCGCGTCCTCTCGCCGAAGCCCTTCCCGCCGTTGAGGGTCATCAGCGCCGCGTTCATCATCCCGCGCCAGAAGCCGTTCTCGAACCCCTGGTGGAAGTTCCGCGAGGCCCTCAGCTCGTCGCCGATCCACGAGGCCCGCACGCGGTCCTCGTAGCGGGAGAGGAAGTCCCCCGTGAACTCGTCCTGGATCAGCGCCTCGAGCGCGACCTCCGCCGCGATGGCCCCGGACTTCATGCCGGTGTGGATGCCCTTGAGGCGCATCGGGTTCAGCAGCGACGCGCTGTCTCCCGTGATGAGACACCCGGGGAGGAAGGCCTTCGGGATCGAGTACCAGCCGCCCTCGGGCAGGGCCTTCGCGCCGTAGTGGACCATCCTCCCGCCCCGGAGGATCTCCGCCACCGCGGGATGGGTCTTCATCGCCTGGAAGAGCCCGTGGGGATCGAGATGGGGGTTGCGGTAGTCGAGGCCGACGACGAGGCCGAGGTCCACCATGTCGTTGGCCATGGTGTAGACGAACCCGCCGCCGAAGGTCTCGCGGTCGAGCGGCCATCCCATCGTGTGGAAGACGCGGCCGGGCTTCACCGTGCCCGGGGGCATCTGCCAGACCTCCTTCACGCCGATGGCGTAGACCTGGGGGTTGCGGCCCTTCCCGAGGTCGAACTTCCGGTCGAGGATCTTCGTCACGGTCCCTCGCGGCCCCTCGGCGAGGATCGTGAGCTTCGCGCGGACGTCGATCCCCGGCTCGAAGGAGGCCTTGCGGGTCCCGTCCTTCGCCACCCCCTTGTCGCCGCAGCGCACGCCGACGACCCGGTCCCCCTCGAGGAGGGGCTCCGCGGCGCCGAACCCCGCGAAGACGTCCACGCCGCCGCGGGCCTCGACCTTCTCCGCCATCCAGCGGACGAGCTTGCCCAGGGAGCAGACGAAGTTCCCGTGGTTGCGGAGCGGGGGGGGGATCCAGGGGGCCCTCGTGCGGCCGGACTTCGTCAGGAACCAGACCTCGTCGTCGGCGACGGGGGCCTCCAGCGGACAGCCCTCCTTCTCGAAGTCGGGCCAGAGTTCGCGGAGGGCGCGGGGGTCGAGGACGGCGCCGGAGAGGGCGTGGAACCCGATCTCGGCGGCCTTGTCGATGAGCATCACGGAGGGCTGGAGCCCCGGCGCGCCCTCCTTCTCCCGGCGCGCGTTCTCCGCCTGCACGAGGCCGGCGAGGTGGTACGCGGCGGCGAGGCCCGCGGGGCCCCCGCCCACGACGAGGACGTCCACCTCCAGGGTCTCGCGCTCGGCCATGGCGTGGGATTATCGACGGCGCCGCGGAGGCCGGCCCCCCTTCTTTCCGCCCGCGGGCCGGTACTCGGGCACGGCCGGACCGGCCTCGGGCGGCAGGGTGTCGGGGGCGAGCGTCTCGCGGAGGAAGAGGATCGCGCGGCGCCACGCGTCCTTCGCCTCCTCCTCGCGGTAGGTCGGGCCGCCGTCGTCGAGGAAGGCGTGGCCGGCCCGCGGATAGGCGATCGCGTGGCCGCGGCCGCCGAGGGTCTCCTTCAGGTTCAGGACGTCGAGAAGCGGGATCCGCTCGTCCATCCCGCCGAAGACGCCGAGGAAGGGGCACTTCAACTCGTGAACGCGCTCGAGGTTCCCCTTCGGCCCGCCGGCCGGGGGGCCGTCGCGGCGGAGGGGTCCGTAGAAATCCACGCAGGCCGCGACCGCTCCCGGCTCGCACGCGAGGTGGAAGGCCCAGGTCCCTCCCTCGTCGAAGCCCGCGGTCCCGACGGCACCACCCCGGACGTCGGGCATCGCGCGCAGGGCCGCGGCCGCGGCGGCGAGGCCGGCGATCCCGGCGGACCGGGGGTCCGGGACCATCGCGACGAACCCCTCGGCCGCGATGCGGCGCGCGAGGCCGCGGACGTGATCGGTGATGCCGGACATCCCGTGCACGAGGACGACGGCCGGCCACGGGGCGCCGGCGGCGGGCCGCTCGAGGACGGCGGCGATCTCCTCGCCTCCGCGGCCGGGGATCCGGATGTCCATGGGGGGACGATAGCCGCCGGCCGCGCTCCCGCCAATTTGGGTCGGGTTCGGGGCCGGGCGGGCCCTACAATCCCCCGGGCATCGAACACCGGAGGAAGACCGTGATCAAGACCCTCGTCAACCCGCAGACCCTGCCCCAGCCCCGCGGCTACAACCACGCCATCCGGGTGTGGCCCTGCGGGCGGATGCTCTTCCTCTCGGGCCAGATCGGCTGGACGGCCGACGAGAAGTTCGTGTCGAAGGAGATCCTCGGGCAGTTCTCCCAGGCGCTGGCGAACCTCCAGAGCGCGGTCAAGGCCGGCGGCGGGCGGATGGACGACATCGTGCAGATGCGCATCTACGTCACCGACATGGCCGCGTACAAGCGGCAGCTGAAGGACCTCGGCAAGGTCTGGCGGGAGTTCTTCGGCGGCTACTATCCCGCCATCACGCTGATGGAGGTGAAGGGCCTGTTCGACGAGAAGGCCAAGGTGGAGATCGAGGCGGTCGCGGTCCTGCCGCTCCCCCGCGATCCCGACGACCGGGAGGCGGAGGCCGAGGAGCTGGGAATCCACTCGGCCCCCCAGGGCAAGCCGTCCCCGCTGCCCCCGAGGCCGGCGGCCGCGCCGAAGAAGCCCTCGCCGCCGCCGATGCGGAAGTAGGCGGGCCGCGTTCTCACCGGGGCTCCGTGACGTCCACCGGTTCCAGGTCCACGGTCGCTTCCCAGGCGGCGCGCGACGGCACGTCGATGACTCCCCGGACGGTCCTCGGCGTCCGGCTTCCGGCCATGAGGACCATCCCGTACACGGGGTGGGGTCCCTCGGCCAGGTTCATCTCGAGGAGGCCTTCTCCCAACCGGCCGGTGAAGGGTCCGTAGGTGAACACCGTCGCCGGGACTCCCGGCGACTGGAGCGCCAGCCACTGGTCGGGGACCTTCCCTCCGGCGGTGAACCGGAGGGAGCACTTCACGGTTTTCCCCTCCCAGCGGATCTCCACCGGTTCCGCCTCTCCGGAATCAGGAAGGGTGATCGTCCGTTCCGCGCCGGGAAGGGCCAGGGCGAGAACCTTGACCCGCACTCCCGGGGGAAGGGCATCGAAGAGGAACCACGGTCCGCCGCCCGCGGAATCCTCCACGCGCCGGCCTTCCATCGCGGTCCACTCGAGCGTTTCGTCTCCGGAGAGGAGCGGCACCCTCGACTCTTCGATCAGGACGGACACGGCCGAGTCGCCCCGGGGCGCACCGGCGCCGTCCACGGCCCGGGCCCTGAGGGTGACCGCGGGAACGAACGACACCTCCCCGAGGTCGACCGGGCCCCCGGCGATCTCGAAGGGCCTCCGCGCGAAGTGCATGACGCCCTTCACCTGGACACAGGCCCGGAACTCGTACTTCCCGTCCGGCAGGTCGTGGAGTTCGAAGGGGCCCGGCTTCGAAGGGAGCCCCCGCGGCCGGAAGGTCTGCAGCACGTCGACGGAGGGTTCCGCGAGGACGTAGGAGAAGAGCGTGGGACTTCCGCTCCCCCCATCCCCCAGGGTTCCCCGGACCCGGACCGACCACGGCTCCAGCGTCACTTCCGTCGCCTCGGAGAACTCGCCGGGACGGAGGACGCGCCTCTCGTACCCGGGGACGCGGAACTCGACGGAACTGTCCTCCGGGTGGGACTCCCAGCGCGACCCCGGGGTCCACTGGACCCACCCTTCCCCGTCCGGCACGAGGTCGCGGTTGCTCCCCTGAACGAAGGTCTTGAGCCCCGCTCCGAGCCGGACCAGGGCCATGGCGTAGGCGCCGTCCAGTTTCACCAGGACCTCCCCCGTCGAGGCATCGCGGAACCGGAGGCGCAGCGGGCGCCGTTCCGGCGGAGGCGCCGGCGCGTCGACGACCAGGTCCGATGGGACCGTCGGCGGGGGTGCTACCGGCGCCACGGGACTCCCGGTCGGGGGAGAACTGCGTGCCGGGACCGTTCCGGTTCGCCCGAGCGGCGGCTCTTCCTCCGGCGCGGGCCGCCATCGATCCACGAGGAGCAGCCCCGCCAGAAGGAGGACGATCAGCGCCGCGAGGAGCAGGGCGATGGTCGTCATCGGCCGGCGCGCTTCCATCGCCGGATTGTAGTCCCCGTCACGGCGTGGCAGGATGCGCCGCCCCGGAGGCCCCATGAGAACCCCCGCGCCGCGCCTGTCCACCCGGCGTCTCGTGATCCGCACCCTCGGCGAGAAGGACATCCCCGCCTACCTCGACTACCTCGCGGCGGAACGGCGCGACCACGCGCGC
>CAZWGT010000271.1:0-4613 GCA_964633345.1 uncultured Planctomycetota bacterium
CCGCCACCAACCGCCCGGAGATCCTCGACCCGGCGCTGCTGCGCCCGGGCCGCTTCGACCGCCAGATCGTGGTGGACAAGCCCGACCTCAAGGGGCGCGAGGCGATCCTCGCGGTCCACGCGAAGAAGGTGAAGACGGCGCCCACCGTGGACCTCAAGATGCTGGCCTCCCGCATGCCCGGCTTCGCCGGGGCCGACCTCGCCAACGTGGTGAACGAGGCGGCCCTGCTGGCGGCCCGCCGCGGGAAGAAGGCGGTGGAGAACTCCGACTTCGAGGAGGCCATCGACCGCGTCGTCGCGGGCCTCGAGCGCAAGGGCCGCCTCATGAACCCCCGCGAGAAGGAGATCGTCGCCTACCACGAGTGCGGCCACTCCCTCGTGGCGGTCCTCACCCCCGGCGCCGACCCGGTCCACCGCGTCTCCATCATCCCCCGCGGCTTCGGCTCCCTCGGCCACACCCTCCAGCACCCGACGGAGGACCGCTACCTCGTCAGCCACACCGACCTCCTGGCCCGGATCGCGGTGAGCCTCGGCGGCCGGTCGGCCGAGGCGCTGGTCTACGGGGAGGTCTCCACGGGGGCGCACAACGACCTCGAGGTGGCCACGCGCATCGCCCGCAAGATGGTCAAGGAGTTCGGGATGAGCGAGAAGATGGGCCCCGTCGCCCTCGACGAGTCCCAGAAGCAGGCGATGTACGACGGCTTCGGCTCCAAGCGGGAGTACAGCGAGCAGACCGCCCGCGAGGTGGACATGGAGGTCAAGCGGATTCTCGACGAGGGAGCCGCGCGGGCCGACGCCGTCCTGAAGGAGAACCGGGCCGCCCTCGACGCCCTCCAGCGCCGCCTCGTCGAGAAGGAGGTCCTCGACCAGGAGGAGGTCTACGCCGTCGTCCGCGCCCACGCCTCCGGGCCCGTCCCCGATCCCCCCCGGCCCCACGCCCACCCGGCGGCCCCGGCGCCTCCCCCCGCCGCATGAGGCGGATCCTCGTCTTCGGCCTCGGGGTCTACGGGATGCAGCTGGTGCGGACCCTCTCCCGCCTCGGCGCCCACGTGGTGGCGGTGGACTCCGACCGCAAGATCATCGAGCAGGTCAAGCGGCTCGTGCCCGAGGCCGTGGTGGCGGACGCCGCGGACCGCGGGGCCCTGCAGGCCCTCGAGGTGGACCGCGCGGAGGCCGCCGTCGTCTGCCTCGGCGACAACTTCGAGTCGGCGGAGATCTGCGTGGTGCACCTGCGCGAGATGGGCTGCCGGCGGATCATCGCCCGGGCGACGACCGAGGAGCGGGCCGACATCCTCGAGGCCCTCGGCCCCGACCAGGTCATCACGCCGACCCTGGCCGAGGCGCGGAAGATGGGGCAGATCCTCATGACCCCCAACGTGGTGGACTACGCGCGCCTGTACGGTGGGCGGTCCATCGTCCTCTACCGGGCGCCGGAGGCGTTCGTCGGGAAGAAGCTGGCCGACCTCAGGCTCGGCTCGCGGTTCAAGGCGTTCACCGTGGGCCTCCAGCACCGGGACGCCGCCCGCTCCGGATCCCTCGACGCGGGCATCGACTTCCGCCCGACGCCGGACCACGTGGTGCAGGAGGGGGACCTCCTCTACATCATGGGGTACGACGAGGACCTGCTGCGCCTCGCGTCGCGGTACGCCTAGGCTCCTCGGGATTCCACCCCCGGGCGACCCCCCCCGGCATCTAGCACCGTGGAGGTGGACCATGCGGTGCGCGGCGGCGGTGGTGGCGGTGGCGTGCCTGGCGGCCGGGACCCCCGACGAGGCGGTCCGGGCCTTCCAGAGGGCCTACGCGACGAAGGACGCCTCGGTCCGGAAGAAGGCGGTCGGACTCCTCGAGGGGATCCCCGGCCCCGCCGCGACGGCGGCCCTCCTCCCGGCCCTGGCCGACGAGGCCTCCCCGGTGCGGGAGCGGGCGCGGGACGTCCTGCTCCTGCGCGTGGCGGACGAGGACCTGAAGGTCATCGCCGGGGTCGGCCTCCGCTCCCCCGAGGCGGAGGTCCGGCGCCGTTCGGCCGGGGCGCTCGCCGCCGCGGGGACCCGGGCGGCCCCCCACGCCGACGCCCTCGCCGCCGGCCTCAAGGACAGGGATCCGCTCGTCCGCGAGGCCGTGGCGGGGGCCCTCGCCGGGGCGGGGCAACGGGGATCGGCGCCCGCCGTGGCGGCCGCCTTCGCGCGGGAGGCGGTGCCCGAGGCCCGCGGGGCGATGCTCACGGCCCTGGCCGCCCTCGATCCCCCCGCGGGGATCGCCGCGGCCTCGAAGGCCGCCGGCCGGGAGGGGGACGGTCCGACGGCGCTCGCCGCCCTCCGGGCCCTCGGGAAGGGGGATACCGCGGCCGCGGCCCGTACGGCCGTGCTCCTGCTCGCCCACCCCGACTGGGCGGTGCGCCTGGAGGCGGCGGGCGTCGTCGGCAGCAACGGCTCCGACGGGGCCGCCGTCGAGGCGCTGATCCGCGCGCTCCGCAAGGAGAAGCGCCGGCGGGTCCTCGCGGGGATCGCCGCCTCCCTCGAGCGGCTGACCGGCGCCCCCCTCGGCGACGACCCGGCGAAGTGGGAGGCCTGGTGGGAGAAGCGCAGGGGGGACTGGAGCCCCCGCGTCGCTCCGCCCGCCCCCGCCGCCTGCGCCCCGCGCGACGAGGAGGGATCCACGGCGCGGTTCTACGACATCCCCGTGGACACCGACCGCATGGCGTTCGTCATCGACACCAGCAAGTCGATGCTCGACCCCGCCCGCCTCGGCGAGACGGCGACCAAGATGCAGCTGGCCACGGCGCAGCTGGCCAGGACCATGGCGGGGATCCGCGAGGACGCCTCGTTCAACATCGTCGCCTTCGGGACGGAGGTCGAGACGTGGAAGCCCCGGGCGGCCGCGGCGACCCCTTCGGCGAAGTACGAGGCGCTCCGCTTCCTCCAGAAGAAGGTGCCCGAGGGGCGGACCAACATCCACGACGCCCTCGCCGCGGCCATGGCCGACCCCGAGGTGGACACGATCTTCCTGCTCACCGACGGGGCCCCCTCGGCGGGGGAGGAGACCGACCGCACCGGCTTCCTCCGGGCCCTCGGCTTCCTCCGCCGCTGGCGGCCCGTGCGGATCCACGCCGTCGAGGTCGGCGCCCAGAACACCGGCGCCCGCTGGAAGGGGTTCCTGGCCGAGGTGGCGGCCTCCACGGGGGGCGTGCACGTGGCGCGGTAGGCGCCCGCGGAGGCGGCCGTGGTAGGGGCCGGGCGCAGCCCGGCCCGCCTCCCCCGGACGTGGGAACCGCAATGCGCCCGCGCCCCCGGGAACGGGGTAGGATGGGGATCGAATGAACGATGCCACCGAGACCGCCGGCCCCGCCGCCATCGAGGCCGGCGCGGGGCGCCCCTTCCGGTTCTCCCTCGTCCTCGGCGAGGGGAGGGGCCGGCTCCTCCACTGGCTCGGCGGGCGCTGGGCGGCCGGGCTCGGGGCCGTCGTGGTCTCGACGTTCGGGGCCGCGGGCATGGTCCTCGGCGTCCTCTGGAGGGACGCGCCGGCCCCCCCCGAGTTCTTCCTCTTCGGCGCGGGCGGCCTCGGCGCCGTCGCCGTCGCCCTGCACCTGCGCCCCCGGACGGTCCTGTTCGAGAGGCGGGAGGGAACGTGGCTCTGGCGCGAGCGGTGGAGCCTCGCCCGGCTGGGCTGGTCGGCCATCACCGAGGAGAGGCCCCTGCGCCTCGAGCGGGAGATCTACACCACCGCCGAGGGGTTCACCCTGTACGCGGACTCGGTGCGCCTGTTCTCCTACCTGGGGGACCCCTCCATCGGCCGGAACGTGACCGCGGCGTTCCAGGCCGCCGGCGTCCCCCTCCGGACCCGCCTGAAGCGGTCCGCCGCGGGATAGGGGCGGCGGCCGTCTTTGCCGTTTCTTTGCCGAACCTTCGCCCCCGGCATATCCCCCGGCCCTACGATCCCTTCATGAAGCGACCACGGATCCTGATCGTCGAGGACGAGCCCGATCTCCTGGAGCTCGTCCGCCACCACCTCGCCCGGGAGCGCTACGACGTCGCCACGGCGGGGGACGGGGAGACGGCGCTCCGCGAGGCCCACCGGCGCGTCCCCGACCTCGTCGTGCTCGACCTCATGCTCCCGGGCATCGACGGCCTCGAGGTCTGCCGTCGCCTGAAGGGCGACCCCAGGACCTCCTCCGTCCCCATCGTCATGCTCACCGCCAAGGGGGAGGAGACCGACGCCGTGATCGGCCTCGCCCAGGGGGCGGACGACTACATCCGCAAGCCCTTCGGCGCGAAGGAGCTCGTGGCCCGGATCGCCGCCCGGCTCCGGGCGGCCGAGGTGCGGCGCGGGGACGACGCGAGGAAGGTCTCCCACTACGGGGACCTGACCGTGGATTCCATCAAGCACGAGGTCCTGCTGAAGGGGAAGCCGGTGAAGCTCACGGTGACCGAGTTCAAGCTCCTCCGCCACCTCGTCTTCAACCCCGGCCGCGCGTGGACCCGCAACGAGCTGCTCGACGCGGTCCTCGGCCCCGACGCCTTCGTCATCGACCGCAACGTGGACGTCCACGTCGCCACCCTCCGCAGGAAGCTCGGCCCCTTCGGCCGGAACATCGAGACGATCCGCGGGCTGGGGTAC
>CAZWGT010000272.1:0-4580 GCA_964633345.1 uncultured Planctomycetota bacterium
GCCGTCAAGGCGCAGGGCGAGGACGCCCTAGTCCACGGCATGGTAGCCAGCGGCCAGACGAGCGGCGCCTAGATCGGCCTCGACGAGATCGTCCTCACGGCGCAGTAGCGGTCATCCCCTCACGTACGCGAGGAACTCCCCCGCGGGGTCCACGGAGAGATCCGAGGACCCCGCGGCCTCCTCCGTGAAGGCCGCGGCCTTGCGCGACGGGGGCACCCCGGTGCCGCACAGCGCGAAGGGGACCGGGTCGGGGAGGACGCGCCGGTCCGCCGAGGAGAAGACGACGTCGGAGCAGACCGCGACGCGGTGCTCCCCCCGCGAGGCGAGCCCCGCGTGGAGGGGACCGACGACCGAGGCGTCCGCGCGCTCGAGCTCCTCGACCTTGCGGCCGGGATCCCCGGCCAGCGAGGCCTCCTGCGTGCCCCGCAGCAGGATCACCGCGATGTCGGCCCCGGCGTCGAGGGCCGCCAGCGCCGCGGCCGCCGCCCCCCCCTCGTGCTCCCCGGCGTCCGCCCACTCGCACCCCGTCGCGTCCGCCAGGCCGCGGGGGGAGCCCCCGCCCGAGACGATCACGATGCGCCCCCCCGCCCGGTCCGAGGCCGGCTCCATCGACGGCACCCGCCCCCCGCCCCAGATCCAGAGGCCGGTGACGGGGTTCTCGCGGAGATCCACGCGGATGGCGTTCACCTCGTGGGGCTCCAGCGTCGCCGCCGCCCGCTTCATGACCTCGACGAGGCGCACCGCCGCCGGCCCCTCGGGCTCCCGCCCGTGGACCGGCAGGCCGCCGAGGGCGTGGGGGGGCGTGCAGGCCGTGCGATCCGCCCCCTCCGCCGCGAGGAGGAGCACGTTGCGCCCGGGCACGCTCCCCGCCTCGATGCGCCCGCCGCCGCCGAGGGCCGCGTTGACCGCGTCGCGCAGCGCCGAGGCCTCCGCCTCCCGCGGCCTCCCGCCGGCCGGGTCGGCCATCACGCCGTCGAGCACCGTGACGAAGTCGGCCATGAAGGCGGTCTCGTCGGGGCGCAGCGCGCGGCCCATCCCCAGGGACTCGAGCGGTCCGGCCGGGGGGATCTCCGCGGGTCCGTACCCGAGCAGCAGCGGGAGCGCCGTCTGGAAGCCGGGGGCCGCCCCGTCCGGCGTGGTGCGCACCCGGCCGATGCGGCCGGCCCGGAGGATCGCCTCCACGTGGGGCATCCGCGCGCGCGCCAGCGGGGTCTCCCCGCGCAGCGCCGGGTGCGGCCGATCGGCCGCCCCCCCGAGGACCACCAGGCAGGACTTCACGGTGCCGACTCCTTCTTCGCCGGCTTCTCCGGCTGGATCAGCTTCAGGCCCAGTTCCGGCACCTCGGTGCGCTCCACGCGGACGCCGAAGTCCCGCACGAGGAACTCCACCGTCACCGCCGTCTTCGCCTCGAAGATGTGGCCGGAGAGCGCGATCATCTCCGGGCCGCTGACCGAGCCGTGCAGGTGGAGCACCGGGTCGCTCCCGTGCATCCCCAGGTTCCCCTGGGCCCCGGCCAGCTCCATGTCCTCGGCGAACCGGCGCCGGAGGTAGGTCCTCCGCGGCAGGTCGTAGTAGCCCATCTCGACGTCCTTCACCGAGCCCAGGCCCGAGACCCATCCGCCCCGGATGCCGTGGTCGGAGGCGAAGCGGAGGAGGGTCGCCGCGACGCGGTCGTCCCGCTCGAGCACCACGAGGTACTCGCGGTCCCCGACCTTCCGGAAGTGCATGCGCTCGCTCCTTGGCCCGGGGGGAAGGATATCGGGCGGAGGGGACGGGAGGTACTCTCCATCCATGGCCCGCCGCGCGCTCCTCGTCGTGAACCCCGTCTCCGGGAGGGGCCGCGCGCTCCGCGCGGCCGAGGAGTTCCTCCGCCGCTACCGCGAGGGGGGCGGGACCGTCGAGGAGACGCGCACCGCCGCCGCCGGGGACGCCGGCCGCGCCGCCGCCGGGGCCGCGGGGCGCGGGATCGAGGCCGTCGTCGCCTGCGGCGGTGACGGGACCGTCAACGAGGTCCTCAACGGGCTCGACGGATCCGGCCTCCCCGTCGGCATCCTCGCCACGGGCACGGCCAACGTGCTGGCCCGGGACCTCGGCATCCCCTTCGACCCGGCGGACGCGGCCCGCGTCGTGCTCGACGGCCGGCCCCGGACCCTCGACATCGGCGAGGCGCGATCCACCGCCGGGACCCGGCGGTTCCTCTGCTGCGCGGGGGCCGGCTTCGACGGGGCCGTCGTGCGCGGGGTGGCCGAGGCGCGGAAGGCGCGCCTGGGGTTCCGCGGCTGGGTGAAGCCGCTCTGGCGGGAGATCCGGGACCACGACTTCCAGCCCCTCCGCGTGACGGTGGACGGCGTCCCCGCCGCCCCCGCGACGCTCGCCGTCGTCTGCAACACCGCCAACTACGGGGGGCTCTTCACCCTCGTGCCCGGCGCCGACCCCGGGGACGGGCGGCTCGACGCCTTCCTCCTCGACGCGCGCCGCCGCCGCTCCTTCTTCCGCTACCTCTGGGGCGCGTGGCGGGGTACCCTCCCGCGCCAGAAGGACGCCGCGACGGCGGCCGGGACGGTCGTGCGGATTGAATCCGCCGTCCCCGTGCCGGTGCAGGTGGACGGGGATCCCTTCGGGACCACCCCCCTGGAGGCGACGCTCAGGCCCGGCGCCGCGACGGTGCTGGTGCCGCGGTAGAGGAGACGGACATGGCCAAGCCGCCGAAGACCCCCGTCGTCCCCCTGGCGAGGGGGGTCTCCATCGGGGGCGGGAAGCCCCTGGTCTTCTTCCTCGGCCCCTGCGCCATCGAGGGCCTCGAGGTCTCGATCCGCTCGGCGCGGCGCCTGCGCCGCTTCGCGGAGAGGGCGGGCGTGCCGCTCGTCTTCAAGTCCTCCTACGACAAGGCGAACCGCTCCTCCATCCGGGGCTTCCGCGGGCCGGGCATGGCCGAGGGCCTCCGGATCCTCCGGGCGGTGAAGGAGGAGACCGGGGTGCCGGTGATCAGCGACGTGCACGACGTCTCGCAGGTCGAGCCCGCGGCGGCGGTGCTCGACGTGATCCAGGTGCCGGCGTTCCTCTGCCGCCAGACCGACCTCGTGGTCGCCTGCGGCCGGACGGGGAAGCCGATCAACGTGAAGAAGGGGCAGTGGATGGCCCCCGAGGACATTGGGAACGTCCGGGACAAGATCGCCTCGACGGGGAACCGCAAGGTGCTCTTCTGCGAGCGCGGCACCGCCTTCGGGTACCGCAACCTCGTGGTGGACATGCGGGGGCTGCCGACGCTGCGGGCCCTCGGCCAGCCCGTGGTCTACGACGCGGGCCACTCGGTGCAGAAGCCCGGCGGGCTCGGCCACGCCAGCGGCGGGGACCGCGGGATGATCCTGCACCTGGCCAAGGCGGCCGTGGCGGTCGGCGTGGACGGCATCTTCCTGGAGTGCCACGAGGACCCCGACCGCGCGCTCTCCGACGGGCCGAACTCCTTCCCCATCGGCGAGGTGCCGCGGCTGCTCGACACGCTGCTGGCGATCCACGCGGCGGCGGCGAAGTAGGGATCCTACTTCGGCGTCGTCGTCGGCGCCGGCGCGGGGGCCGGCTCGGGGACGGACCGCTTCGCGCCCTTCGCGCAGAGGCCGTCGTACGCGTCGGGGCCGTCCCTCGCGGCGAGGGGCTGCGCGCTCCGTATGGTCGCGGGGGATCCGAAGCCCGCCCCGACGAGCGCCCACTCCAGGTCGACACGCTTCTCGTCGATGGCGGCGACGCGGGCCTTCACGAAGAAGTCCCGGTGGCGATCCCGCCGGCAGTGGACGACGTAGAGCCCCCCCTTCTCCGGCGCCAGCGTCTCCTTCCACGCCGCCCCCGCCGGTATCCCCGCCACCGCGGCGAGGTCCTTGCCCGCCACGCGGGCCAGGCGCCCGTCCCCGGCCGCGTGGAGGTCCCCGTTGTGGCAGTACCAGAGGTCCACGCGGTTGGCGCACTCCGCCGGGTTGCGGGTCACGTGGGCGAAGGAGAAGGCCGATTCGCCGTACTCCCCGTTGGCGGTGCGCGCCGACAGGCGCAGCGCCGCGGGCCCCTTCCCGTTGGCGGCGTCGAGGGCCTTCCCGGACACGAGGTAGGCCAGGGGGGAGGCGACGGTCCACGCGCCCTTGACGCGCTGGAGCACCACCTCGATCTCCCCGCCCCGGGGCGACAGGCACCGGGCGACGGCCCCGTCACCGGCCTCCCGCGCCTCGCGGAACTCCGACTTCGCCAGGAGGGAGGCGAACTCCTCCCGCCACGCGGCGATCTCCTTCGCCCCCTTCCCGACCATCCCCTGGCCGATCTCGTCGGGGAGGGCCTTCTTCACGGCGGTGGCGTCGGCGAACCGGCAGGCCTCCTGGAGGGCGCGGAACGCCTCCGCCGCCCCGTCCCCGGGCGCGGCCGCGAGGGCCGCCGCGAGAGCCCACGTCGCACCGTGGCGCATCGTCCGCCTCCCCTGGCCGGCCGGGCGCCATTCTACGCCGCCGGTGGGGGTATCCCTTTCATCGGGCTAGGATCCCCCCATGCGAACGGTCCTTGCCGCCATGGCCCTCGCCCTTGCCGGATGCACCACGGCCGGA
>CAZWGT010000273.1:0-3265 GCA_964633345.1 uncultured Planctomycetota bacterium
CGAGAACCTCAGCCACTCCGCGGAGGACGAGTACTTCCGCGACGGCATCACCGAGGACGTGATCACGGAGATCTCGAAGATCTCCGGCCTGGGGGTCTTTCCCCGGTCGGCCGTCCTCGCCTTCCGCGACCGGCCCGTGACGGCCCCCCAGGTCGGGCGGGAACTGGGGGCCCAGTTCGTCCTGACGGGGAGTGTGCGTCGCGCGGGGAACCGGCTCCGGATCACGACGCAGCTCGTGACGGCGGCCAACGGGCAGTCGGTATGGGCCGAGCGCTTCGACCGCACGATGGAGGACGTCTTCGCCATCCAGGACGAGATCGCGCAGAGCATCGCCCGGGCCCTGAGGGTGGTGCTCACGGACAAGGAGAAGAAGGCGATCGAGAAGAAGCAGACCGCCGACGTGCAGGCCTACGACTACTACCTGAAGGGGCGGCAGTTCTTCCACCAGTACCGCCGAAAGGGCCTCGAGTACGCACGGCAGATGTTCGCCCGGGCCATCGTCATCGACCCGAACTACGCCAGGGCCTACGCGGGGCTCGCCGACTGCTGTTCGCTTCTTCACGCCTTCTGGGGGGCGCCCGAGGCGGAGCTGCGCGAGGCGGACACCGCTACCAGGAAGGCCCTCGACCTGGACCCGGAACTGGCCGAAGCCCACGTCTCCCGGGGGCTGGCCCTTTCCCAGGCCAGGAAGTTCGAGGAAGCGGAGCGGCAGTTCGAGACGGCCATCCGCGAAGACCCGAAGCTCTTCGAGGGTTACTACTTCTACGCGCGGGCGTGCCTGGCCCAGGGGAAGCTCGAGAAGGCGGGCGTACTCTTCGAGAAGGCAACGAGGGCCCGGCCGGAGGACTACCAGGCGCCGAGCCTCCTGGGGGGCGTCTACCGGGGCCTCCGAAGGGATGAAGACGCGGTCGATGCCGACCGCCGCTGCATCGAGGCCGCGGAGAAGAACCTGGAACTCCACCCGGACGACGCGCGGGCGCTCTATCTGGGCGCCGCTTCTCTTGGCAGGCTGGGCGACGCCTCTCGAAGCCTCGATTGGGCCCGCCGCGCGGTCGATGCCGATCCGGACGAACAGGCGACACTCTACAATGTCGCGTGCGTCTACAGCATCATCGGCCATACCGAGGAGGGGATCGAGTGCCTCGAGAGGGCCGTCGCGCACGGGTTCTCCCACAAGGAGTGGCTGACCCACGACTCCGACCTCGACCCGCTCCGTGGGAGCCCCCGCTTCAAGGCCCTCGTGGATCGCCTCCGGTAATCGGCCGGCGGAACCCCACCATCTTGGTGCCACTCCTGGTGCCACGGAGGGCATGGATAGGCTGGGGAGGGGATGGGCCGCTGACGCACCCTGCGGCCCCCTGGGGGGTTGAGCTGGAGCGGGTGATCGGGATCGAACCGACGACAATCGGCTTGGGAAACTGGCCCGGAAGGGTGCGAATGGTCCTCCATCTCCCCTTCCCCCCGTCCTCCCGGGGGCGGGGGGGACGGTGGGGACACGAAGACCAGCCTCCGGAATCATGAACCACTCCGGGCTTGTCCTCGTCTGCTTCGCATCGATAGAGTGGGGAAGTCCGGAAACCGGGAGGGATTCCAATGACAGCCGTCGTCCGCTGGTCCGTTGCGGCGATGGGCCTGCTCGCTTCGACGATGCAAGCGCGCCCCGAGGCGGAAGCCGTCGTGGTCGCGGCCGACGGGAGCGGGACTTTCCGGACCGTGACCGAGGGAGTCACCGCTGCGGGGGCCGGTGGGAAGGTCTCCGTCCGCCCGGGGACCTACCGGGAATCCCTGCGGATCGTTGGAGCCATCGAGATCGCGGGCGCCGGAACTCCAACCTCCATCATCATCGAGGCCGACACCGGGCCCCCCGTTTCGGTCGGCTCGTCGGGGAAGGTGGTCCTTCTCGGCCTGACCATCCGCTCCGTCTCCAAGGACAAGGACCGGGGGACGGCGGTGGAGGTCTCCGGAGGGACCCTGACCCTGGAGGACTGCGTCCTGGAATCGAAGTCCGGCGTGGGGCTCCGGGCCGGCGGGGAACAGGCGCGGGTGACCCTGCGTGGGTGCACCCTGACCGACTGCGCCGAGTACGGAGCATTCCTCGATCGCGGGGCGGTCCTTTCGGCATCGAGGACGACCTTCAGCTGCGGGGAGTGGTGCGCCGTCAACGCGAGAGGGAAGTCCTCCGTGGAGCTCGTCGATTGCCGCCTCGTGGACGCCGAGAAGTACGGCATCCTCGCGGAGGGGGAGGCCTCGGTCACCGCCACGAAGTGCGAGGTAGGGGGTGCGGGCATCGTGGGGGTCTTCGCCACGGAGAAGGGGAAGGCGACCCTCAAGGACTGCACCGTGGCGAAGTCCCGCGCCTGCGGCATGCAGGCGGCCGACGAGGGCGTCATCACCATGGAAGGCGGGAAGGTCACCGGCTGCGCGAGCAACGGCGTCGAAGCGAAGACGGGCGGGAGGGTCATCCTCCAGGGGGTCGAGATCGGCGGGAACATGGGCGCCGGCGTCCTCCTCTACGAGAAGGGGTCCGCGGACCTGTTGAAGTGCGAGGTGAAGGGCAACGGCGAGGGCATCGAGGCGCGCGAGGAGTCCACCTTCTCGCTGAAGGAGTGCCGGTTCCTGGACGCGAAGGAGATGGGAATCGCCGTCCACCTGGGCGCAACCGGGCCCATCGAGAAGTGCACCGTGTCCGGGAACGCCGGCACCGGGATCTTCATCTTCGAAGACGGTGCGCCCGTGGTCCGGGCCTGCAAGGTCGAGAAGAACGCGGGATTCGGGATTCGCTCCGGAGAAGGCGGGAGGGGATCCGTCGAGGGATGCGACCTTCGCGGGAACCGGAAGGGGCCCTGGTACGCCGATACGGGCTCCAGGACCACCTTCGCGAAGAACCGCGAGAAGTAGCTCGGCGGCGCCCGGGAGCAAGTTGGCCGCGGTTGCGGTCGGACAGCGGCGCCGAGCGGCGACTCCCTCGGCTCCACCACTGCCCTCCACCGCGCCGCTGTTTCCCGGCTTCCTCGACGGACGGGTCCCTCCAAGATCGCGAGTTCGGCCGTCCGGCCTTCCTCTCGCCATCGCGCTTGTCTTTGGAAGCGGGGCAGCCATACTGGGGGCGGAGGCGGCATGGGCTCCAGGCGGGTTTGGGTGGTCTTGGCTTCGACCTTGGGCGCTGTCCTCGGCGCGGCATGGCTCCTCTGGCCCGCAGGGACGTCCACTCCCGCGCCGATGGGGACGGAATCGGGACCGCCCGCCGGATCCTCCGCAACACGAG
>CAZWGT010000273.1:3275-4578 GCA_964633345.1 uncultured Planctomycetota bacterium
GGTGAGAGCGTCGAGGTCCGGGTCCGGTCGTGGCTCGGGACTCCCGTCGTGGGGGCCGCGGTCGAGTTCCTCCGCCCTGCGGAACTCCGCATCCCCGAAGTCATGCGGGAGGGCGTGACCCTGGATGTCGAATCGGCTCCCGCTCTCTGGCGCGGTCTGACGGACGGGGAGGGGCGGGCCCGCGTCGGGGAACTCTCTCCCGGACGGGTCGAGATCCGCGCTTCGGCTCCGGGATGGGCCACCATGAACGCGGTGCGCGAGATCCGACCCGGCATCCGGGGGACCCTGGCGGAGTTCCGCCTGCTCCCCGGGTGCCAGATCGAAGGGGTGGTGCGCCGCGCCTCGGGCGCGCCCGTCGCCGGGGCCCGCGTCCGCTCCTCCCGGGGCGGATCCACGGCAGCGACGACGGGAGCTGACGGCCGCTACCTCCTCCGAGGCCTCGCCCCCGGTCCTCAGGACATCGTCGTCTTCGTCGACGGCCGGCTGGCGTTCCCGTCCGGGGAAGTCCTCCTGCCTTCCGTCAGGACGTACGAATTCGTCCTTCCCGACCCCTGCCCGCTCCGGTTCCTCGTGCTGGACGGGAAGAGCGGGAAGCCCCTGCCCGGGGCATGGGTGCGCGCCTTCGTCGCCTGGGACGGGGGGGAGCCCCTCCTGCCTGCGATGGGCCGACGGTACGCGATGGCCACCGGGGAGACGGACGCGACGGGGGTCGCCGCCTTCTCGGGTCTCCCCTCGGGGGAGATCCTTTGGTGGTGGGCCATGAAGGCGGGCGTCGCGCCCGCGGGCATGGTCAGGGCGGAGGTTCCGGTCACCCTGGCCGCGGGGCGGGAGACGCAGGTCGAGGCCATCCTGCTCCCGGGCGGTCGAATCCACGGGGTCGTCCGCACCATGGACGGATCTCCCCTGTCCGGAGTGCTCGTCCGTGGGCAGATCGAGTCCGACGGCCCGGACGCGTTCCTCCACCAGGTGGAATGCACCAACGGACCTGACGGGAGATACGCACTCTCCGGGGTCACTCCGGGCCGATGGAGGGTTTGGGCTCGGGTGGACGGGTATCGGGACATACGACGCGTCTACACGGTTCCTCCGGAGGGTGACCTGGAACGGGACATCGTCCCCGAGAAGGGTGGAGTGATCCTCGGAACGGTCGTGGATTCCAGCGGGAAGGGGGTGGCCGGGGTCGGCGCCTTCGCGCGGGATTCCTCCGACGTGATCGCCTTCTCGGCCGGGGGGGTCCAGATCGCTTCCGGGGCCGCATCCGACGACGAGGGGAAGTTCCGGATCGAGGGAGTGCCCCTTGGCC
>CAZWGT010000274.1:0-4572 GCA_964633345.1 uncultured Planctomycetota bacterium
CCGCCCTGCTGCTCGCCG
The DNA here is from genome assembly GCA_964633345.1 of uncultured Planctomycetota bacterium. Taxonomy (GTDB): domain Bacteria; phylum Planctomycetota; class JAJSAM01; order JAJSAM01; family JAKLKS01; genus CAZWGT01. The sequence goes on from CAZWGT010000274.1 coordinate 19, forward strand.
CCGCCCTCTCCATCGCCGCCCCGGCGCTCCGCGCCGAGGAGCCGGCCCCGCCCGCGCCCGCGGCGCCCGCGGCGCCCGCCGCCGACGAGGCGAAGGCCCGCAAGGAGAAGAAGGTCCGGCGGATGTTCGAACTCTCCCGCTGGGACGAGCAGGTGCTCGCGGGGATGGACGCGGCCTTCGACCAGCAGGAGAAGCTCGGCGTCCTCCCGAAGAAGTTCGCCGCGAGGTTCCGCGAGGCCGCGGACATGGAGGCGCTGAAGACGATCGCCGTGGACATCTTCACGGAGCTCTACGACGAGGAGACCCTCGACGGGCTCAACGCCTTCCTCGAGACCCCCGCGGGGAGGAAGTACTCCGCGGCGAACCTCCGGCTGATGGTCGTGGTGCAGGAGAAGATCACCCCCTGGGCGATGGAGACGGCCGGCCGTGTGATGGAGGGCGTGATGGCGGACCCCGACGAGGGTGAGGAGGGGGACGAGGAGAGCGTGATCGGAAACCTCAAGGCGGCCAAGCGCTCGGCCAACGAGACGGCCGCGATCGCGACGCTCCGGAACCTCGCCTCCTGCCAGGCCCAGATCCAGTGCTCCGGCAAGGTCGACTGCGACGAGGACGGGATCGGGGAGTACGGGACCTTCCTCGAACTGACGGGCTCGGCGGGGGTGCGGAAAGGGGACGATCCCTCGCAGCGCGGGACCCCGGTGAATCCTCCCATCCTGTCCAAGGCCCTCGCCGCCGTGGGCCCCGACGGCGTGGTGAAGAAGAACGGCTACTGCTTCCGGATCTTCCTGCCCGACTCGGCGAGTCCCTCGGGATTCGTCCACGAGACGGGCCCCGCGGAGAAGGCCGGGCTGTCCGGCGGCACGGGGAAGGTCCTCGTGGACCTCGCGGAGACCACGTGGTGCGCCTACGCGTGGCCGGAGGCCATCGGCGACTCGGGCCGCCGCGTCTTCTTCGTGAACCAGGCGGGGGACGTGATGCAGTCCTCCAACGAGGTGGCGAAGTGGGCGGGGGAGAAGGGGCCCCCGGGCGACGCCGCCTTCCGCGGCGCGGGGATCACGGGGATGGTCGCCGTCGGCACCGCGGGCCGGGACGGGGACGTCTGGAAGGTGACGAACTAGGGCGGGGAAGCATGGACATGCATATCGGGTTGACACCACTCCACCCCCAACGGGTGCCAGCGCTTCCTGAGGCATCGGGCCCGTAGGGAGGCGGCGGCTCGTGGAGGCTCGGGTGGACGAACCGCCCCGGACCCTCGGCGTAGATGCCGGCGTAGTCGGGCCCTTCCACCCGGGGCGCGATGCCGAGGAGCGTCTGGAAGGCCGCGTAGAGGTTGTCCCGCCGGTTGAACCGGAAGCAGAACTCGTTCAGGTAGCCCTGGAGGTGCTTCGCCTCCACCCGGCCGTGGAAGGTGCCCGCCAGCCACGTCTTGAGGTTGGAGAACGCCAGGTGCAGGTGGGGGAGGATGGTGTCCTGCGCCATCCCCAGCGCGGTGGACTGGATCCCGTGCGCGTAGCCCCGGTCCCCGAGCCCCGCGTAGGAGGGACTGGCGTCCGTCCAGACCGTCGTCCCCGGGTCCACGACGTCCTCCACGAACCGGAGGAGGTGCGCGGCCCCCTTGTCGGGGACGAGTCGCAGGCGCAGCCGGGCCGGGCGCCGGACCTCCCTCATGTCCGAGGGGCGCAGCGCCCGGCGGACCTCGACGGCGCCCACGACGACGAACTTCCCCGCCGTCTCGGGCTTCATCTCGCGGCCCTTCCTCCCGTGCCGCACTCCTCCGATGAAGGTCTCGTCCACCTCGACCGAACCGTGGAGGCGCCCCCGCCCGGGGTCGACCATCGCGGCCCGCAGGCGCTGGAGGACCATCCAGGCCGTCTCGTAGGAGACCCCGAGCTGGCGCTCGAGCTGCCGGGCGGAGACGCCCCGCTTGTCGGTGACGAGGAGCCATGCGGCCAGGAGCCAGGTGCCGATGGGCAGGTGGCTGTGGTGCATCACGGTGCCGGCCGTGGCCGACTGCGGGCGCTTGCACCCGGCGCAGGTCAGGACGAGCCGCCGGTTCGAGGGGTAGAACCTCGCCCCCCCGCAGGAGGCGCAGGCCCGATCCGCGGCCTCCGGCCACCGGGACCGGAGGACGAAGTCGAAGGCATCCCGTTCGTCGCGGAACATCCGATGGAACTCGAGGAGCGAACGGGGGAAGTCGGGACGGGGCACGGTCACCTCCCGCCCTGGGAGACGCCGGGCAGGGTACTACCGGTGGGGGAGTGGTCTGAACCCGATACGCAGGGGTGGGAATCCGGCGCCCGCGGCCTGACGCCCCCCTCCCACACCCCTCTCCCACCCTAACTCCCTACGAATAGGGGAGTTTCGACGTCAACCCGGATTTCCATCCAGCCGATACTTGCACTATGGTGGGAAGAAGTGGTAAAGTCCGGCAAGTCGTGGCAGGGCGGGCCAGGAGGGTGGCAGAGCCGTGTTCGTCGGGACGTTCCCCCGTTCGGTGGACGCGAAGGGCCGGCTCCTCGTGCCGGCCGAGATGGTCCGCGCCCTCGACGCCGCGGACCGCGAGGGGTTCTACCTCGCCCCGGGGGACGGGTTCGTCTACCTGTTCAAGCGCTCCACGTTCCTGCGCCTCGCGCAGGGCATGTCCACGCCGACCCCCTTCGCCCACGCCCGGTTCAACCGCGCCTTCTTCGGCTCCGCGGCGTACCGGCCGACGGACGCGATGGGCCGCATCCTGCTCCCGGAGGAGCTGAAGGACCCATGCGCGATCACGGCGGAGGCGGTCCTGGTGGGGTGCGGGGAGTACCTGGAGATCTGGGCGCCGGAGGAACTGGAGAAGGCGCGCAAGGAGGGGCCGAGCGTGACCGATCTCCTGAAGGGGCAGTCGGAGGGACCGGCCACGAGCCGGTGATGGTGCGGGAGGTCCTCGAACTCCTCCGCGCGGGGGAGGGGGGGCTTCTCGTGGACGGGACGGTGGGCCAGGGCGGCCATGCGGCCGCTTGGCTCGGGGCGTCGCAGGGGGGCCGCGTGCTGGGGCTGGACAGGGACGGGGAGATGCTCGCGAAGGCCGGGGAACGCCTCGCCCCCGCCGGGGCCCGCGTCCGCCTCGTCCAGGGCACCTTCGCCGAGGCCCGCCGGATCCTCCGCGAGGCCGAGGAGGCGCAGGCCGACGCCGGCCTCCTCGACCTCGGCGTCAACAGCGCCCACTTCGACGACCCCTCCCGCGGCTTCTCCTTCGCCGGCGGCCCCCTCGATTCCCGCTTCGACCGCTCGGAGGGGGAGACCCTCGCCGCGCTGCTGGCCCGGATCCCCGAGGAGGAGCTGGCCGACGCCCTCTTCCTCCTCGGCGGCGAGCGGCGCTCCCGGCCCATCGCGAAGGCGATCGTCGCCGAGCGCCGGAGGGCGCCGCTGCGCGACGCCGCGCGCCTGGCCGAGGTCGTCTCCCGGGCGTACCGCGGCCCCCGGGGCCGGATCCACCCCGCCACCCGCACCTTCCAGGCGCTGCGCATGCTCGTCAACGACGAGATGGGACACCTCGACCGCGGCCTCCCCGAGATGGTGGGGTGCCTGCGCCCCGGCGGGCGGCTCGCGGTCATCGCCTTCCACTCCGGCGAGGACGGCCGCGTCAAGCGCTTCTTCCGCGAGGAGGCCCGCTCGGGCCGCCTCCGCCTCCTGACGAAGAAGCCCGTGAAGGCCGGCGACGACGAGGTGCGCCGCAACCCCCGCGCCCGCTCCGCCTGCCTGCGCGCCGTCGAGAGGAGCGGGGCATGAAGACCGGGCTCTTCCGCGACGCGCTGCTCGTCGTCGCCCCCTGCGCCGTCGTCCTGGCGGGGTTCTCCTCCGTCTCCCACCACCAGCGCCTCGTCGAGGCCGGCTACACGGTGGCGAAGCTGGAGGCGGAGCGCGACGCCCTGCGCGCCGAGGTCGAGAACCGCCGCGTCCGCGTCGCCCACCTCTCCTCCCCGGTCCGCCTGATGGGGGAGGCCCGCGACCGCGCCCTCGGCATCGACTACCCCCTCGAGTGGAACCGCGTCTCCTCGGATTCCGACGCCGGACGCCTCCTCTTCGCCCGCGCCGAGGCGAAGGCGGCGAAGGAGAGGCCGAAGGCCGCGGCGGCGAAGGGGAAGGCCGCCCCGCCGAAGGGGAAGACCGTCGCGAAGGCGCGCCGGGGGGCCCGCTGATGGAGGAGCGCGTCGTCGCCCGTTTCCGCGCGAGCCTCGTCTTCACCTTCCTCGGCTGCCTCCTCGGCGCCCTGGCCGTGCGCCTCTTCTGGATCCAGGTGATCCGGCACGGCCACTTCATGGAAGCCTCCCGCAGCCAGCACATCGGCAGGGACCGCGAGCCCGCCGCCCGCGGGGACATCCTCGACATGGCCGGCCGGCCGCTGGCGACCTCGCGCCTGCTGACCAGCGTCGCCGTGGATCCCTCCCTCGTGGAGGACCGGGCGGCGGCCGCCGCCGCCCACGCGGAGGCCGCCGGGGTGGACGGGGCGGTCCGCGCCCGGCGCATGGCAGACCCGAAGTCCCGCTACGTCTGGGGCCGCCGCGGCATCGACGA
>CAZWGT010000275.1:0-4568 GCA_964633345.1 uncultured Planctomycetota bacterium
CGAGGCCGGCACCGGGGGCTGCCCGGACCTCTCCAGGCGCACGGAGGCGGCCGGGTCGAAGCCCTCGCCGAGGACCGAGACGCCCGCGGCCAGCCGGTCGTCGAGGACCTTGTTCGGGGTGGCGGACTTCACCTTGGGCGCCGGACCGAACCCGGCGGGGGAGAGCCAGAGGTCCCGCTTCGACGCCTTGGGCAGCGTGAGCGTGACCGTCATCTCGAAGGTGGTGTCGGTTCCGCCCGCGTTGTCCACGAGGAGGGCCCAGGTCCCGTCCTGGTCGAGGGCCCGCTTCTTCCCGGAGAGGGCCCCGAGGGGCGCCTCGGCCATCTCCGGGTCCCGGAGGGAGGCGGTGAAGGGGGCGGGGTCGGTCCCCTTCGGGGGGACCACCTTCCAGGCCATCTTCGACCCCGCGGGGGCGTCGAAGGTGAACTCCCCCTGCTCTCCGGCGGGGACGGTCAGTTCCCCGAAGGTCTTCTTGGGCATCTTCGCGGTGAGGCGGAAGGAGTACTTCCCCGACGTGGCCGCGGTCCCTCCCGCCAGGAAGGAGAAGGTCCCGCCGACCGGGCCGGCGGAGGCGTCGCGCACCTTCACTCCCACGCCGCCCGGGCCGGGGACGGTGAAGGGGGCGAGATCCATGGCTTCGTCGGCGGGGTCGGTGGCCTCGAGCCCCGGGAGGATCGCGCTGTCGGCCTCGGCCAGGACGTCCACGGAGAAGAGCGAGCCTGCCGGCATGTAGAGGGTGAGGAGGTCGGCCTCGCCGGGGGAGAGGATGTTGCCGTGGAGGCGGTCCCCGGGCAGGAGGGGGGCGGCGGCGTTCACCGCGAAGGCGGCGGGGAGGCCGAGGGCCAGGGCGCCGAGCACGAGGACGGAAAGGGGGGGCCGGGTGGTCATGGGCCCCGAAGTCTAGCACGGGGTGCGGGCCGCGCCGGGTTGGGGGGCCCATCGGCTAGAATCGGCCCTTCCCCCTCCCGGAGCCGGAGACATCCATGAGCGATCCCAAAGTCCGCGACGTCGTCATCGTCGGTTCCGGCCCCGCCGGCCTGACCGCCGCCATCTACCTCGCCCGCGCCCGCCTCGCCCCCCTCTGCATCGAGGGGCTGGCCCGGGGCGGCCAGCTCATGCTCACCTCCGAGGTCGAGAACTACCCCGGCTTCGAGCACGGGATCCAGGGGCCCGAGCTGATGGACCAGTTCCGCAGGCAGGCCGAGCGCTTCGGAACGGAGTTCCTCCAGGACGACGTGGTCTCCGTGGACTTCTCGAAGCGCCCCTTCACGGTGAAGACCTCCGGGGAGTCGTTCTCCGCCCGCGCCGTGGTGATCTCGACGGGGGCCTCGGCCCGGATGCTCGGCCTGCCCAGCGAGGCGAAGCTCCTGGGCCGCGGCGTCACGACCTGCGCCACCTGCGACGGCGCCTTCTACCGGGACCGCCCGGTGGCGGTGGTGGGGGGCGGCGACAGCGCGATGGAGGAGGCGAACTTCCTCACCCGGTTCGCCTCGAAGGTCCACCTCGTCCACCGCCGGGACCAGTTCCGGGCGAGCCGGATCATGCTCGATCGCGTGAAGGCCAATCCGAAGATCGAGATCCACCTCTGGCGGGACGTCCAGGAGGTCCTGGCCGACGCGAAGAACAAGGTCCGCGGGGTCCTCCTCAAGGACCCGCGGGACGGGAAGACCGAGGAGCTGGCCGTCGACGGCTTCTTCCTCGCCATCGGCCACGTCCCCAACACGAAGCTCTTCCGCGGGCAGATCGACGTCGACGCCAACGGCTACATCGTCTGCGCGCCGGACTCCTCCCGCACGAGCCTCGAGGGGGTCTTCGCCTGCGGCGACTGCGTGGACCACGTCTACCGCCAGGCCATCACCGCCGCGGGAATGGGCTGCCGGGCCGCCATCGACGCGGAGCGCTGGCTCGAGGCGCAGGGCCACTAGCGGCGGTACCGGTCCCGACCCGCTTCCGCCGGGGGGCGGACGGGGTCTGACCCCGACTTCCGCCTCGCAGGAACTCCGCGATTCCCCCCTTCCCGCTAGGATCCCCCCGTGCCCCGCAGGAAGGCCAGCACCCGCGACCGCATCCTCGACACGCTCCGCCGCCGGGGGCCGTGCACGGTCGCGGACCTCGCGCGCCGGTTCCGCATCTCCACCATGGCCGTCCGTCTGCAGCTCCAGGGCCTCGCCCGCGAGGGCTTCGTCCACCAGGAGGAGACGCGCGCCTCCCGGGGCCGCCCGGCCCGGGTGTACGGGCTCACCACCTCCTCCGCCTGCTGCTTCCCCGACCGGGGGGGGCCGATGGCCCTCGAGGTCCTCGAGGAGATGGAGGCCCTGGCCGGCCGCGCCATGGTGATCCGGGCCATCGAGCGCCGCGCCCGGAAGCTGGCGGACGCGTGGCGGGCGGCGCTGAAGGACCTCCCCCTCGCGGAGAGGGTCCGGAGGCTGGCCGCGTTCCGGGACGAGGAGGGGTACCTGGCGGAGGCGGAGCCCGCGGGGGGGAGGCGTGCCGGGCTGGTCGAGCGCCACTGCCCCATCGCCTCGCTGGCCCGGCGGTGGCCGGAGATCTGCGCGATCGAGGAGGACATGTTCCGCCGCGCCCTCGGGGTGTCGGTCCGGCGGACGGAGCACCTCCTCTCCGGCGGGACGTGCTGCCGCTACGAGGCGGGCGGGGAGGTATGAGCCGCCGGCCGCTGGCCTTCGAGGGGGAGGTGCCCTTCGTCCGGCAGGTCCGGTACCGGCTCGTCCCCGCGGGCCCCGGCGACGGCCCGACCCCGCTCCTCGTCGCCCTCCACGGCAAGGGGGACCGGGCCGACCGCTTCGAGGAGGAGGCCCGGGAGGCCGTCCCGCCGGGCTGGGCCCTCCTGCTCCCCTCGGGCCCGGTGCCGCGGGACCGCCACCCGGCCAAGGGGGGCGTCTCCCTCGGGGACTCCTGGTACCTCTACGACGGGGACACGCCGGCCTTCCGCGCGAGCCTCGCCGCCGCGGAGGCCCACCTCCTGCGGGTCCTCAAGCACATCCGCCGCCACGGGGTCTTCCGGCCCGCGGCGCTGCTCGGCTTCTCCCAGGGCGCCTACCTCGCGGGCGTCGCGGGGGTGCGGCACCCGGACCGGTTCCGGGCGGTCGTCCAGGTCGCCGGGCGCCTCAAGACGGAGATGCTGGGGCCCGACCTCCCCGCGGCCCGCGGGGTGAGGATCCTCGGCCTCCACGGGACGAGGGACGAGGCCGTGAAGCCCGGCCCCTCGGCGGCCTCCCTGGCCGAGGTGCGGGCGGCGGGGCTCCAGGCGGAGTTCCGCGAGTTCGACGCCGGCCACGAGTTCACCCCGGAGATGCGCCGCGCGGCGCGGGATTGGCTGGGGGCGTTGTAGCCATCGGGTGCCGTGGTAGGGGCCGGGCGCAGCCCGGCCCGATGTTGGCCGCGGTGAATCGAACGGGGGCGCGGCCCCTCGCGGAGCCGCGCCCCCGTCTTGAACCGGTCGGCGGACTAGTGGGTGAGCTTGTTCTCGGGGCGCCGCGGCGGATCGGTCGGGGCCCTGAGGGGGGCGGCCGGGTTGTCCTTGAAGGCGGGGGAGAGCTCGGCGTTGATCTTGGCGTACTCCGGGTCGCCGTCGACCGAGTCGACGATGGCGCCGATGGGGCACTCCGGGAGGCAGGCGCCGCAGTCGATGCAGACCTCCGGGTCGATGATCATGAACTCCTGGCCCTGGTAGTCGCCGGGGTGGATGCACTCCACCGGGCACACGTCCACGCACGCCGCGTACCGCTCTCCGAGGCACTTGTTCGTGATGACGTAAGGCATTCCACCCTCCTGTAGGGATCCGGCGCCAGGACTGTTCCGCCCACCGATGGGCGAGCCGCCGAGGATATCGGGCCCCGTCCCCGGCTCCACGAATCTTCTCCAGGCCGCCGGGGCCGGGGATGATGGCCTCCATGATCGCCCAGCGGGGACGGGACGGGCAGCGGGGCATGACGATCCTGGAGATGCTCCTCGTGCTCGCCGTCGTGGCCCTCTTCCTCGGGATGGCGCTGCCGAACTTCCACTCCGCCCGCATCCGCAACGACGAGGCGGCCGCCGTGGCGACCCTCAGGGAGATCGCCCGGGCCCAGGAGATCTTCCGCCGCGCCGCCCTCGTGGACGAGGACGGGGACGGGCACGGGGAGTACGCCCTCCTCGGCGACCTGGCGGGGAAGTCGATGTCCCGCGGGCGGTCGGTCGCCATCCCGACGCCTCTCCCGCAGCTGAGCCTGCTCCTCGGGCCCGACGGGGACGCGGACCTGTGCGGCTACCGCATCCGCCTCCTCATGCCCGGACCGAAGGGGGCGGGGGTCCGGGAGAACGAGGCGGGGCCCGCCTCCAGGCTGGACCCGAAGCTCGCGGGCTCCTTCTGGTGCGCCTACGCCTGGCCGCTGCGCCGCGAGGGCTTCGTCCCCGCGGCCACGGGGAGGCGGACCTTCTTCATCCACCAGACGGGGCAGGTCCTCGCCTGCGACGGGGACTACCATGGCCTGCCGCTCGCGGAGGGCGGCCCGACCCCCGCCCCGGAGCCGGGGGCGGCGTTCGCGGGCCCCGGCCCCCTCGGCTCCATC
>CAZWGT010000276.1:0-4414 GCA_964633345.1 uncultured Planctomycetota bacterium
CCCTTCGGTCTGGGGTCTGGCACCAGACCGAAGGGGTCTGACCCCGCCTTCGCTTCCCCCCGGGCCGGGGCCGCGAGAGGGGGGGCGGAGCGCGGTCGGACGCTCCACGGCCGGCGGCACCACGCCGCCGCGCCGTGCAGGGCTGGCTGGCGGAAGCGCCGCCTCGCCCGCCCCCCCCTGGAAACCTCAGTCGCAGGCGCAGTCCCAGCGGCCCGGGACGAGGACGCGCACGACGCGCTCCCCGTAGACCGGCGGGACCCAGGTCCGCGTGACGGAGGCCGGGCGCACGACGACCCGGACGAACCTCCGGCAGCCGAAGTCGAAGCGCAGGCCGAACGTGGCGGGCACCGCCTCCTCGCGCCAGTACCCGGCGCGCACCAGGACGCGCTCGACGCGGTCCTCGTACCGGGCGGGTCTCCACGCGCAGTGTCGCGAGTGTCCGCCGAAGACGATTCGGACCTCCGGGCGCCGGATCACCACGCGTCCGCAGTCGTCGTCGGCGCGGGCCGCCGGTGCCGCGCTTCCCGCGCCCGCCAGGGCCGTCGCCAGGGTCGCCGCCAGGGTCCACCGCATGTCCGCCTCCTCGTCCGGCCCGCGCCGCGCCGGCGAGGGTCCTAGCGCACGGAGCGTGCCGGACGGGGCCGAGGGCGGAGGGGCCCGGCGGGGGGGAATCCCGTCCGGGCCGGTGGACACGGAGTGTCCTCCCGGGTGGACGCGGCGCGGGGGACGGCGGGCGGGGCAGGCCCCGCCCCTACAGGTCGAATTTGCGGCGGGCGGGGGCGAGGACCTCGTCGAGCCGGCCGTCCGCCCGCAGGGCCCCGAAGGCGGGCTCCCGCTCGATCCAGTCGAGGACGACGTCGTTGAGGGGGGCGGTCTCGCCGATGACCGCGAGGGCCTCCTCCGGCTTGCCCAGGACGGCCAGCGCCATCGCCAGGAAGAACCGCGTCCACGCCGTGGCGCGGCCGGGCTCGCGGGCCCCGGCGTCCTGCTCCCGCACCGCCGCCGCGAAGGCCTCCGCCGCGCCGGCCGCGTCGCCGGCGCCGAGGCGCGCCGCCCCGAGGGCCCTAAGGTTCGGCCAGTAGCTCGACCAGTTCCCCTCGGCGCGGACCGCGAGCTCCCCGAAGCGCAGCGCCAGGGCCGGCTCCTTCCTGAGGTCCCCCAGGACCTCCACCACGAGGCGCGCGACGCGGTCCTCCTTCCCGGCCGCGAAGGCGCGGTCGAAGGCCTCCGCCGCGGCCGCCCCGTCCCCCGTGGCGCGCAGCGCCTCGGCGGCGTCGACGACCATGCCGAGGGCCGCGTAGAGACGCTCCTCGCGGTCGGCCCGCACCGGATCGTGGAGCCTCCGGCAGGCGCGCGCCGCGTCGAGGGAGCGCCGGGCCGCGGCGAACTCCGCGGCGACCTCCGACTCGTGGAGGAAGAGCCCGTCGAAGGCGGCCCCGTCGGATTCGGTCATGCGCGGGGGGTTCGCGGCGGCCTGCCGGAGCAGGACGATCCGGGACCACCAGCGCGGGCGGTTGGGCGCGGTGGCGGGGGGCTCCGCCAGCGCGTTGCCGAGCCAGACGAGCCACTCCTCCGAGAGGGCGGCGGCGCTCCCGTCCCGGGAGAGGAGATCGAGGCGGCGGCGGAGGGCGGCGGCGAGATCGGCGTCCTTCCATCGGGCGAGGGCCTCGGCCAGGCGGTAGCCCGCCTTGCGCAGGTCCTCGGGGATCCCGGGCCGCCAGCGCTCGTCCTCCCGGCGGACCGGCCGGTGCAGGAGCGGGTCGGCGGTGGCCGCCTCGGCGGCGCGGGAGAAGCCCCGGTCGAAGGCGGCGTCCAGGAGGGCCTCGAGGGCGGACGGCCCGCCGCACCGGCCGAGGGACTGGACGCACAGGGCCGTGCGCTGGCGGGCGGCCGCCGCGGCCCGGTCCGCCGCACCGGAGAACGCCGCGGGCAGCGCCTTCCGGAGGAGGTCCACGAGGGGCCCGGTCGCCGCGTCCGAGCGGAGTTCGCCGAGGATCTCCACGGCCAGGTCCGCCGTGTCCTCCTCCTCGGGCGCGGCCCCGGGGGCGTCCAGGGCGGCCAGCAGCGCCACGACGGCGGGGACGGCGGCCGGATCCCGGGTGTGCCCCAGGGCCTGCAGGATCGTCCGCCTCTCCTCCCCGGGAGGCGCCGCGGCGAGCATCGACGCCAGGAACGCCGCGGCGCCGGGGGCCCGCGACCGGCCGAGGGCGAGCATCGCGGTTCCCCTCTCGTCCGGAGGAGCGCCGGGGCGCCCGGCGCAGCGGCGCGCCCCCTCCGGCGCCCGCGCCGTCGCCCCGTCCCCGGCGAGGGCGCGCAGCGCCCCGGAGCGGAGGTCCTCGTCCTTCCCGTCGAGCAGGCGCTCGAAGGCGGCGTCCGCCTCCGGTCCGCCGAGGGCGGCGAGCACGGTGAGGAGGTGCTCGCGGAGCCCGGGGTCCCCCTCCCGCCCGATCCGCGCCTCGAGGGCCGGCGCGGCACCGGCGTCGCCGAGGCCGAAGAGGTTGTCCGCCGCGGCGCGCCGGATCTCCGGGTCCCGGGACTCGAGGAGCCTGCGGAGGATCGACGGCGCCCGATCCCCCGCGCAGGTCCGGAGCGAGGAGACGGCCGAGCCCCGCACGCCCCCCGCGTTGGCGGCGCGGACCGCGCGCAGCTCCTCCCGCTGGGCCGCCGTCGGGGCCGCGGGCCCGTACCGGGGGAGGCGGTCGTCGTCCCCGTCCTCGAGGAGGAGGAGGGCGAGGAGGAACCCCGTGGACTCGCGGCCGGGGCGGAGCGACAGCGCGCGGGCGGCGTCGCGGCGGACCCGCACGCGCCGATCGCCGAGGAACCGGGCGACGGCGCGCGGCGCCCCCTCGCCGAGGGAGGCGGCGGCCACGGGGAGCAGGTGGTGGAGGACCTCGGCGTCGGTCTCGGCGGCGACGGCGCGGGCGACGGCCGCGGGGTCCACAAGCGCCGGCCGCTCGTGGAGGGACTCGGCCGCGGCGGCGCGCACCTCGGCGGGCGGGCCCCCCTTCCCCGCGGGGACCAGGGCCCGGGCGAGGATCCCCGCCGCGTCGGGGCCGCCGGAGGCCGCGATCCCGCGGAGCAGGTTGGCCGCCAGCCCCCCCTCGCCCCCCTCCGCGGCGTACACCTCGCGGAAGACGGGGCCGAGGGGGACGGCGCACGTGCGCCGGCCGAGGGTCGTCGCGTGGAGGCGGAGGATGAACGTCAGGCCCGGGTCGCGCATCACGCGGGCCAGGTGCGCCGGGGCGCTCCGCGGCTGGAGTCGGAGGACGAGGTGGAGCGCGCGGCGGGAGGAATCGAAGGGAATGGGGTCCTTCTTGGCGCGCTCGGGCAGGAGGATCCATCGCATCAGGGGCTCGACCGCGGGGTCGCCGATCTCCACGAGGGCGTCCTCGACGGCGGCGAGCGAGCCGGCGTCGGCCCCGCCCTTCCAGAAGTAGATCCCGAGGAGCCTCTCGAGGGGCCCGGGCTCCGCGAGGGCGGCGTCGCCGACGAGGCGGAACCACTCCTGCATGGCCGGCCCCGCCAGCGGGTGGTCGGGGGAGCCGCCGAGGGCGTGGAGGTGGTCGAGGACCGCGGCGTCGCCGGCCGCGCCCGCGGCGACCCCCCGGAGGAGGCGCAGCGCGGTGCGCAGGGATTCCTCCTCGGCGTCCTCGGCGGAGGTCCCCTGGGCGGCGGTGGCCTTCTCGAGGTCCTTGAGGGCGGCCAGGAGCACGGGCCGGTGGGCGGGGACGCGGAGGTCCGCGAGGGCGAGGAGGGCGGCGCGGGCGACGTCGGGGTCCGCGTCGGCGGCGAGCGGGGAGACGTCGAGGGCGGCCTCCTCGCGGGGGGAGGCCCCGCGGAGGGCCCGCTGGCGCACGGCCTCGACGGCGGCGCCGCGCACGCGCCATGAGGTGTCGCGGAGGAGGGCGGGGAGGACGCCGGGGGGTACCCCGCCCGCGGAGAGGCCGAGCCCCTCGGCGGCGGACTCGCGCACCGCCCACGCGGGGTCGCGCGCCGCCTCGGCGAGGACGGGGACGAGTCCGGGGTCCTCCATGGAGCCCAGGGCGCGGACGAGGAGCGCCCTCCCGAACCACGACGCCCCCGGCAGCGCCGCGACGGCGTCCGGGGCGGAGCCGGGGCCGATGCCGGCGAGGATGCGCCATCCCTCCCGCGCCGCCCAGGGGTCGGAGGGGCGGGTCGCGGCCGTCACGGCGCGCCGGGCGGCGGCGGCGAGGTCGCCGTCGAGGGCGCGGGCGGGGGCCCATCCCGCGGGCAGGGCGTAGCGGGGGGGATCGGGGAGTTCGTCGGCGGCCGCGGCGCCGACCGGCAGGAGTCCTGCGAGCAGCAGCGCCGCGGGGACGAGGGGGGAACTCACCGGGGCATTCTAACGGCCGGGGTCCCGGGGGGTTCGGCCCCCGCCCTACCCCCGGTCCCT
>CAZWGT010000277.1:0-4400 GCA_964633345.1 uncultured Planctomycetota bacterium
CGACGCCGACGGAGAAGACGAGGATGGGGATCCCGGCCAGGTGCGCCGCCAGCCAGTGTCCGCACTCGTGGAGGAGGATGGCGACGAACATGAGAAGGAGGAAGAGCCCGAGGGAGTTGCCCCCGGCGGCGGCCGCGAGGAAGAGCCCGAGGATCCCGAGGGACACGAGGATCCCCAGCTTCCCCGCGCGGGGCGGCGGAGGCAGTTCCGTCGGCGTCCACGCGTCCACCCAGGTCCGGGCGAGGTACTCGCGCGGGGTCATCGCCCCGTAGCGGTCGAGCCATTCGCGGGCGTGGAGGCGGTGCTGTTCCGCGGCGAGGGTGAGCCAGCGGTGGGCCTGCGCGTGGTCTGCTGGCAGGTCCGGGATTCCAGCCGCCCGGATCCTTCCGAGTTCCAGTTGCGCCTCGGCGTGGCCGGCCTCGGCCGCCGTCTCGAGGAGGCGGAGGGCGGTCTTCATGTCCTGGGGCACGCCCTGGCCGTTCGCGTACAGCGAGCCGAGGCGCCAACTCGACTCGGCAAGGCCGAGGTCGGAGGCCAGTTGGAGGAGTTTCACCGCTCGGGGAAGGTCGCGCCTTATCCCCTCGCCCGAGAGGCACGCGAGCGCGAGGGCATGGACCGCCGGCCCGTAGTCCTGCGCGGCCGACATCTCGAGGACCTCGATGCCCGTCTGGACGGCTTCCTGGTCGGTCGGGCGGAGGAGGAGCGCCTGACTCATCAGGTACTGGGCTGCCGCGCGGCCCGCCTCCCCGCCCTCGCGCCAGGCGGCGATGGCCGGGTCCTTCGGGTCGGCGGGGCTGCCCGCGTTGACGGCCCGGCTAGGATCGATCCCGCCCTTGACGCCCGAGAGCCGGTCGTACTCCGCCTCGATGTCGTCCGGCCCCACCCCACGGCGCATGGCCTCCTCCACGAGCCCGCCGAGGCGGGAGACGACCTGGTGCAGGAGACCGCCGCACCGCTCTTCAAGCCGGTCCACGTCGGGAGCGGCACCGCCCGCCTGGAGCCGCCGCTGGATGGCCGCCGCGAGTTCCTTTCGGAGTTCAAGGTGGTCCCGGAGGAGGGGTTCCATCGTCAGGGAGGCGGCGGCCAACCGCGGTGGCGCCGACTCTCCGCCTCCGGGCATCTCGTGCTCTCCCCTCGTCGATCCCGCGTGAATCCAAGACTCCCTTCAGGACCGAGGCATTCTGGCACGTCGGGGCGAGTCCGTCCACGGTGGCCCGCGGACCATGGTCAGGATTGACTGAAGGTCTCCCTTGACCTCCGGAACGACCCGACGAGCGCGCCGCTATACTCGCGCCCCATGGCGCTGACCGCAGAGCAGGTGGCCGCGCTCGCGCCGGACCCGGCGGCGCTCGCCGCAGGGCGGAAGCTGGCGGGAGGGAAGGACTGGTCGGGGCTCGGGCGGAGCGCCGCGTCGCTGTGGGGTGAGTGCAAGGGGAGTGCCCTCTACCAGGTGCGCGTGGACCTTGGCGACCTGACGGCGAAGTGCAGTTGCCCCTCCCGCAAGTTCCCCTGCAAGCACGCCCTCGCCCTCCTCCTGATCGCGGTCGAGCGACCGGCCGCCGTTCCCATGGGCACCGAGCCCGCGTGGGTGACGGAGTGGTTGGCCCGGCGGTCGGAGACGGCGGCGCGGAAGGAAAAGGCCCGCGAGCGCAAGGCCGAAGCGGCCCCGGACCCGAAGGCCCAGGCGAAACGGGCCGAGCGCCGGCAGGACCGCGTCCTCGAAGGGCTCGAGGGGCTCGACCTTTGGATGGGGGACCTCGTGCGGACGGGCCTGGCCGCGCTCGACGCGAACGGCCCCGCGGCCTTCGGGGAGCAGGCGGCCCGGCTGGTGGACGCGCAGGCGCCGGGAATCGCCGTGCGCCTGCGCCGGATGGCCGCCCTCCCGGGATCGGGGGCCCGGTGGACCGATCGCCTGCTCCCGGAACTCGGCCGCCTCGCGCTCCTCTCCCGCGCCTACCGGAGGGCCGGGACCCTCGATGCCGACCTCCAGGCGGATCTCCGGGGGATGATCGGCTTCACCCTCGAGAAGGATGAGGTCGTCGCCCACGGGGATGTCGTCGCGGACGAATGGGCGGTCCTCGCGCAGGAGGCCACCGACGAGGATCGCGTACGGGTCCAGCGGACATGGATCCGCGGCGGCCGATCCGGGCGATGGGCCCTCGTCCTCCAGTTCGCGGCGGGGTCGGCGGGTTTCCCGGAGGCCCTGGTCCCGGGAACCGTCGTCGATGCGGCACTGGCGTTCTGGCCCGGAGCGTTCCCGCAGCGGGCGCTCGTGATGGAGCACCGCGGCGGGGCCCGGGCTCTCCGGGGACGGATGCCGGGCACCGGGTCGGTGGCGGATCTTCTCGCGGCGACCTCCGAGGCCCTCGCGCGCCAGCCATGGCTCGACGCACTCCCCGCCGCCCTGCGGGGGGTGCGTCCCTCACTCCTCGAGGATCGGACGACCTGGGCCGTCGTGGACGAAGAGGGGGCCGCGGTGCCCCTCGGGCCGCGGGAGCCGTGGCGGCTGCTCGCGCTCTCCGGCGGCCACCCCGTCGACTTGGCGGGGGAGTGGGACGGGCACGCCCTGCGGCCTCTCGGGGCCATGGTGGACGGCGGGTTCCATCCGCTCGGAAGCGGGGCCGGGGGAGGAGCATGAAGGCCCTGGTCGAAGCGGCCACCGCGGGACTTGCCCGCCGACCGGGACCCCAAGCCACGGGGTGGCCGGTGGATGGGCTGGCGGTCCTCCCGGACGCCCCCGCGGAGTCCCGGTTCCTCCTGCTGGCCGGAGCGGCGGAGGTCTACCGAATCGCGGGGACCCTCCCGACCCGGGCAGCCCCGCTTCCCCCGGCGCCCCCCGACGCGCGCCCCCCCTGTTCCCCGGCCGTGGCGAACCTCCTGCGGGAGTACCTCGAGAGCCACGAACCGGCGCTCCTGGTGGAAGCGCTCGGGCGACTGGACGCCGTCGGGCGGCGCCTGCCCCACGGCCTTCTTCCTCGGTTCCTCGAGGCCCCGAACGCGCGGCGCGTGACGGGACTCCGGTCCGCCCTCGGCGTACGCGGCCGGTGGCTGGCGGGCCTGCGGCCGGACTGGTCCTGGGCCCTCGACCCCGAGGGCACGACGGAGGAGTCCGGGGAGGGCGTTCCTCCGGGGCCCGATGCCACGGCGGAGCGCGAATTCCAGGAGGGGACCCCGGAGCGGCGCCTCGCCGTGCTCCGGTCCGCGCGACGCACCCGGCCGGAAGTCGCACGGGGCTGGGTGGAGGGGGCGTGGTCGACGGAGAAGGTGGACGTGCGTCTCGCCTTCCTGGAAGCGGTCGCGACCGGGCTCGGGCCCCACGACGAGGCCTTCCTCGAGGCCTGCCTCGACGACCGGGCCGCGACGGTGCGGGCCGCGGCCGCCCGGCTCCTGGCCCGGGTTCCCGGGTCCGCCCTCCTTCGCCGGATGACCGACCGGGCCGACGCGATGCTGGCCTGGGAGGCGCCCGCGAAGAAGGGCATCGGCGGTCTCCTGCGGAGCGCGTTCGGCTCGGCCCCTAAGCGGAAGCTGCTCGTCACGCCTCCCTCCACCGGCGACAAGGGATGGGAGCGGGACGGCATCGGGTCCAAGCCGCCGGACTGGTTCGGGGAGAGGGCCCACCGCCTGGCGCGGGTCCTGTCCCACGTCCCGCCCGCCCACTGGGAGGGGCGCCTCGGCGTCTCCCCCGCGGAGATCGTCCCGCACTTCTGGGGAACGGACTGGGGACTGGCCCTCGTCCTCGGCATGGCGGAAGCGGCCGTCCTCCACGGCGCCCCGCGCTGGGCGGGACCGCTTGTCGATGCCCTGGGCGCCGCGCCGAAGGACACGCCGCCATTCCCGGTGGAGGAGACCCTGAAGGCCCTGGTCGCGCACATGCCGGATACGGACCGCTCTCCCCGGGCACTCCGGGCAGTGGACGGTCCGGATCGCCTCGGCATGATGCGATTCCTGCCCTCTCCATGGGCGCCGGAGGTGGCGCTCCGCTACCTCGAAGTCGTACGGCCGGAGGTGATCGGCACCACCAGGCCCAACCGCCTCGCTCCACTTCTCCACGAGGCTGCCCGAGCCTTCCCCCCCTCGACCCTGCCTTCGGCCCTGGAATGGGTCGAGAGGAACAGCCAGGGCAACGACGGCCCCGCCAAGTACTGGTTCGACCTATTCGAGAAGACCGTCCGGCTCCGCCACCGCATCCACCAGGAGATCCAACCGTGACCCCCGACCCCGTCCCGTCCGTCGCCGCCGCCGACGCCCTCCTCCGCCGCCACGCGGAGCAGGAGACCGCCGAGGAGATCGCCGAGATCGTCCGGCTCGACGACCGGCCCCGGCCGCCCTCCTGGCGGATGTCCCCATGGGCGGTGCGGATGTACGTCCTCGGCGGGAAGCTCCCGAGCGGTTTCGAGGTG
>CAZWGT010000278.1:0-4386 GCA_964633345.1 uncultured Planctomycetota bacterium
GCGGCGCGGCCCTCATCGTGATGACCGTGACGGTCCTCGTGGCCGCCACCATCGCCACGTCGCTGCTGGTGATCGTCTCCGGCCGCAGCAAGGCGATGACCACCCGGATCAACATGGAGAAGGCCCTGGCGGCCGCGGAAGCGGGCCTGGCCCGGGGCATGGCCGAGGCGAACCTGTCCGCCAACCGCGCCAACCCCGCCTGGCCTCCCCTCGGCCCCGGCGTCTCCCTCGCCGGCGTCCAGACGGAGATCCGCGACGCCCTCGTGCCGACCTCCGTCGTGGGACGGTTCGTCACCACCCTGCAGTCGGGACGGTCGGACGGCATCGACAACGACGCCGACGGGCTCATCGACGAGGCCGGCGTCGTCCCCCCCGATCCCCTCAATCCCGGGGAGGAGGCCTACGTCATCGTCACGAGCATCGGATACGCGGGCCCCGTGGCCGACAGCAACCCCTTCAAGGTCCGCGTGAAGGGAGTCATCAAGGTCAACCGGAACCCCTTCGCCATCAGCGGCGCCCTGGCCGTGAACGGCGCCAACCCCGACTTCTCCATCTCGAACTCCAACGCCTTCAACGTCAGCGGCTTTGACCACGACGACGACAGCAACGCGGTCTTCAATCCCCCGACGGTGGCCAACCCCGGCATGCCCGCGGTCGCCACCGTCTCGCCGACTCTCAACGCGACCGACGCCGCCAAGATCGTGGGCAACCCGAACGTCACGGGGCCCCAGCAGCTCAAGCTGGGCGTCGCACCCAATCCCGTGGCGGATCTCGTCGCCTGGGCGAAGGCGAACGCCACCTTCACGACCGCGAACACCCTGCCCGGCAACTTCGACTACTCCAACATCACCTACCACGAGGGCAACACGAGCATCGCCGGCAACGACAAGGCGGCCGGGATCTGGGTGGTGAACGGGGACCTCGACTACGCCGGCACCTGCCAGTTCAAGGGGGTCCTCATCGTCACCGGGAAGCTGACCATCAAGGGCGGCGGCAACGACTACCTCATCCGCGGCGCGGCCATCGTCGGCGGCGACGCGGCCATCGACTTCGACAACAACGGCACCACCGACATCCGCTACTCGAGCGAGGCCGTGACGAAGGCGATGAACGCGATGGTGTTCTTCGAGATGGTCGGCTGGCAGCAGCTGACGACGAACTAGGCCCCGGGCCCCCGGCGGGACGATAGTATGTCCGGGACGCCGTACCCGGGGGACGCATCGGCACGCCTGCCTGAGGAGGGACGCATGGCCCACCGCGCGATCCGTGGCTTCGTCCTGTGCGCCGCCGCGGGCGCCGCCCTGGCGGCGGCCCTCCCGGCGGGCCATGCCGCGCTCCAGGAAGAGGGGGACGCCGTCGTCCTCGTCCTGAAGAGCGGCAAGAAGGTGAACTGCACCCTCCTCTACCGGGACGACTCGACCGTGAAGGTCCGGGTCGGCGCCTCCGAGATGTCCCTGCCTTCCTCCATGGTGGTGTCCGTGGAGAAGGTGGCTTCGGCGGAACCCTCCCCGGCTCCCGCCCCCGCCCCTGACGCGCCGGCCGGTCCGGCTCCCACCTCGGGCGGCGTCTCTCCGCCGAGGGGCGCGGCCGCCGCGGGCGCCCCCAAGGGGGCCTCCCTCATCATGAAGGACGGCCGCGTGCTCGAGGGGTTCGTCGTGGGCAGGGAGAAGGGCCGTTACTGGTTCGTGCCCGGACCCGCCGTCTCCATCGACGAGGGGGACGTCGAGGAGGCCATCGGCAACCTGGAGCCCTCCTCCGGCGGTGCCAGGGGCCTCGCCCTCAGCGGGGACAAGGGGGCCGACGCCAAGGCGATGGTCGAGGAGATCGGCTGCGGCGTCCGGGCGCGGGTGGACGCGGCCTTCGCCGTGCTGAAGGGCCTGGGCAAGGACGCCGTCCCCGCCCTGGTCGCCGGGCTCAAGAGCCCGAGCGTCGAGGCCCGCGACCTCTGCATCGAGATCCTGACGAACCTCCACGCCCCCGAGGCGGTGGACCCCCTTCTCTCCCTTCTCCGGAACGACAAGGACGCCCGCATCCGCTGCTCGGTCGCCGGCCGCCTCGGCCAGTGGGATCCCCCCGGTGCCCGCCGGGCCATCCTCGACGCGGTCTGGCAGGACCGGGATCCGTCCGTCAAGACCACGGGGCTCCTCGCCCTGGAGAAGACCGCCGGTCCCGAGGAGGTCTCGGCCCTCATCGACCTCATGACCATCCTGCCCTCCGACTCCGACGCTCGCGGATCCCTGTTCCGGGTGCTGAAGGCGGCCACGGGGGAGAAGATGGCCCCGGACGCGGAACTCTGGATGACCTGGTGGAACGAGAAGGGTCGCGAGAAGACCGGCGAGCTGGCCGAGGCCGCGCAGCGCGAGCGGTACCGCAGGGAGCAGGCGAGCCGTTTCGGGGCGGGGCCCGAGGAGGAGAAGCCCGCGGCCGTGGAGCCTCCGCCCGAGGTGCTGAAGACCGAGGAGACCCCGGCGGAGGGCGGGACGCCCCCCGAGGGCCCGAAGTAGCCGCCGGGTCCTCCGCGACGCCTAGGTCCTTCCCGCCGGGTTCCTCTCCGCCTCCACGGCCTGGCGCTCGGCGTGGTAGGAGGAGCGGACGAGGGGCCCCGACTCGCAGTGGTCGAAGCCGATTTCCATGGCCTTCGCCTTCCACGCCGCGAACTCCTCCGGCGTGTAGAACTTCTCCACGGGCAGGGACTTCGCGTCCGGCTGGAGGTACTGGCCGAGGGTGAGGATGCGGACCCCGGCCCCCCGGAGGTCGCGCAGCACCCCCTCGATCTCCGCGTCCGTCTCGCCGAGGCCGAGCATCATCCCGCTCTTCGTCGGGATCCGCGGCCAGCGCCGCACGCAGTCGGCCAGCAGGCGGATGGAGGCCTCGTAGCTTCCCCCCTTCCGGGCCGTGGGGAACAGGCGCGGGGCGGTCTCGATGTTGTGGTTGAGGAAGTCGGGCCCCGCGTCCATCACGATCTTCAGCGCATCCACCCTGCAGAACCGGAAGTCGGGGATGAGCAGCTCCACCCGCGTCCCGGGGCTCTCCGCGTGGACCCGCCGCACGAGGTCGGCGAACACCGACGCGCCGCCGTCCGGGACGTCGTCCCGGTCCACGCTCGTCACCACGATGTGGCGGAGGTTCATCGCCTTCACCGCCTCGGCGACGCGGCGGGGCTCGTCGAGGTCGAGGGCCTCGGGCCTCCCCTTGGGCACCGCGCAGTACTGGCAGCCGCGGGTGCAGATGTTCCCGAGGATCATGAAGGTGCCCGTGCCGGCCGACCAGCACTCGCCGAGGTTCGGGCAGCGGGCGCTCTCGCAGACGGTGTTGAGGGAGAGCCCCTTCACGAGCCCCCGGAGGTGGGCGAACTTCTCCCCGCCCCCGAGAGGGACCTTCAGCCAGGGGGGGAGGCGCTTGCGGGCCTGCGTCACGGGCATGGTCATCGGCGAGAGCCTAACCGGGCAGCCTCCTCGCGGAAGAACGCCCGCTCCGTCCTGTCCATGACCTCGGCCACGGAGGGGGGGGCGGGGAGGAGGCGGTGCAGGGAGGCGACGGAGGCGTCCCGGATCCCGCAGGGCACGATGGCCTCGAAGGCGGAGAGGTCCGTGGCCACGTTGAGGGCGAGGCCGTGCATCGACACGCCGCCCGCCACGCGCACCCCGAGGGCGCAGACCTTGCCGTCCCCGGCCCAGACCCCGGTCCTCCCCTCGACGGTCCGCCCCTCGAGCCCGAACTCCGCGAGCACGCCGATGACCAGCCCCTCGAGGAAGCGGAGGTAGTCCCGGGGACCCAGGCCCCACGCCCTGAGATCGAGGATCGGGTAGGCGACGACCTGCCCCGGCCCGTGGAAGGTGATCCCCCCGCCCCGGTCGGTGCGCACGACCTCGACCCCGCGGTCCCGGAGGGCCTCCTCGGGGACGACCAGGTCCCCCTCCCCCGTGCGGGGGCCGAGGGTGACGACGGGGGCGTGCTCGAGGAGGAGGAGCACGTCGGGCCCGGTGCCTTCCCGGCGCGCCGCGTGGGCGGCCCGCTGGAGGGCCAGGGCCTCCGCGTAGGGGACGCGGCCGGGGAGGCGCCGCGCCTCCATGCCTACCGCATGTCCGGCGGGGAGACCTTCGCGATCCAGGACCTGTAGCCCGCGTACCCGAGGGCCTGCTGGCGCTCGGCGACCCGCTTCCGGAGGGAGGCGAGGGCCTCGGCGGAGAGGGCCGGCTTCCCGGCGACGTGGTCGGCGACCTTCGACACCTGCTCCCGGCGGGCGTCGGCGATCCGCTCGGAGGCGGCGGCCAGCGCGTCCACCTTCTGCTCCGGCGCGGCGACGCCGAGGTAGGAGGCCATGACGTGCTCGGCGATGAACTTCCCGTGCTTGCGGGAGACGGCGATGTTGCCCTTGCCCGTCAC
>CAZWGT010000279.1:0-4385 GCA_964633345.1 uncultured Planctomycetota bacterium
CGACGGCGGCGGCGGTCTCGTCGCAGGAGGTCTCGATGCCGAGGACGCGCATGGGGCCGCACAGGTTAATCGACGTGGCGGCGCACCCCTCCCTTCTTGACCGCCCCCGCCCGCGCGGCGAAGATCCCCCCTTCACCGGCGCGAGCCGAAGAGGAGGGACGCCCGCACCATGCCCGCAACCTGTGTCGTCGGCGCCCAGTGGGGCGACGAGGGTAAGGCCCGGATCGTGGACCTCCTCTCGGCGGAGGCGGACTTCGTGGTGCGCTACCAGGGGGGCGCCAACACCGGGCACACCGTGGTGGTCAACGGCGCCACCGTCAAGGTCCACCTCATCCCCGTCGGCGTGCTCCGCCCCGGGTGCGTCTCCGTCATCGGGAACGGGTGCGTCCTCGACCTCAAGGTCCTCTTCGAGGAGCTCGAGATGCTCGGCAAGGCCGGGTACTCCGTGGCCCCGACGCGGCTTCGCATCTCCGACCGCGCCCACCTCGTGCTGGCCTACCACCGGGCGCTCGACGCCGCCTACGAGGCCTCCCGCGGCGCGGGGAAGATCGGCACCACCGGCCGCGGCATCGGACCGTGCTACGCCGACAAGGTCGCCTACCAGGGGATCCGCGTCGCCGACCTCTTCGACGATTCGGCCCTCGAGAAGCGCGTGCGCGCCAACGTCGCCGAGAAGAACCGCCTCCTCGTCGCCCTCGGCGCCGCCCCCGTGGACGCCGACGCGATCCTCTCCGAGCTGCGCGGGGCGCGGGACCGCGTCGCCCCCTTCGTGGACGACACCGCCTCCCTCCTCCGCTCCGCCCACCGCGAGGGGAAGCGCCTGCTCTGCGAGGGGGCCCAGGCCGTCATGCTCGACGTGGACCACGGCTCCTACCCCTACGTGAGCGCCTCCAACGCCAGCGTGCTGGGCGTCCCCGCCGGGAGCGGCATCCCCCCCCGCGCCATCACCCGCACCGTCTGCGTCGCCAAGGCCTACGCCACCCGCGTCGGCGAGGGCCCGTTCCCGACCGAGGACACGGGGGCCGACGGGGACCTCATCCGCAAGCGCGGGAGGGAGTTCGGCACCACCACGGGCCGCCCGCGGCGGTGCGGCTGGTTCGACGCCGTCGTCGTCAAGTACGCCACCGAGCTCTGCGACGCCGACGAGCTGGCCCTGACCAAGCTCGACATCCTCTCCGGGATGCCGCGCCTGCGCATCGCCGTGGCCTACGAGGTGGACGGCCGCCGCCTCACCCGCTTCCCCGCCGACCTCGGCGTCGTGCGCGCGGCGAAGCCGGTCTGGCGCGACTTCCCCGGCTTCGAGGGGGACCTCTCCGCCTGCCGCACCATGGCCGACCTTCCGCCCAACGCGCGGGCCTTCGTGGACGCCATCGCCGAGGTCTCCGGCGTCCCCGTCCGTCTCGTGTCCGTGGGCGCGGACCGGGCCCAGTACCTCACGAGGTAGCGGGTGCCGAAGCTCCCGCCCTTCGACCCGATGCAGAGGCTGGGGGTCCCCCGGGACCGCCTCCCGCGCCACATCGCGATCATCATGGACGGGAACGGGCGGTGGGCCCAGCGCCGCCGCCGCGCCCGCATCTGGGGCCACCGGGCCGGGGTCGCCTCGGTCCGCGCCACCGCCATCGAGGCGGCGCGCCTCGGCGTCGAGCGCCTGACCCTCTACGCCTTCTCCCAGGAGAACTGGAAGCGCCCCCGGCGCGAGGTGGACATCCTCTGGAAGCTGCTGCGCCAGTTCCTCGTCCGCGAGCGGGACGAGATCATGGAGAACGACATCCGCTTCACCGCCATCGGCCGGATGGAGGGGCTGCCCGACTTCGTCCGGCGGGAGCTGGAGGAGACCGCGACGCTGAGCCGCGGCAACCCCGGCATGACCCTCTGTCTCGCGCTCAACTACGGCGGCCGCGCGGAGATCGTGGACGCCTCCCGGGCCCTGGCCGAGCGTGTGAGGAAGGGGGAGATGGCCCCCGCGGACATCGACGAGGCGGCCCTCGCCTCCCACCTCTACGCGCCGTCGGCCCCCGACCCCGACCTCCTCGTCCGCACGGCGGGGGAGATGCGGGTCAGCAACTTCCTCCTCTGGCAGATCTCCTACGCCGAGTTCCACGTCACGAGGGCCTGCTGGCCGGAGTTCCGGGAGGAGCACCTCCACGAGGCGATCCGGGACTACGCCGGCCGGGACCGCCGCTTCGGGGCGCTGCCCGTCGGCGCGGGGTCGGGTTGAGCGGGCCCACGGGCCCCGCCCCCTCGACCGGGAAGGCGGCCGTCTCCCGCGTCCGCATCGGCGTCGGCCTCCTCCTCGGGGTCGTGGCGGTCCTCGTCATCCTCCTCGACGGGCTCCTCGGCACCCGGGCCGCGTTCCGGTCCGCGGCGCCGGGGACGGGGCTCCTCATCGCCCTCCTCTCCGCCGCGGCGATGAAGGAGTTCGGCGACATGCTCCGCGGCGCCGGGGTGGAGTCGATCCCCGGCTACGGCGCGCTCGCCTCCTTCGCGATCCTCGCGGCCCGGGCGCTCCTCCCCGCGGCGGGGATGCGCCCGGGGGACGCGGCCGCCTTCTCCGCCGCCGCCCTGCTGCTGGCGATCCTCGCCCCGGCGGCCATGGCCATCGCCGTGAAGCCGCGGGAGGGGGAGGGGACCGGCCAAGCCGGCGCCTCCTCCGTCCGCCCCCTGGCGGGGACCGCGCTCGCCCTGCTCGTCGTGCACGTGCCCATGGCCCTCCTCCTCGAGCTGCGGCTCTCCCCCCCGGTCGCGGTCATGGCCACCGCCGTCCCCTCGGGCCTGGTCCTGGCGACCATGGCGGCCATCGGGTGCAAGGTGGGGGACTCGGCCGCCTACTTCGCGGGCCGGACCGTCGGGAAGCGCCCCCTCTGCTGGGTGAGCCCGAAGAAGACCTGGGAGGGCGCGGTCGCCGGGGCCCTGGTCGGCACCGCTGCGGCGGCGGCCCTGGGCGCCCTCTTCGGGCTCCCCCTCCGCCACGGGCTGGCCTTCGGCCTCGTGGTGAACCTGGCGGGCCAGGGGGGGGACCTCCTGGAGTCCTGGCTGAAGCGGTGCTGCGGCGTGAAGGACTCCGGGGCCACGTTCGGGGAGATGGGCGGCGCCCTCGACCTCGTGGACGCGCTCCTCCTCGCCGGGCCCGCCGCGTACCTGTTCCACCGGGTGGTCCTGGCCTAGCCCGTGGCGGCTTGACGCCCGTCACGGGGAGGTGGTAGGGTCTCCCGGTCGCCGACGGTGGCGGCCTGCAGGCAAGGGGGCAGAGGTGGGAATCCGGAAGGTCGTGGCGGTGGGCGGTCTGTTCCTGGCCGGCGCGTCCGGCGCCGCCCTCGCGGGGGACGCCGACGTCATCGTCGGCTTCAAGGGGAAGGCGGACGCGAAGCTCCTCGAGAAGCACGGCGGGAAGGCCGGGGCCACCATCACCTCGATCGGCGCCGTCGCGGGCCGCGTGCCCGCCTCCGCCATCGCCGACCTCCGGGCCGACCCCGACGTCGCCTACGTCGAGGAGGACGGCATCGCGGAGACCCAGGGCGGCAAGCCCGCCCCCGCGCAGCCCTCGGAGACGACACCGTGGGGGATCACCCGGGTCAACGCCCCCCTGTCCGGCAACGTCGGCGCCGGCATCAAGGTGGCCGTCATCGACACGGGGGCCGACCTCAACCACCCCGACCTCGCGGACAACCTCGCCACCGGCGCCAACTTCGTCGGCTCCGGCGCCCCCGAGGACGACAACGGCCACGGCTCCCACGTCGCGGGGACCATCGGGGCCGTGGACAACACCATCGGCGTCATCGGCGTCGCCCCCGGGGCCGACCTCTACCCGGTCAAGGTGCTCGACCGCCGCGGATCGGGGACGTGGAGCGCCGTCGCCGCCGGCATCACCTGGGCCGCGGACAACGGGATGCAGGTCGCCAACATGAGCCTCGGCGGCGGGGCCAACTCCACCCTGGAGAACGCCTGCACCTACGCCTCGAACGCCGGCGTCCTCCTGATCGCGGCGGCCGGGAACTCCGGGGACGGCAGCACCTCCACGACCGAGCTCGGCTACCCCGCGGCCTACACGACCGTGGTGGCCGTCGGCGCGACCGACTCCAGCGACCGCCTCGCCTCCTTCTCGAACACCGGCTCCTACGTCGAGGTGTGCGCGCCCGGCGTGGGCGTCCTCTCCACCACGAAGGGGGACAAGTACGCGACGTTCAACGGGACCTCCATGGCGTCCCCCCACGCGGCGGGGATGGCGGCGCTGCTGTGGTGGGAGGCGGCGCAGAACTCCACGCCGACCGCCTCCTCCGTCCGCACCGCGCTCGGCTCCCGGGTCCAGGACCTCGGCCCCACGGGCAGGGACAACGGCTTCGGCTACGGGATCGTCTACTACTAGGGCCTACTCGCCGGGCGCCAGC
>CAZWGT010000280.1:0-1492 GCA_964633345.1 uncultured Planctomycetota bacterium
CAGAAGTACCTGAAGGTCCTGAACACTGCCGGAAGGTGAAGGACCGGCGTTCCCTCGTGCTCATGGGGCTACAGGATCCTCGAGATGCGGTTGACCCGGGACTACGTCGGGGCGGGTACTCCCAGGGGTTCACGCGGGGTTCCCTTCCGTCCCTGAGGCCGCGGTTGCTCCAAACCCCGGTCCATCCACCGAACCCGGACCTCTGGCCGGGCCCGACCCGCGCCGACCCCATCGCCTCCCGTGCCATGGGCAGATCGCGGGCACGGCGAAGTGGCCGCCCCTCCGAGCGGACGACGACTCGACTCACTCCCCGGAACGCCCCTGGCCGGCGTCCTTCGGCGGGGCGTCCTCCGGGGGCTTCTCCCCGGCCGGCGGCACGTCGTCGAAGACCTTCCTCCAGCGGGATGACGCGAATTCCCTGGCCGCCTTTTCGCGCATGGCCATCGGGTCGATCCCCCTGGGATCCACTTCGATGGACCGGAGGGTTCCGAGCTTCTGGAGGGCCTTGAGCCCCGCTTCGGCGTCCGCTGACTCGGACTCCCCGGCCATCTGCTTCTTCACCTCCCCGAGCGCAAGGCGGGCCGCGGGGAGGTCGCCGCCCCTGCGGACCTCCTCCAGGACCCGGGAGAGTTCCGCCTCGGCCCAGCCGCGGGCCTTCTTCACGAATCCCTCGAGGCGGAGCCGTTCCGGGCACCGACCGTGGATCCCGGCGCCCTCCCTCCCGGACTCGACCACGCCCTTCCAATCGCCCTTCCCGGCGGCCTTCTCGGCGCGTTCGGCCAGTACGCCCAGTTTCCTGCGCGCCTCCTCCGTGGCGTAGCGCAGGGGGCTCTTCTCGGCGACGTCGAGCACCTTGAGGAAGCCGTCCGCATCCCAGCCTCCCGAGGCGCCGGCGACCCACTGGAGGTCGGGAGTGACGAAGGCGACGAAGGGCAGCGCGGTGGAGCCCTTGAGGTTCGCCCGGAGGAGATCCTGGACCTCCTTCTCCGGGGCATCGCAGTCGGCCGCCAGGCCCACGACGAGCGCGGCGAGCCGGGCCTTCACCCTGTCCGAGGGAAGCGTGCGCTCGACGAGCGCGCGGCAGAGCGGGCAGTCCTCCCTCCCGTAGACAATGAACATCAACTTCCCGGCCTTCAATGCCGACTTCTGCGCATCGGCCAGCTTCGTGGACCACGGGAGGGCGCCCCGGTCGTCGAAGCAGGGGTGGCGGGCGGACCTCTCCTCGCTGGCGGCGGCGCCGCCGACGGGCAGGAGGGCAAGAACGAGGGCGGTGAGCAGGAAGGGCTTCATCGCGGGATGCCCCGGGTTGACCGACCCCATTATGCACCCGGGCGATCCCATCATGCGCCCCGGGGCGATTCGCCGTGTGCGTGACCGTACGTGCGACGCCCGATCGGCGGCCTGCAGGACCCCCTCCGGGGAAGGGCCTTGGTCGGAACCCTACTTGCCGGCCGCCCTCCCCGCCTCCCGCACCTTCTGGAGGAACTTCGGC
>CAZWGT010000280.1:1502-4275 GCA_964633345.1 uncultured Planctomycetota bacterium
AGGGCCAAGATGAGAGCGATGAGCATGAGGGGCTTCATGGCGGGATGAACTCCTCCATGCCCGCAGCGCGCTGAATGAACTTGTCGGGACTCCTTACTTGCCGGCCGCCTTCCCCGCCTCCCGCACCTTCTGGAGGTACTTCGGCGGGTCGGCCAGGAACTTCTTCATGCACCCCTTGCAGCAGATCTGCACCTCGGTGCCGTCGTACATGAAGGCGATGGGGTCGCCCATGCTGCCGAGTTCCTCCTCGCTCACGACGCAGGTCTTCATGGGGTAGTCCTTCGACGGCTTCATCATGGTGACCGCGTCCTCCGCGGTCGCGGGGGTCTTCACGATCACCCGGCCTCCCCCGAAGCCCCTGCCGATGGAGAGCGCCTTCGCCTGGAGGATCAACTTGTGGAGGGTGTGGTTCTGCTTGTTCTCCGGGTCGAGTTCGCAGGCCTTGTTGCACCAGCGCTCGGCGTCGGGGAGAGCGCGCCTCTGCAGGTAGACCGTGCCGGCCGTCAGGTAGGCCTGCACGAGAGCGGTCTTGGCCCTCGTCCGCGCCCTGGCGATCCGGGCATCGAGGGCCTCGTCACCCGTCGCCACGGGCAGGGTCCTGGCCGCCTCCCATGCACCTTCGAAGTGCTTCACGGCGAGTTCGGCGGCGCGCCCATCCGCCACCGAGCTCTCGTGCCCGGCGACCTCCTTCGTGGCGGCGTCCCCCTTCTTCAGGTGGGCCTCCACGGTCTCGAGGGCCTTCGGGGCGGCGGAGGCGTCGACGGTGCGGGAGGCGACGTCGACCGACGCCCCCGCGGCCCTGGTCGCCTCCGGGAGGAGTTTCTCGGCCTCCTTCGCCGCCTTCGTTCCCGGGTAGGTCTCCATCAGGGCGTGGAGGTGCATGACGGCGGCGCTCGCCCTCCCCTCCTCGAGCAGGTCCCGCGCGTCCTGGAGGACGTCGGCCGCGAGGGACTCGACGAGTCTCTCCACGTGCCCGTCCATCTCCTTCGCGGAGGCGGGGTCGAGGTCCTTCACGGCGCGGTACTCGTCGATGGCGGCGCCCCAGAGCCCGGCCTCTTCGGCGAGAGCCCCGAGCTGCCGATGGGCCACGGGGTCCTTCGGATCCGCCCGGCGCTCGAGGACCCGGTAGAGGGACTGCGGCGTCAGGTCCGACCTCTGGAGCGTGAGCTTCTCGGAACGAGGGAAACGGGCCTGGACCACCACGGAGTCCCCCTCTCCGATGGACACCTCGCCTGCCAGCGTCCCGCCGGCCTTCAGGTCCACGGTCTCGGCGCGGGCGAAGGTCCCCGCGAGGAGCAGGGTCGCCCCGGCCAGCGTCGACAGCAGGATCCGCGATGTCATGGCTCTTCCTCCTTGGGTGCCTCCGGCCGATGAAGCCGGGGGCACGGGCATGCACGACGGCGGTCCCAGCGCAACCTGCGTGCCGCCCCGTCGAGTGGCCGGTGGCGCGGCGCGTGCCCTTGCGGAGGAATCGGGTGCCGCGCCTTGCGGTGTGGCAACTCCGACAGTGATGCTGGATACGAGACAGGGGCAGATGCGCCTGCCGCAGGCGCCCGCCCCGGCCCGGAGCGTGGCACGGGATGTGCCTTCCTCGGCGCAGGAAAGCCTCAGTGGGTGCAGCAACGGTCGCGATCCAGGAGCGCCGGACCGCCATGACACAGGTGACAGCAGCAAGACCGCCCATCCTGATCGTCCGGCGAGAGGACGGACTGCGCCCCGGTGTGCGGCGCAGGCTGGAACGAGCGGGTTTCCGCATCGCGAGCCTGCGCGGAGGACGGGGCCGGAAGGGTGCGACCGGCGACCCGATTCCCGTCCTGGCCGGGCTCATGGAGCATCTCGGTTTCGAGAGCCACATCCTGAACGTGCCGGCACCGGGGCCGGCGACCGGGTCCGCGGGGACGACGTCATCGTCGGGTCCCTCACGCAGCGACCGGTCGCTCGACCCCATCAGCCTGGACACGGCGGGTCTGGATCGCCTCGAGATCGCCGACGAGGGAATCTCCCTGGAGGCGGTAGAGCGAGCGCTCCTGTCCCGGGCACTCGAACAGACCGGAGGGAACCAGTCGAAGGCCGCCCGGCTCCTGGGGCTCTCCCGGCAGACGCTCATCTACCGGATGCAGAAGTACGGGATCGGCAGGAGGAGTGCGCCATGAACGCCACCGTCCCGCTCGTGATCCTCGGGTTCGGGGCCGCCACGGGCATCGGGCTCCTGTCCGAGTGGTACCCCCCGAAGCCTCCACTCCCGTCGGCTCCATCCGCCGAGGTCCGGCGTTCCTCCTCCATGCAGGTCCCCGGTCGCCCGGCGCAGGCCGCCCCCGGAGGTGAGGAGGCGTGCTCGCACTGCGGTGGTGAGGGATCCGAGGGGACGGTCCCGGCCTCCTCCAGCTACCCCCTCGCGACCTGCGTCGTCAGCGGGGAGATGCTCGGCCGGATGGGGACCCCGGTCGCCGTCGTCCACGGCGGCGTCGAGGTGCAGCTCTGCTGCTCGGGTTGCATCGAGGAGTTCCGGAAGGCCCCCGACCGTTACGCGGCCCTGGTGTCGAGCGCGGTGGGCGGCGCTGCCCCCGGGAGCATCCGGTGATGCAGATGCCCCCCGGTGGTGTGGCAAGTTCGACAGGCCGCCCGCGGGGTGATCCCGGTTCGGTCGCCGTTGGCAGCCGTCGGCATGTGTCCTCCGTGACTGGACCCGCCTCCGGAACACCGTTTGTTCAGGCGCGGTCCATGCGGAGCGTGTTCGGACTCTGTCTGGTGGCGGTCCTCGTCGGCGGGTGCG
>CAZWGT010000281.1:0-4246 GCA_964633345.1 uncultured Planctomycetota bacterium
GGAGCAGGGGGTCCCCGCGGACCTCGTGCGGAGGCACGCGCTGCGCGAGGTGGTCGAGGCCCACGGCGCCGAATTCGGGGACCCCGCGGCGCTGGCGGGGCCCGGCGGCCGGGCGGAGATGCACGGGGACCGGCTGTCCGTGTACACCGACGACGGGGAGTCGGTGTATCACCGGATCGTACAGGCGTTCCCCGGCGCCCAGGCGACGCTGCGCCGCGCGACCCTGGAGGACGTGTTCCTCCGCCTCACGGGGAGGGCGCTGCGCGAATGAGGATCCTCGGGGAGGCCGGCCCGCTGGCGCTCCAGGTGTTCCGGCGTAACCTGGACGTCTACCTCGTCACCTGGCGCACGGCCTCCGTGGGGCTCGTGGAGCCGGTCTTCAACTTCCTCGCCTTCGGCCTCGGCCTCGGGGTGATCACGAAGACGGTCGCGTGGGAGGGCCGGGAGATGGAGTACACGGCCTTCGTGGCGCCGGGGATCCTCGGGATGTCGATCATGTTCCAGTCCTTCTTCGACTGCCTCTACGGCTCCTACATCCGGATGTACTACCAGCGGACCTTCGACGCGATCACCGCCACCCCCGCCTCCGTGGACGACGTCGTCGTGGGCGAGGCCCTGTGGGGGGCGCTGCGCGGCCTCATCGGCTCCACGACGAGCCTCGTCGTGGTGCTGGCGTTCGGCTACGGGCACAACGCGGGCGTCGTCGCGGTGCCCCTGCTGGCGGTCGCCGGGGGGCTGCTGTTCGGGTCCGTCGGGCTCTGCTTCACCGGGATCGTGAAGACCATCGAGCACATCAACTACCCCCTCCACCTCGTGGGCGTGCCGATGTACCTCTTCGGGGGGTTGTTCTTCCCGGTGGACGTGATGCCGGAGTGGGCGCGGTGGGTGGCCCGGTGCAACCCGATGTACCACCTCGCCAACGCGCTGCGCGACGCGCTCTCCGGCGACCTCGGCCCGCGGGTGTGGCTGACGATCCTCGGCCTGTTCGCGGTGGCGGTGCCGATGCTCGGCCTCGCGGTGCGCCTCATGCGGCGGAGGCTGGTGAAGTAGGGTCAGTCCCCGGTCTCGACGGCCTTCACGCGCCTCGGCGGCCTCACCTTCATGTCCACGAGCAGGGGCCCCGATGCCGGGACGCGCAGCACGAAGGTCCCCGAGCCCTCGAAGTAGATGCCCGGGACCTTCACGCCCCCCGACGCGAGGGGCAGCGTCGCCACGGAGGCGAGGGAGCCGTCCGGCGCCTCCAGGGTGATCGGACCCGAGACCGGGCCCAGCACCGCGCCGGAGGCCACGCTCCCCTCGGACCCGAGGAACGGGAACGCGGCCGTCCCGTCCACCGGGTCCCCGGGGAGGTAGATCCTCCGGTTCGCCTTCGCCGCGGAGGCCTTCACCGACAGCACGTAGGACCCGCCCGCCGCCGCGTCCGCCCCGGCGGGGCGCAGCACGATCCAGTGGCGGCCGGGGAGGTTCGCCGTGAACTTCGCGATCCCCGCCTTCCGCGCCCCGGCGGGGAAGCGGCCCGTGGCGACCTTCTCCCCCGAGGGATCGAACAGGTCCGCGTCCACGAGGAACTCCGCCCCCTTCGCCGCCGGGGAGGACTTCACCTTCACGGAGAACACGTCCCCCGGCAGGGCCCCGAGGACGAAGGCGTCGATGTCCCCGTTCGCGGCCAGGGTCCCCGCGAAGGACTTCGCCTCCGAGAGCGAGGTCGGATCCGCCGGCACGAGGTGGACCGAGTCGAAGGTGGATGCCGACATGTTCCCCGCAGCGTCTCGGAACTGCCCCTCCGCCCGGACCCCCTTCTCGACGGGAGGGCGCGGCAGGTCGAGGGGACCGTCCCCGACGACGGGCACCCAGTCCGACCACGGGCTCCCCGCGCCCCAGCGCACGCGGAAGCCGGTCACCCCCGACCCGCTCCCGTCGCCGCTCGTCGTGTCCGCGGTCAGCGGCTCGAAGGGCATCACGTAGGCGGCGTCCCCCGAGAGGACGAAGGTGCCGGTCGGCGCCGTCAGGTCGAGCAGGATGGAGTCGGAGAGGATCCCCGAGAGGTTCCCGGCGCCGTCCATCAGCTGCACCTCGACCGCCGCCGCCCCCTCGACGGCGGGAAGCGTCCAGGGGAAGGACGCCGCGAAGTCCTGCCACTCCCCCCAGGTCCCCCCCCCGTCGCGGACCCGCATCCGGTCCACGCCCGTGGCGTCGTCGAGGGCGAAGACCTGCACCGTCACCGCGGGCGCCGCGACGGCGGCGAGCCCGTTCTGGACCGTCACGGCGCCCGTGGGCCCCGCGGCGTCGAAGGTCTGGTCCAGCGTGGCCGCGGGCCCGGTGAAGGTCTCGCCGTAGGACGTGCACGTCCCCACCGCACCGAAGGTGGCCGGCCCCGAGGCGCCCCCCCCCGCCACCACGGTCCACGTGGCGGTCTTCGCGAAACCCGCCCCGATGTCGGCGAGGGACTTCTGGAGCGTGCCCGACTCCAGCGCGTACCCGGGCGGGAGGGAGAGCGTCACCTTCGGCGCGAAGGCGGGGAGATCCCCGTTGTCGGCGAGGGTCACGTCCACGGTGAACACGTCCCCGGGACGGGCGTAGGGCTTGCCCAGGACGATGGAGCAGTCGAGCACCGGAGCCCTCGCGAGGATGCCCGAGCCGGATCCCTCGGACGCCACGGCGAAGTCGAGGACCGCCTGGCCCGAGGGGAAGGCCCCGTTCCGCTTCACCTTCAGGAGGGGGAAGGTCGTCGTCGAGGAGACGGCGACCTGCTCCGTGGTGCCGAGGACCCCGGCCGACGTCCCCACGACCGCCTGGTTGGATTCGTTGTAGACCGTGAGGTCGAGGTTGACCACCGCCCTGTAGGTGGTGGGGACCGAGGCGCCGTTCCACGAGACGTCCCGGTTCCAGCAGACGGTCGCCCTCTTCCCCGCGTTCAGGGTGGGCATCTGGAAGAACGCGACGGCCGGCCCCGACGAGGTGAGCGTCCCCTCCCGCACCGTCCCGCGGCTCGCGTACGCCGCGGCGAGGTCGGCCGCCCCCCACCCCCAGGTGTTGTCCGGCGACGCGGGGTAGGGGCTCGCGTTCCGGGTCGTGGACAGGAGGAGCGCCTTGATCCCCTCGGGCGTCCAGGAGGCGGCGTAGTCGAGGAGGAGCGCCGCGGCGCCGGCGACGTGGGGGGTCGCCATGGAGGTCCCGTTGTAGGCGACGAAGTCCGCGGCCGCCCCCTCCCACAGGTAGTTGCAGGAGGTGATGTTCGAGCCCGGCGCGCAGAGGTCGGGCTTGCGCCGCCCGTCGTCGAGGGGGCCGCGGCTGCTGAAGGAGGAGATCGCGTTGTCGGAGTGGGCCGCGGTCCCCTTGTCGTCGAGGCTCCCTACGGTGACGACGTTGAAGGCGTCCCCGGGGATCCCCACCGTGCCCCCGCCGGGTCCGGAGTTGCCCGCGGCCACCGCCGCGAACACGCCGGTCCCGCCCACGAGGGCGTCGAACCACAGCGACAGGCCGGAGGAGCCGTCGGTGGTCCCCCCCCCGCCGAAGGAGGCGTTGACGGCGTCCGCCCCGTTGTCCACGGACCAGTCCCCCCCGGCCATGATGTCCCCGTCCTGGAGGTTCCCGCCCTGGGAGGAGTTGTAGCCGCACTTGGAGTTCATCAGGAACCCGCCGGGGGCAACCCCCTTGTAGGCGGCGTCCTGCGACATGACGATCCCGCCGACGTGGGAGCCGTGGCCGTAGATGTCGTCGGCGCTCGAGGCGTCGTCCTGGAAGTAGGGGTCGGTCGCCCCGACCGCGAGGTGGATCGCCTGCGCCCCGACCACGGACGAGAGGGCCGGGTGGGCGGCGTCGATGCCGGTGTCCATCACGGAGACCTTCGTGGAGGAGGCGCCGTCGTAGCCGGCCCCGCTCCACGTCGTCCCGCCGAGGGTCCCCACGCTGGTGTCGAGGCCGACGCGGCGCGTCCCGTGGGGGAGGATGCGCGCGAGGGAGGGGAGGTCCTCCGCCAGCCGGGCGAGGCTCCCCGCGGGGACCTCGGCCACGACGGCGCTGAGCACGAAGGAGGTCGCCAGGACCCGGCCGCCGGGGAGCCCCTCGACCCGGGCGACGACGAGCGCCTGGTCGAGCGCGCACAGGGGCTTCGCGGCGTCGAGGATCTCCCGGCGCATGGAGCGCACGTCGTCCCGGACCTCCTCCCGGAGCCCCCGCAGTTCCGCGCGGACCCCCGGGTCGAGCAGGCGCGCCTCCTCCTGGATGCGATCGCCGAGCTGGAGCG
>CAZWGT010000282.1:0-4235 GCA_964633345.1 uncultured Planctomycetota bacterium
GGGGCGCGTGCTGCTCTCCGCCGGCGAGCCGGCCCTCGCGGCGCTGGAGCGCCTGGAGAAGGGACCCGTCCCGGGGCTCCCGGCCGTCCCCGCGGCCCGGGCGAGGGACGCGCGGTTCGACCTCCTCCGCGCCGCCGTGGAGCGGGAGTTCCTCGGCCTGTGGACCACCGACGACGGCTCCTTCCACGGGATGTACGCGTCGCTGAAGCGCCACGGCGCCTTCGGCGCGCGCGTGCTGGCGGCCATCGCCACGGACCGCCGCATGGCCGCGGGCGAGGTCCTCGGCTTCGGCCCCTACGCGTGGCTGGAGGCGGCGGGCGGGGAGCGGGACCGCTCCGAGTGCCGCCACCGCGCCCTCGAGGCCCTGGCCGACGCCGGGGACGCGGCGGCCCGCGAGATGCTCCGTCCCTTCCTCCGCCGCAGGATCGGCCCCGACGGGGAGTCCGTGGACAGCCCGGCGGCGGAGCTCTACGACGAGCTCGACCGGGACCCGATCCCCGCCCACCTCGACGACGCGATCCGCGAGGCCATCGCGGCCCTCGGGGACCCCGGGCCGCTGCGGGCGATGATCGAGGCCAGCGAGCAGGGCGGACACTCCATCCGGGACGACCTCATCGAGAAGCGCCGCCGCGCCGGCGCCTGGGCCACGCTGGCGGCGGCGGCCCCGGACCCCGGGACGCGTCTCGAGCGCCTGGCGATGGCGGAGCGGCTCCTGCGGTCGGCGCTCCGGGACAAGCCCCGCTGGGGGCTGTCGGTGGACGGGGTCGAGTACTACAACCTCGCCTGCCTCTACGGCCGCCGCGACGGGCCGGGGGACCGCGCGAAGGCGCTCCGGGAGCTGGAGACCGCCGTCGAGTCCTACGCCGTCACCGCCTACTGGCTGATGCGGGACGGGGACCTCGCCTCCCTCCACGAGGAGCCCCGATTCCGGCAGCTGGTGGAGAAACTCCGCGCCCGCGAGAAGGCGCTGGAGGAAGGGCTGCCCTCGCCTACTCCCCGGTGACCCTCACGATCGCATAATCCCGCTTCCCCCGCCGCAGGACGAGGATCCGCCCCTCGATGAGGCTCTCCGGGGACACCGGCACGTCCTTCTTCCGCTCGGCGGGCTTCGGGACCCGCTCCCCGTTGACGTAGAGCGCCCCCTGGTCCACCTGCCGCCAGTACTCCCCCGCCGAGGGGACGAGCTTCAGTTCCGGGGCGAGGAACAGTTCGCGCAGGGCGGCCGGGGGGCCCACCACCGCGGCGCGGGGCCGGGTGATCCCGGGCACCTCCGCGAACACCTCCTCCAGCGTCGCCGCGTCGAGGTCCCGGATCGACCCCTCCCCGAACAGCACCCGGGAGGCCCTCTCCGCCCGCGCCGCCGCGTCCCTGCCGTGGACGAAGGCGGTCACCTCCGCCGCGAGGCGCCGCTGGCAGGCGCGGGTCTCGGGGGGCGCGGCGCGCAGGGAGGCGATCTCCTCCATCGGCAGGAAGGTGTAGGGGGCCAGCAGGCTCGCCGCCGCCCCGTCCTCCTGGTGCATCCAGAACTGGTAGAAGCGGTAGGGGGAGGTCATCGCCGGGTCGAGCCACACGGCGTTCCCGGCGCTCTTGCCGAACTTCTTCCCGTCGGGCGTCAGGAGCAGCGGGCAGGTCAGCCCGTAGGCCTCCCCCCCCTCCTTCCGCCGGATGAGATCGATCCCCGCGGTGATGTTCCCCCACTGGTCGCTGCCCCCGGTCTGCAGGCGGCAGCCGCGGTCCTTCCAGAGCCGGTAGAAGTCGTAGGCCTGCAGCAGCATGTAGGAGAACTCCGTGAAGGAGATCCCCTGGTCCCTGTCCTCGAGGCGCGCGCGGACGGAGTCCTTGGCCATCATCGCGTTCACGGAGAAGTGCTTGCCCACGTCGCGGAGGAACTCCATGAGCCCGGTCCTCGAGAGCCACGCGGCGTTGTCCACGACCTCCGACCCGATCCCCGAGGAGGCGAGCAGCCGCCCGATCTGCGCGCCCATCCCCTCGACCTGGGCCCGCACCTGCTCGAGGTCGGCCAGGGGCCGTTCCGCCTCCCGCCCGCTCGGATCCCCCACGAGGCCGGTCCCGCCGCCGATCAGCGCCACCGGGCGGTGGCCCGCCCGGGCCGCGTGGGCGAGGATCATGACCGGGTAGAGGGAGCCCGCGTGCAGGCTCGGCGCCGTCGGGTCGAAGCCGTTGTAGAGAACGAGGCCCTCCCGGGCCGACAGCGCGCCCAGCGCCTCGTCCGTCACCTGGTGGACGAGCCCGCGCTCCCGGAGCGTCGCGACCAGGTCCCGCGGCGCCGTCATCGATCCTCCTCCACGAAGCGGGCGGTGGAGGCCCGCGCCTCCCACACCTCGACTCCCCAGCGATCCGCCTCCGGGTCCTCCCCGAGGAACCGCAGCGCCGCGCGGGCCGCCGATTCCACGGCGGGCGGCGCCCCGTCCCGGAGCGCCCCCGACAGGAGGACCCCGGCGGCGTCCCGCTCCCCGGGCGGGAGGCAGGCCGCCGCCACGAGCAGCCGGACCGGGTTGCGGGCCCGGAGCCCCCGCTCGAGGTGCGCCCCCGGCTCGGCGGCCACATCCTCCCATCCCTTCTGCGGGAAGGCCAGCGTCGCCGCGGGGTCCACGGGGATCCGGTCGTGGAGGACGAGGTCCCCCGCCCGCACCCCCGAGGGCAGGATCGAGCCGCCGAACTCGGAGCGCACGAAGCCGTGGGGGACCGTCTCCCGGAAGCGGGAGGTGTCCACCGCCACGACGCTCTCCAGGCGCCCCCCGGGCGAGGACCTCCCTTCGGGGAGCGGGTGGGCCTCCTCCCAGGACTCGGTCCGGGTGTTCCCGAAGATGTCCCAGGCGGTCCGGGTGACCCGCAGCACCACCGTGGTCGGGGAGACCCCCGCCCGCGGCCCGGGGACGTCCATGGGCACGGGGGAGAGGTTGCGCAGCGAGAGGCGCACCTCGACGACCGCCCCCTCGGCGACCCTCTCGGGGGCGGAGGCCTCCCCCCGGGCGACGGCGGTGCGGAGGAAGGCCCTGCGGGCCCGGATGCGGATGTCCCGGAGGCGATCCGCCTGCTCCCGGGGGGGCTGGCGCTCCAGGGCCCGGCGCGCCGTCTCCAGGGCCCCCGCGGCGTCCCCGTCGGCGAGCTGGTCCTCGGCATGGTCGGCCGCGCCGTCGGCCTCGGCGGCGGTGGCCGGCTCCGCCGCGGGGAGGGCGGCGGCCCCGGGCTTCGCCTCGCGGACGACGCGGGACGCCCGGGCGACCAGGTCCTCGTCGGACTCCCGCACGGAGGCGCAGGCGGCGGCGAGGGGGGGAATCGAAAGGAGGGCCGCGGCGAGCGCCGCGGCCCTCCCGGTGCGTGTCATCGTTCCGTCTACTCCGTCGGGGCGGACTCGTCCTCGTCGGCGGGCGCCTGCAGCGCGAGCTTGCGCAGGGCGTTGTCGCCGGCGGCGGGCAGGCTCTGCCTGTCCTTCTTGACGGCCTTGGGCTTCGGCGCCTCCTCGACGGGGGCCCCGGCCTCCTCCTCGCCCTCCTTCTTCGCCGTCTTCTTCTTGACGGCGACCTTGCGGTCCTTGGAGAGGTCCTCGCCGTCGTCGACGATCGGCGCCCCCTCGCGGCCCGCCCTGGTGAGGCCGAACTTGCGCTCCGTCGGAACGACCCGGAGCACCATGACCTCGACCTCCTGCCCGGGCTTCACGACGTCCTCGGGGTTCTCCACCTTGCCGTCGGCCAGCTCGGAGACGTGCAGCAGGCCCTCCAGCTCGGGGGACAGCTCGACGAAGACGCCGAAGTTGGTGATCTTGGTGACCTTCCCCTTGACCACGGTCCCGAGGGAGAACTTCCGCGGGATGTCGTCCTGCCACGGGTCGGGGGAGAGCTGCTTGAGGCCGAGGGCGACGCGCTTCTTCTCCTGGTCCACCTGCAGCACGATGGCCCGGACCCTCTGCCCCTTCTCGACGCACTCCGAGGGGTGGCCGACCTTGCGCGTCCAGGACATGTCGGAGACGTGCAGGAGCCCGTCCACGCCCTCCTCGAGCTCGACGAACGCGCCGTAGTTGGTGAGGTTGCGGACCTCGCCCTCGATGATGGTCCCCTCGGGGTACTTCTTCTCGACCAGCGACCAGGGGTTGGTCTCGGTCTGCTTCATGCCGAGGGAGCTCTCCTTCGTCTCCTTGTTGATCTCGAGCACGACGACCTCGACCTTGTCGCCGACGGTCACGATCTCGCTCGGGTGGTTGATGCGCTTGGTCC
>CAZWGT010000283.1:0-4231 GCA_964633345.1 uncultured Planctomycetota bacterium
GAGGAACTTCACCCACGGCCCCTTGAACTCCTCCGCCCCGGGGGCCTCGCGCTTAATCCACGCCAGCCCCTTGGCGCCGGCGTCCCTCGCGGCCTTCTCCAGGCAGTCGATGTCCTTGCGGGAGAGGGCCGAGCCCCCGGGCACGGAGAGGCCCCGCACGACGCCCCCGCCCTCGGCGGCCTGGCGGAAGACCCCGAACCCGCAGGTGCGCACGAGATCCGTGGCGTCGGCGATCTCCAGCCCGAAACGGAGGTCCGGCTTGTCGCAGCCGTAGCGGAGCATCGCCTCGGCGTAGGGGATCCGCCGCAGCGGCAGCGGGATCTCCCCCCCCGTCGCCTCGCGGACCACCGCCGCGAACATGCGCTCCGTCACGTCCATCACGTCGTGCTCCTCGACGAAGGACATCTCCACGTCCACCTGGGAGAACTCCGGCTGCCGGTCGATGCGCAGGTCCTCGTCGCGGAAGCACCGCACCACCTGGTAGTACCGGTCCATGCCCGCGACCATGAGGAGCTGCTTGAAGAGCTGGGGGGATTCGGCCAGGGCGTAGAAGGTCCCCGGGTGCACGCGGCTCGGCACGACGTAGTTCCTCGCCCCGCCGGGGGTCCAGCGGACGAGCTCCGGGGTCTCCACGTCCACGAAGTTCTCCGCGTCGAAGAACCGCCGGACCGCGGAGACGATCCGGTGGCGCCCCTCGAGGACGCGCTGCGAGGAGGGCCTGCGGAGGTCGAGGTAGCGGTAGCGCAGGCGGATCTCGTCCCCGGCCGTCTCCCCGTCGGTCACCGGGATGGCCGGCGGACGGGCGGGGTTGAGGACCTCGATCCTCGACGCCTCCACCTCGATCCCCCCCGTGGGCCGCCTGGCGTTGCGCATCCCTCCCGGCCGGGCCACGACCGAGCCCTCCACCCGGACCACGGTCTCGATCCCCAGGGCGAGGGCGGCCGCGGAGAGGTCCTTCGAATCCCTCGGGACGAAGACCTGGGTGACGCCGTAGCGGTCCCTGAGGTCGAGGAAGACGATCCCGCCGTGGTCCCGGACCGAGGCCACCCAGCCGCAGAGGGCCACGGAGGCGCCGGCGTCGGACTCGCGGAGCTGGCCGCAGGTGTGGGTGCGGAGCATCGGGACCTCCCGGTAGGAACGAAGCCGACGAGCCTAGGATCCTCCCCGCGGGCGGGGGACGAAAAACGGGACGCGGGGCCGCCCCTCCCCTACGATGAGGGGCTGTACCGCCCTGCGAAGGAGGAATCGCCCGTGGAGACGACCCTGGTCCTCATCAAGCCGGACGGCGTCCAGCGCCGCCTCGTCGGCCGCATCCTCGGCCGCTTCGAGGAGAAGGGGCTGCAGGTGGTGGGGCTGCGCCTGGCCCGCCTCGAGCGCCCGATGCTGGAGAAGCACTACGCCGCCCACAAGGGGAAGCCCTTCTACGAGGGGCTCGTGACCTACATGGCCTCCAGCCCCGTGGTGGCGCTGGCGCTCCGGGGGAAGAACGCCGTGGCGGTCGTGCGCAAGATGATGGGCGCCACCTTCGGCTCGAAGGCGGAGCCCGGCACCATCCGCGGCGACTTCGCCATCTCCGACGGCTTCAACCTCGTCCACGGGTCGGATTCCCCGGAGGCGGCGGCGAAGGAGATCGGGATCTTCTTCGACGGTTCCCTCGTGGAGTGGACGCCGGGGGACACGGAGTGGGTGTACGACGTCTCCGACGGCGCCCGCTGAGGAGCGGGCGCGCCGTGACGGTGCGGTGACCTCTCCGCCCGAGACTCGGCGCTCCCGGACGCCGCACCGCAGGAGCCCCCCATGACCCGCCTCCGCGCCGCCGTCGCGCTGTCGGCCGTCCTCGCCGCCGCCGCCTGCGCCTCCGACGACGACCGCGAAAATCTCGGGGCCGAGACCTACCTGTACAACGCCCAGGGCTACGTCGACGGCGGCCACTACGAGCAGGCCCTCATCATGTTCCGCCGCGCCCTGGAGGTCTCCCCGGAGAACCGCAAGGCACTCCTCGGCGAGGCCAGCGTCCTCTACTGGCTCGGCTCGAAGGAGACCCCGGGGGCCGGGGCGGCGATCCTCGAGGCGGCGGAAAAGGCGGAACGCCTCGACGCCGAGAAGTACGGCGAGAACGCCTGGAAGGTCCACCTCACCCAGGGGATGATCCACGCGCGGATCGCGGATCTCTGGGGGCGCAAGGCCGCGGCCGCGAGGACGGCGGCCTCGAAGGAGGACGCCACCGAGCGGGACGCCGCCGCCGCCGAGGAGGCGGAGGGCAGGCGCGACGAGGCGGCCGCACGGGCGACGGCCTGCTTCAAGACCGTCCTGGCGGCCGAGGACCAGCCCCTGGCCCGGAACAACCTCTCCGCCCTCTTCTACCTGGCGCGCCAGGGCTGCCTCCAGGCCAGGGCCCCCGAGGACTACGCCGAGCCGATCCTGTACCTCCGGCGCTTCGAGGAGGAGGTGGGGAAGTCGAAGAAGCTCTGGACCGAGATGATGAAGCGCGAGCCCGACCTGGCGGAGGTGTACAAGGCCAAGCTCCAGGGCGCGGAATCCCAGGAGATCGAGCTGCGGGACCTGGTGGCGAACATCCTCTTCAAGCAGCGCCGCCACGAGGAGTCGATCGTGGAACTGGACAAGGTCATCGCGCTGGATCCCTACCGCGCCACCGCGTTCTTCAACCGGGGGCGCAACCACGAGGAACTCGGCAAGCTCGGGGCGGCCGCCGACGACTACCGCCGGTTCCTGATGCTGACGGACCTCCCCCCCGGCTCCCCCCAGGTCATCGAGGCCGCCGAGCGCCGGGAGAAGTGCGAGAAGGCCCTCATGGAGAGCCTCGGCCGGTAGGGTCGCCCTCCCTCCCCGCGGGATCCCCCGTCCGGGGTACAATGGGCACCGATGACCCTGCGATCCGCCGGCGCGGCCCTGTGCCTGGTGTTCGCCTCCCTCCTCCCGGCCCACGCGGGCGACGGGCAGGTCGTCCTCCGGTTCAAGGACGGCACCCTCCTCCCCGGGAAGGTGATCTCCGTGGACGAGAAGGGAGTGCACCATGCCTCGGACCGCGGGACGGCCTTCTGGCCGTGGGAGGCCCTCACCACCTACGGGCAGTACGAGGCCCGGGCGGCCGCCGTGGCCGAGGACGACGGGGCGGGGCGGCTGGCCCTGGCCCGCTGGAGCCTCGACGCCGGCCTCCCCGGCGAGGCCCGCCGGGAGATCCTCCAGGCCCGGGGACTCGGGGCGGGTGAGGCCGGGGAGCTCGACGCGCTGCTCTCCCGCTGCGACAGGGAGCAGGCCGAGCGCGCCTTCGCGGAGGCGGACCGCCGCATGGAAGCCGGGGACTTCGACGGGGCCCTCGCCACGCTCCACTCCTACCTGAAGCAGGCGCCCCTCTCCGACTGGACCGTGAAGGGCCGGGAGCGG
This sequence comes from uncultured Planctomycetota bacterium, assembly GCA_964633345.1. Classification (GTDB taxonomy): domain Bacteria; phylum Planctomycetota; class JAJSAM01; order JAJSAM01; family JAKLKS01; genus CAZWGT01. Next base: position 3,406 of record CAZWGT010000283.1, read on the forward strand.
GCGGCGGAGATCGTCCGCCGCCGGGAGGACGCCGAGGCCCGCCGGCGGCTCGACGATCAGAGGCGCCGACGCGACGACGGGGAGGCGAAGCGGATGGAAGCCCTCGCCGGGTTCCTGGAGGAGGCGGACGAGGGCCGCACGCGGGCGGGGGTCCACGTCCTGGTGGCCCTGCGCGAGGAGCAGGGCGGATCCTTCACGCTCTTCCGCCAGTCCCTCGGCAGGGCCGAGCAGGAGTATCTCGAGGCGCGCAGGTCCTACGAGAAGGCCCGGCGCCTGGCCGGGGACGAGCGGCCCGCTCCCGCCCGCACGGCGCTGGCGGGGCGCAACGCGGTGGACGGGCGGCTCCTCGACCTCCACCTGCGCCTGGCACGCAAGCTCGTGGACTACAAGTCCTGGAAGGACGCGCAGGAGGCGCTGGACAAGGCGCTCCGGATCGACCCCGTCAACGCCGAGGGGCTCGACCTGCAGGAGAAGGTCCGGGCCAACTGGCGGCCGCGCAAGGCGTCCGACATCACCAACGCCTCGGGCCGCTCGAGCGAGAACGGCTCCGACCGCTAGGTGCGGCCCCCGCCCCGCACGGGCGGCCCGCCCGGCAGGTAGCCTTCGAGGAGCACGTCCGGACCGAGCCCCGTGGTGCGGACCTCCTCGAGCCTGAGGGGATCTCCCGCCGCCCGCAGCCCCTCCGCCCCGCCGACCGGGCCCGGTGCGGTCCGCCCTCCGAGGATCGAGGGGGCCACGAAGACCGCGACCTGCCGGACGAGCCCCGACCTCAGCGCCGCCGCGCAGAGCTCCCCTCCCCCCTCGAGAAGGACGCGGCGGGCGCCCC
>CAZWGT010000284.1:0-4211 GCA_964633345.1 uncultured Planctomycetota bacterium
CTGAAGCTCCTCGATCGTGCGCGGTGGGTCGACACCGACGTTGTCAGCCCCCCCGTTCATCAAAGGGAAGAAGAGGGCCTTCCCGGACGGGATGGTCGCGGTACGGACAGTGGTGCCGCTGTCGTTGAAAACCCCCCCCAGGAACCACACCGGCCCCCTCTGGCCCACCTCGACCAATTCCCCCGTGTCATCGAACAGGGGGTTGACGGAGACCGGAAGGGACACCGACCACTGCCACCACTGCAGGGTCCAATCGGAGGCCCTGGTGCCGAAGAGCTTCGCCTTCCCGCCCTTCAGGTTGTAGATGCGCGCGTCGGTCCTGGCCTCCGACTCCGGCGCCAGGGATCCCATCGCCAGGGCGAGCGCCGCCGCGACGAGAATCCGCCTGACCCGACGACTACACGTTTCCGCGCGTGTGGACATGGACGCCCCCTCGCCCGGTCAGGGCTGGTCGGACTCGACGACGGTCAGGTTGTAGGTCACGTCCAGAGTGAACGTCCCCACCGAACCGCCAAAGTGGAGAGTGTGTGCCCCGGGGGCCAGCGGCCGGAGCATCACCCAATAGCCGTCGGACACTGCAGGGAAGTAGATCCCTCTCGGCGCGACCTGTCCGAAGTACTGTGCGAGGTTCCCCTCGGGGAACGCGAATGCGTGCGCGTCGGACAAGACCCGGCCCCTTCCCAGATCCTGGATGGCGACGCCGTCCACCTCGCAGAATAGGCTCTCAATCTGAATCTGCCCGACAACCTCGGCGGCTTCCTCCCGCAGTTGCTCGACGGTGAAAGGCGGATCATGCGGGATGTTGTCGGCCCCGTAGTTGAGGATGGGGAAGAAGAGAGCCTTCCCGGTGGGGATGGTGGCCGTCCGGACTACGGATCCGCTCTCGTTGTAGACGCCCCCGAGGAACCACACGGGGCCCCGCTGCCCCACCTCGGTGAGCGCCCCGGACTGGTCAAAGAGCGGGTGGACGGAGACGGGGAGCGATGTGCTCCACTGATTCCACTGCGCGGCCCAATCGGACGCCTTCGTACGGAAGAGCTTCGCCTTCCCGCCCCCCAGGTTGTAGATGCGCGCGTCGGTCTTGGCCTCCAACTTCTGCGCCAGGGATCCCATCGCCAGGGCGAGGGCTGCCGCGGCGAGGATCCTCCTGGCCCGGCGACTCCACGTTCCCGTAGGGGTGGACATGAGCTCCCCCTCGCCCGCTCAGGGCTGGTTGGACTCGACGACGGTGAGGTTGTAGGTGATGTCGAGTGCGAAGAAGTTGGGGTCCACCTGCGTCCCGGTGAACCGCACCGTGTGCTGGCCCGCAGGGAGCGGTCGCAGCATGCACCAGTAGCCGTCCGTGACGCAGGGGGCGACGATGCCCCGCTGGTAGAGGCCGCCCGACAGCACCTCCAAGGCGCTGCCTTCGGGGAGCGCGTAGGCGTAGGGGCCGGCGGCTACCCGCATCCTCTCCACTCCGATCACGCTCGCGCCATCCAGGAAGACCTGCAGGGAGGAGTAGTCGTACCCAGCCACGGCCTGGGCCGCGAGTTCCTGCAACTCCTCCTCGGTCAGGGGAGGATCGACCCCCACGTTGTCCCAGAAGGTGTTAAGGACGGGGAAGAAGAGGGCCTTCCCGGTGGGGATGGTGGCCGTCCGGATGGCCGTCCCGCTCTCGTTGAAGACACCCCCGAGGAACCAGACGGGCCCCCTCTGCCCGACCTCCACGAAGTCCCCCGTCTCGTCGAACAGGGGATTGACGGAGGCTGGAATCGACAGGGCCCACTGCCACCACTCGACGGCCCACTGCTCCGCCTTCTTGCCGAAGACCTTGCTCTTTAGGTTGTAGACGCGGGAATCGGTCTTTGCGTCCGAGGAGGCGGCACCACCGAGACCGAGGCAGAGCGCCAGAATGACCCCCCTCATCCCCGGGGGCGGAATCCTGCACATCCGCATGTTCGTGCCCTCCTGCCTGGTTGACATGAATCATGCCTAGGTCACATGCGCCCCGTCAAGGGCCAGCCCCTTGACGCCCCGCCCCCCGGGTGTACCCTGCCCCCGTGGGACGAGGGGGGGCAAGGAGTCGCCTTGACCCGCCCCGCAGCGGCCGCCGCGAAGGGCTTCACGCTGGTCGAGATCCTCGTCGTCATCACGATCATGGCCGCCCTCATGGCCATGGTCTCCTCGGCCCTCGTCCGCGCCCCGCGGGCCAAGAACAAGCTCGTCTGCATGAACAACCTCCGGAACCTCGGGGCCCTCGTCACGGCCGCGGGGATCGACGGCAAGGTGAAGCGCCACGCCGGGCCCGGGTACCTCCTCCAGTTCCGGGCGCGGGGGCAGGTCCTCGAGGGGGACGAGTCCACCTTCCTCTGCCCCAACGACCCCGCCATCGAGGCGGCCGGGAAGCCCGGCTTCTCCGCCCGGTACGCCTCCCTCGACCTCGACCGGGTCCCCCCGGACCTCTGCTCCTACCTGGTGAGGGACTGGAAGCGCTGCCCCCTCGCCCTCGACTCCCCGCGGAAGGAGCCCGTGGCCGCCTGCCCCCACCACGCCGAGGGGGCGACGGTCCTCTACCAGGACGGATCGGTGAAGTTCCTCGATCGGGCGGCCCTCGGGCTCGGGCCGGAGGAGGCGGTCTCCTTCGGCCCGGGCTCGCCGTCGGAGGACCTGCGGGTCTTCCCGGAGCCGCGGTGACCCCGAGCCCCGGGCATCTTGGCGGCCCCCACAGGGGGTGCTAGCATGACGCGGGCGTTTCGGGCAGCGCCGTCCCCGGGCGGCGAAGGAGGTTCCATGGCTCGCCAGAGTCTTCGCCGCGGCGACGAGACCGGATTCACCCTCGTCGAGATCCTCGTCGTCATCACCATCATCGCGGCCCTCATCGGCATCGTCGCGGCGGTCATCCCGCAGGCGCAGCAGGCCAACCGCCGGCTCCAGTGCCAGAACAACCTGAAGAACATCGGTTCGATGCTGACGGAGCGCTCGACGAGCAAGGGCCTCGGAACCCGCGGCGGGGCGGCCATGCTGCTCCAGACCTACAAGCTGGGCATGATCCGCAAGGGGGACGAGCGCGTCTTCCTCTGCCCCGGCGACGTGATCATCCGCGGCCAGAACATCGACGACGCCGACTTCCGCAAGCGCTACGACTCCATCGACCTCGACCACGTCGACCCGCTCACCTGCTCCTACGCGGGCCGCAACCGCAAGCTCTACCCCCTCCGTCCCGACGCGAAGGAGAAGGAGGCGTGGGCCTGCGACTGCCAGGGCGACGACGGCCGCTCGGGCCACCACAAGGGGGGCCTGAACGTGCTCTTCGACGACAACTCGGTGGTCTTCACGGACAACGAGGCCCTCGGCCTCCTGCCCGAGGATCCCATCGTCGTGGGCCCCGACTCCACCCAGGAGCTGCTGAAGAAGTTCATCGTCACGGAATAGGCGTATTCCCTTGCCGTCCCCGGGGGGAGGGCCCGATACTCTCCTCGGGCAGTCCGCAGGGCACCGATTCGAAACTGACCGGAGGAACCGCATGCGCCGATCCGCGATTTGGGGGCTTGCCGCCGCCGCGGTGATGTCCGCCGCCGCCCTGGCGGCGGAGGGCCTGCGCTGGGAACTCGGCTTCAAGCACGACACCCCGACCTGGGCGAAGATCCGGGTCTCGGCCGAGAAGACCACCGTCGCCTGGTACATGACCTACCAGGTCGAGAACAAGACCGGGGCCGCCCGCAAGCCGGCGATCCGGGCCGAGATCCACACCGACACGAAGAAGACCTTCCGGGACAACGCGGATCCCCTCGTCATCTCCGCGGCCAAGAAGGCCCTCGACGTGAAGGAGATCTCCACGGCGGGGGACCTCCGCAAGGGGATCGAGGACGGGGCGACGGCGAAGTGCGTGGCCACCTTCGGCGAGGTGGACAACGAGGCCAAGCGCCTCGAACTGCGCGTCTACGGCCTGATGGACCCCGTCACGATGGTGAAGGGCAAGCAGGTCTTCGAAGTGCGGTACTGGCAGGTGATCTACGAGCGGAAGGGCGACGAGTTCGGCCGCACCGAGGACGCCTGGAAGGCCGTCTCCTCCGGCTGGAAGACCGAGGAAGAGAAGAAGTAGGTAGGGGCGACCCTCCGGGGCGCCCGGTCTCCGGCGCACGACCGCGAAACGACCTAGGGCCCCCCCGGCGACGGGGGGGCCCTTTGGATTCGATGGGCAGCGGCCGGGCGACCCGGAGGGTCGCCCC
>CAZWGT010000285.1:0-4201 GCA_964633345.1 uncultured Planctomycetota bacterium
CTTCGCGGGCACCCCGAACCCCGACCGCTTCTTAATCGACGACTTCTGCTTCGCCGCTGCGGCCGCCCCTCCGCCGGAGGCGCCGGACCTCGCGGCGATGTGCCACGAACTCCGGGACGCCATCGCGGCCGCCGACGCCGCGGCCTTCCGCGGCCGCAACCGCCAGCGCCCGCTGGCCCACAAGATGCGCGGGATCTGCGACCGCATCGAGAACGGGGACGCGGCCTCCCTCTGCTCGGCGCGGCAGAAGCTGCGGCGCGACGTGCTCCCGAAGATGGACGGGGAGCGCGGCCCGACGGACTGGGTCGTGGACGCCTCGGTCCAGGCGGATCTCGAGGGGCGGATCGACGCCCTGCTGGCGGCGCTCGACGGGGCCATCGAGGCCCTCGGCGGCTGCCCGGGCGACCCCGCCCACGACGACGACGGGGAGCCCGGCGGCCAGGGCAAGGGGCGCGGCCAGGGCCACGGCAGCCGCTAGCGACCCATCATGGAGGTTGACGCTTCCGCGGCCGTGGCGGAGGGGATCAGAGAGGGGCTTCCTCATCCGATCTGAGCGGTGTCCGGTCGCTCAAAGGGAGAGGAATCCCCTTGGCCGTTCCTCTTGGTGTCCATCTACCGGGACCTCTCCGACCTGGCCAAGCCCCTACCGGGCACTGACCCGGCCCCAGCACCGCCCCCTCGGGGGCGCGAGCCTGCTCCACGGCCCCGGAAGCGTCAGCCTCCAGACGATGGCGGGCCTTGCCCCCTTCGGACGAGGACGCTACTCTCGACCCTCCCTGCCAAACGGGGACCGGAGGAGGGGCCATGACCATCGAGGACGTGTCGGCGCGGCTGGAGAAGTTGGAGCGGCAGAACCGGAGGATGAGGGCGGGGGGCATCGGGGCCCTTGTCCTGATCGCGGCCGTGTCGTTGTTGGGGCAGGCCGCCGCGCCGGAGAAGGTCATCCGGGCGCAGCGGTTCGAGGTGGTGGACGCCGCCGGAACGTTCCGGGCGGGGCTCGAGACGACCAGCGACGGGTCCCCGTGGCTGCGGTTGGACGGCAAGGGCGGGGGGCGCCGGGTCCTGCTGGGTGTCCCCGCGAGCGGGATCCCCGAGATGTCGCTCTGGGACGGTGACGGGAAGAGGCGCATCTTCCTCGGCCTCGGCCGGGACGGTTCACCGGCGATGTCGTTCATCGACCGGGGTGACAGGGACCGCATGGCGCTCAGCCTGGCTCCGGAAGGTTCCCCGTCCCTGCTCCTGTCCGACAAGGACGGGAAGGTGATCGACCGAATGCCGAGGTAGGCGGGCGCGCATCGCTGGCCCCCTCCCCAGAGGGGCAACCGGGAGGAAGGTACGGCAGATCCCGTTTCCATGGACTCAGGGCGCTCGCTTCATTCCCGGGGATCGGGCCCGCCTCTCGGGTGGTGGGCGGACGCGGGTGGTGCCTCCTGAAGGACTCGAACCTTCGACCCGGTGATTAAGAGGAAGCCCGTACCCCCCGATTCCACAGGGACTTGCGACGGCGTGTTGCCCATGGAGTCCACGGAGTCCATGGAGTTCGAAGTCGAGGGCACCCAGAGGGCACCCGGGAGTTGATGGACTCCGGCAAGGCGGAGTCCCTTCTGCTCCGTGGTCCCGTTCCCGGGAACGAGGCGTGAGCGATCCTTCCCCGCCGGCGTCCCGCCGGCGCCCGGAGCCGGGGGCGGGATTCGCCCCATGGCGGTCATCCGGTGAGAGGTGTAGGGTCCGAACGGCCGCCTCCGGAACGCGGGACTGTTTCCGCAATCGGGCGAAGGAGTCGAATCCATCAAGGAACAGAAGGGATCCATGGTTCGCGGGACTGAACCGTCCGCCCGGAGCGGCGTCGATCCGGTCTGCGCGATGAAGGTGAAGCTCCCGGCACGGCATCACGTGACGGTGGCCGGATCCGAGGTCGTCTTCTGCAGTGCCCGGTGCCTCGACCGCTACGCGAGCGTTGCGTCCGCCCGTCCGACCGCCGGGAAACCCGCCGCCCCCGGGAAGCCCAGGGTCGCTTCCACGGCGCCCGCGGCCGCCGCTCCCGGCAGGGAGCCCGCGCGCGAATGGACCTGCCCGATGCATCCCGAGGTCCGGAAGCCGGGGCCCGGCCCGTGCCCGAAGTGCGGAATGGCCCTGGAACCAGCGGGGGCATCGACGGGGAGAGGCGGGGACGACGGGGAACTCCGCGACATGCGGCGCCGTCTCTGGATCGCCGTCGCGCTGACGGTGCCCCTCGTCGCCGTCGCGATGGGCGGGGTCCTGCTGTCCCCGATGATCGCCGCCGCCGCGATGAGCCTCAGTTCGGTGTCGGTCATCGGCAACGCGCTGCGCCTGAGGCGCGCGGCCCTCGGGGAGGTGTGAGCCACTCGGCGACCGAAGCGGATGCAACCCGTCGAAGGGGAGTTTCCCCTGCGCGGGAGAACGGGCCGGAACGGTGAGGAGGACGGACGATGAGAATCGCAATTCGATTTTCGTGGACGCTCGCGGGCGTGCTCGCCGCCGCGATCGCGACGGCGCCCGAGGCCATGGCGGAGACGGTGAACCTGCGCTCGGGGGCGACCCTCTCGGGCGACGTGAAGCTGGAGGGCGCGGAGGGAGTGGTCGTGAAGGCGCGCTTCCCCGAGGAGAAGACGTACAACCTCAAGCGGGCCGACCTGGCGCCCGAATCCCTCTACGAGGTCCTCGAGAGGCGGGTCGAAGCGGCCGACGCCAAGGCCCACGCGGAACTGGGCGGGCTGGCCGAGAGACTCGGGTTCCATGGGGCCGCCATCGCCGAGTACCGTGCCGTCAAGGCTCTGGATCCCTCGTCCGCCAAGGACATGGATGCCGCCGTCGGCCGGGTGCGCGAGTCCCTCGCAGCGTCCATCGTCGAGGACGCGCAGGACGAACTGGACGGGGGACGTCCGCTTGCGGCCATCCGGTACCTCCACACGGTCATCGAGAAGTACCCCGACACGAAGGCGGCAGGGGACGCGAAGGCCCTGATGGAGAAGGCCCACGAAGCCGCCGGCCGCGCCGCCGGCGTGGCCGAGGTCACCGTACCCGCGGCACAGGCGCAGGAAGTGCTCGACACCGCGGGCATGCTGCTGGAGAAGGCGGACGAGGTGTTCACGCCTCTGCGGGGGCACGGCGGCTCCACGGTCAAGGACCAGCGGATCGGGGAGCGTGCGCTGCGCTCGTACGAGGCCGCGTGGGCCCAGGTCAGGCGCCTCCCCGTGGCCCTCGAGGGGAAGACGGGAGCGGATGTCCAGGCAGTGCGGGACCGCGCGCGGAGGTCGCTCGTGGACGCCTACCTCACCCTGGGCACGATCTTCCTCCAGAGGCGTGCCCTGCCGTCCGCCGAGGAGTACTGCAACCGGGCTTGCGAGTTGGATCCGGAGAGCAAGGACAGCCACGACCTGCACCGCCTCATCATCGAGGCCAGGGCCTTCTACTACGGGTACGGCTCGAGTCGAGGGCGTTGAAGAAGACCGGGTCCGCCAGCGCGGGGGCCCGGTCCCCGCCTGTCTCGTCAGAAAGTCGGAAAAGGAGCGGGAGGGAGCGACCACGGGTTCCAGGTCTTCGTGGGTGGGTACCCATAGGGGAAGCGTAGGCGGTCCTTCGGGCGAGGCTGAGAAGGGAGGATCCCCCGCGGCGAAGGAATCGGCCCAAGCGGCGGCCGGATAGGGGGTTGCGGGTGGTGCCTCCTGAAGGACTCGAACCTTCGACCCGGTGATTAAGAGTCACCTGCTCTACCAACTGAGCTAAGGAGGCACCGTTCGTCCGCACGGCAACAGCCGGGCGACCCGGAGGGTCGCCCCTACAACGTCCGTCGTGTTCCTTCGTCCGTCGCGACCGTCGTCCGTCGCGCGTCCAGCGTCGCGAGCCGCGCGTCCGCGGGGGGATGGGGTGAGCGAGGGGATTTGAACCCCCGACCTGGTGGGCCACAGCCACCCGCTCTAACCAGCTGAGCTACGCCCACCACCGTGTCCCGCCGTGGATGCGTGGCGCGCCGGGAAGGATTCGAACCCTCGACCTGGAGATTAGAAATCTCCCGCTCTATCCACCTGAGCTACCGGCGCCCGACGATGGTCGGGGCGAGAGGATTCGAACCTCCGGCCTCCTGCTCCCAAAGCAGGCGCTCTAGCCAGGCTGAGCTACGCCCCGTGCCTCGCGATTCTATCGCGGGCGTTGTGGAGGGTCGAGCCGACGCGGGGACGTG
>CAZWGT010000286.1:0-4196 GCA_964633345.1 uncultured Planctomycetota bacterium
CCCACCGCCGCGCCGCGGCGCCCCCCGCCCGGCCCGCCGCCGACATCCGCCGCCACCGCCTGAAGGACTTCGCCGCCCCCGACGCCCCGGACACCGGCTGGGACGACCTCGCCCGCGTGCCCGCCTCGGGCTCCGTGCGGGTGGAGCTCGTCCACCTCGCGCGCCCCGACGGCACCACGGTCCCCGCGGAAGTCTCCGCCTCCCTCGTGCGGATCGGCGCCCGGGACCTCGTGCTGGCCATCGCCCGGGACGAGAGCCGCCGCCGCGCGCTGGAGCGGCGCCTCTTCATGGCCCAGAAGATGGAGGCGGTCGGCCAGCTCGCCGGCGGGATCGCCCACGACTTCAACAACCTCCTGATGGTCGTGAACGGCTACAGCGAGATCCTCCTCGGGCGCACCGTGGGATCCTCCCCGGGCCGCCACGAGCTGGAGGAGATCCTCAAGGCGGGCCAGAAGGCGGCCGCCCTGACGAGCCAGCTGCTGGCCTTCTCCCGTCGCCAGGTCGTCCGGCCCCGCGTCCTCGACCTCCCCGCGGCGCTGGCGGCGATCGAGCCCGATCTCCGCAAGGCCGCGGGCCCGCGGGCGGATCTCTTCTTCCGCCACGCCCCGGGCACCGGCCCCGTGAAGATCGACCCCGTCCAGCTCGAGCAGGTCCTCCTCCAGCTCCTGGCCAACGCGCGGGAGGCGATCGGGGAGAAGGGGGGGCGGATCACCGTCGAGACGGCCGACTTCGCCATCGACGAGGCCTTCGCGAGGGAGAACGACGGCGCGCGGCCCGGGTCCTTCGTCCTGCTGTCCGTGACCGACGACGGCTGCGGGATGGGGGAGGAGGCGCTGGCCCACGCCTTCGAGCCCTTCTACACCACCCGGGACCCGGGGAAGGGATCCGGCCTCGGCCTCGCCACGGTCTACGGGATCGTGAAGCAGAACGAGGGCTACGTGAAGGTCGAGAGCCGCGAGGGGGCCGGCACGACCGTGCGCGTCTACCTCCCCCGGATCGGCTCCGTCGCCCCCGGGCCGGTCCGCGACCGGGACGAGGGGGAGGGGCGCCCCCGGTCCGACACCATCCTCGTCGTCGAGGACGAGTGGGCGGTGCGGACCCTCATCCACCACGTGCTCCGGGACGCGGGGTACACGGTGCTCGAGGCCGGGAACGGCGCCGACGCCCTCGGCATCGCGGCGAAGTACGCGGAGCGGATCGACCTCCTGCTGACGGACGTGATGATGCCGGGCCTGACGGGCAAGGAGGTGGCCCAGCGCCTGCGCGCCGAGCGGCCCGGGCTGCGCGTCATCTTCATGTCGGGGTACTCCTACGACGCGCTGTTCGACGAGGACGCCGCCGCCTCGAACATGGAGTTCCTCCCCAAGCCCTTCGCCCCCGACCGCCTGCTGGCCAAGGTCGAGGCGATGCTCGCGTCGGCACGGAGGACGTAGGGCTGTCGAAACCTCCGACAGGGGCGGGCCCGTCCCGCCCCGGGGCACCCCGGGCACGCGCGTTGCGCTCCCCGGAGGCATGAAAGCCCCCCCGGCCGCGGCGCTTCTCCTCGTCCTCGCCGCCCCCGCCCTCGCCCAGGAGGCCCCCCGGGAGGGGGAGCTGGACGCGGTGGTCGTCACCGCCTCCCGCCGGGAGGAGACCCTCTTCGAGTCCCCCTACTCCGGGGCGCGCATCGACTTCGCGGAACTCCAGCGGGAGCGGCTGCGCCGCACCGTGACCGACGGCCTCCTCGACGAGGCGTCGGTGATGGTGCAGAAGACCGCCTACGGGCAGGCCTCCCCCTTCCTCCGCGGGTTCACCGGGTACCAGACGGTCCTCCTCGTGGACGGGATCCGCCTCAACAACTCCACCTTCCGCTCCGGGCCCAACCAGTACTGGTCCACCGTGGACCTGTACACCGTGGAGGCCCTGGAACTCGTCCGCGGGCCGGGGTCGGTCCTCCACGGGAGCGACGCCGTGGGCGGGGCGGTCAACGCCCTCGCGCGCCGCCGACGGGAGTTCGGGGAGGGGGCCCACGGCTCCGTCCGCACCGTCTCCCGCGCCTCCTCGGCGGAGCGCTCCTTCACCCAGCGGGTCGAGGGGGAGGGGAACGTGGACGCCTTCGGCGTGTTCGCGGGCGTGACCTCGAAGGACTACGGGGACCTCCGCGCGGGGAGCGGGCGGCTCCCCGGCACCGCCTACCGCGAGGGGGACGCCGACCTGCGGATGGACTTCGAGGACGGGGCGCGGGTCGCCTGGACCCTCGGCTTCCAGCACGTCCGCCAGCGCAACGTCCCCCGCACCGAGACGACCGTGGACTCCGTCCCCTTCCACGGGACCGCGGTGGGGACGGAACTCAAGCGCGACCTCGACCAGGAGCGGGACCTCGTCTACGCCCGCGCGGCGCGGGACGGGCTCTCCGCCACCCTCTCCTGGCACCGCCAGGGGGAGGAGCAGGACCGGGACCGCACCGGCGGGCGCACCGACATCCAGGGGTTCACGGTCCACACCCTGGGCCTGCAGGTCCAGGGGGAGCGGGAGACGGCGTGGGGGACCTTCACCGGCGGCGTGGAATGGTGGCGGGACTCCGTGGACTCCTACGGCAGGACCTACCTGGACGGCGTCCAGACCGCCGAGGCCATCCAGGGGCCCGTGGCCGACGACGCGGGCTACGACCTCGCCGGCGTCTACCTGCAGGACGCGGTCCCCCTCGGCGGGGGGACCCTGGTCCCGGCGGTCCGGTTCACCTACGCGGCGGCCCGGGCGGGCGAGGTGGCCGACCCCGCCTCCCCCGGGGTCGTCACCGACTTCCGCGACTCCTGGACGAACACCGTCGGGAGCCTCCGGACGGTCCAGCCGCTCTCGGGGACGGTGAACGCCTTCGGCGGGCTCTCCCAGGCGTTCCGCGCCCCGAACCTGAGCGACCTGACGCGCCTCGACGACACGAGCGGGGTCGAGACCCCGACCCTCGATCTCGAGCCGGAGACCTTCCTCACCGCCGAGGCCGGCGTGCGCGTGAAGGAGGGGGCCTGGACGTTCCAGGGCTCGCTCTGGAGGACGTGGATCGACGGGCTCATCGTCGCCTCCCCGACGGGGAACCTCGTCGGCGGGAGCCCGGAGGTGCGCAAGGACAACGTCGGCGACGGCTGGGTCCACGGGGTGGACCTCGAGGCGTCGGCGCTCCCGGGGGAGGCGTGGAGGGTGACGGGGGCGTTCACGTGGATGCGGGGGGAGGTGGACCAGATCGACCCCTCCGGCGCCACGGTGCGGGCACCGCTCTCCCGCGTCATGCCGGTGACGGGGTCGCTCACCGTCGCCTACGGAAGGCCCTCGCAGCCCTGGAGCGCCTGGATCTCGGGGCGGGCGGTGGACGGGCAGGACCGCCTCTCCCTCAAGGACGAGACGGACACGCGGCGGATCCCCCCGGGGGGGACGCCGGGGTACGCGGTCCTGTCCGTCGGCGCGGGGTGGGCGATCACGGAGCACGTCCGCGTGGCGGTGGCCCTGGAGAACCTCTTCGACCGGGACTACCGCATCCACGGGTCCGGCGTGAACGAGCCGGGGAGGAACCTCGTCGGCACCCTGGAGCTGGAGTTCTAGGGGACCCGGAGCAGGAACCTGCCCGGCTTCCTCTCCGTCCAGTCGGCGAGGTGGGAGCCCCCCTCGTCTCCCGATCCGAACCCCGCCCGGAAGGGGTTGCCCGCCGGCCCCGGCAGGTCCGTGCCGGAGACCGTGAAACGGAAGGTCCCCCGGACGGAGTCGATCCTGACGGCGTATCTCGTGGTCGAACCCTTCGGGCTCTTCCACGTGAAGACCCCGGATCGGACCCTCCAGGTGTCCGGAGATCCGGGGATGTAGAAGTCGAGCTCGACCCCTCCCGCCGCGAGGGAGAACCGAACCCCGTCGGCCACGGGATCGAGAGCCCCGGCCGGGTCCCCCGCTTCGAAGGCGTAGGAGCCGCTCACTTCCAGCCTGTCCTTGCCGGTGCGGGCGGAGTCCGCGAGGGCGCCGCTCGTGACGAGCACCGAAAGCGTCGGGAGCGTCCGGGCGTCGGCCTCGGAGCGCACGGAGACTCCGGTCGTGTTGACCGCCCGTACGCCGTAGACGAACCCGGTGTCGGGCAGGAGGCCGGCGTGATGGAAGGAGGAGGTGTTGGGCGCCGTGAAGGCGAGGACGTCGAAGACGCCGCCCGCGTTCCTGCGGCCCACCTCGAATCCGATCTC
>CAZWGT010000287.1:0-4189 GCA_964633345.1 uncultured Planctomycetota bacterium
CGCCGGGGCCGAGGCCGAGGTGAAGGTCGCCCTCCGCCCGGCGGCGGTGCTCGTGGTGCGACTGCGGCTGGACGGGAAGCCGTTCGAGGGGGGCGGCTGGGCAGAGGCCAAGCTGAGGGTGGACAACGAGGAACTCGAGCGCCTCGCCGCGGAGTCGGAGACCGGGGGCGTCGTCACCTCCCAGGCGTGCGGATTCCGCGGGGGCGAGGCGCGAATCGACGGGCTGTGGGCGGGTCCCCACGAGGTGACGATCACCCACCTGCCGGGTTTCGAAGCGGTCCCGCCGCGGAGCGTGGAGGTCCGCTTCGGGACCGAGACGGTGGTGGAATTCGACCTGGTGCGGCCCAAGCGGGAGTAGCGGCGTACGATACGGTGCGACTCAGCGGGGGAATGCCTCCTTGAGCCCCGCGTCCACCGGGAGCCACGCGCCGGTGATCCGCGAGGAGCGCTCCGAGGCGAAGAAGAGCGCCGCCTCGGCGACGTCCGACGGCCGCACCTCGCGCCCGAGGAGGCTCCGCTTCCTGTAGGCCTCCGGCACCGCCGACGGATCGATGCCCTGGGCCCGGGCGCGCTCCGCCCGCAATTCCGGCGACCAGAGCCCCGAGTCCTCGAAGACCGCGTCGGGGTGGATCACGTTCACCCGGATCCCGAGGGGGGCGCCCTCGAGCGCCAGCACCCGGGCCAGCTGCGTCTGCGCCGCCTTGGCCGCCGAGTACGCGCCGAACTCCTTCCCCGGCGCCGGCACGTTCTTGCTCCCGATGAACACGAAGGCCCCGCCCGTGCCCTGGGCCTTCATCGTGCGCATCCCCTCCCGCGCGGCGAGGAAGGAGCCGGTCGCGTTGACCGCCAGCGCCCGCTCCCAGTCGGCGAGGGCGAGGCGGTCCACCGCGCCGGCGGGCGCCACCCCGGCGTTGGCGACGACGAGGTCCACCCCGCCGAAGCCGAGGCGGGCCGCGTCGAAGAGGCGCTTCACGTCGGATTCGCCCGTGACGTCCCCGGCCACCGCGATCACCCGCTCGGCCCCGTGGCGCTTCGAGAGTTCCGCGGCGGCGGACTTCAGGCGGGCCGCGTCCCGGTCGTGGAGGACCGTGCAGGCCCCCTCGGCGAGGAAGCGGTCGGCGATGGCCTTCCCGATCCCGCGGGCGGCCCCGGTGACGACGGCGACCCGGCGGGCGAGCTCCTTCTCCTTCGGCAGCAGCGTCCGCTTGTAGAGCTCCAGCTCCCAGTACTCGCCCCGGAACTGCTCCCGGGGGGAGAGGGTGCGGAAGCCCCCGAGACCCTCCGCCGCGTCCATGATGCCGACGGTGTGGCGGTAGATGTCCCCGACGACGCGCGCCTGGCGGGGGTCCCGGCCCGCGGTCCACATCCCGAGGCCGCGCACGATCACCACGCGCGGGAGGAGATCCTCCACGGCGTGGCCCTCCCGGTTCCAGCGCTTCACCCAGCGGTCGTAGGAGCGGGACCACTCGCGGAGCGCGCCCCCGGCGTCGGCCGGATCGGCGACGAAGCAGGGCAGCCGCTTCGTGTGGAGCAGGTGGTCGGGGGTGGCGGGGCCGATCCGGCAGCGGGCGGCGGCGTCGGGCCGATTCGCGAAGGCGAGCACCTCCGGCGAACCGTCGAAGCGGAGCACCATCCGGCGGGGGGTCGCCAGCAGGCCGCGGAGGACCGGGGCGAAGGCCGTCGCGTCCCCGGTCGACCGCGCCGGGCGGATCGCCCGCCGGCGGCGGGCCAGGTAGCGCTGCGCGGCGCGGACCGCGGCGACGTGGGCCCGGTAGGCCTCCTTCACCGTCGGGGCCCAGGTGAAGAGCCCGTGGTTGAGGAGGACCGCCCCCTTCGCGCCGGGGTTCGACTCCCGCGCCGCGACCACCATCTTCGACAGGAGGAAGCCGGGGCGGCGGTAGGGGACGATCACGAACCGCTCCCCGAGGGCGGCCGCGACGTGGCGGCGGGGGTCGGGGTTGTTGGTGAGGGCGAGGACGGCGTCGGCGTGGCTGTGGAAGACGGCGGCGTCGGGGAGGAAGCCGTGGAGGAGCGTCTCGATGGAGGGGCGCTTCGCGTCGGGGTCCGTGAGGCAGCGGCCGAGGTAGGCGACCATCTCCGCGTCGGTCATGTCCTTCCGGGCGCGGAGGGGGACGAGGTCGTCCAGGCGCACCCCGGAGAAGCCGTCGGGCCCGATGGACTGGAGGTCCCCGCCGGAGCCCTTCACCCGCATCACCCGGACCCGGCGGCCCGCGTGGTCGGTCTCGACCCGCTTGACGGAGGTGTTCCCGCCCCCGTGGAGGACGAGGGACTCGTCGGCGCCGAGGAGCCGGGAGAACCGGACGAGGGCCTCGAACTCGTTCCCTTCCGGGGCCATGTCAGGCGCGCTCCCGGACCCAGCGCACCGCGTTCTCGAAGACGCGCAGCCCGCTGGCCGTGCCCTCCGGCCGGGGTCGGGACGCCGCGCCGGGGTGGTGCCAGGGGAGGACGTTCCGCTCCGGGTGGGGCATGAGGCCGAAGACCCGCCCCGTCGGGTCGCAGATGCCGGCGATGTCCCCCGCGGAACCGTTGGGGTTGGAGGGGTAGGTCCCGGGGGCGTCGCCGGCGGGCATGCGGTAGCGGACCACGACCTGCCCCGCCGCCTCGATGCGGGCGAGGAGGGCGGCGTCGCGGGCCTGGAACTTCCCCTCGCCGTGGGCCACGGGGCAGTCGATGCGGTCCCCCTTCCGCATCCACGGGGAGAGGTCCGAGGTCCCCTCGAGGGTCACCCAGCGGGATTCGAAGCGGGCGGAGTCGTTGAACCCCAGCGTCGCCTCGCCCTGCGTGCCGGGCCCGGCGACGGCGGGCAGCAGGCCGGCGCGGACGAGGATCTGGAAGCCGTTGCAGACGCCGAGCACCAGCCGCCCCCCCTCGACGGCGCGGAGGAGTTCCGGCAGCAGGCGCGCGCGCAGCTTCACGGCGAACACCGCTCCCGAGGCCACGTCGTCCCCGTAGGTGAAGCCCCCGGGGAAGGCGAGGATCTCCGCCTCGCGGAGCAGGGCGGGGGAGGCCAGCACCTCCTCGAGGTGCCGCTCGACGACGGAGGCCCCGGCCATGCCGAACGCGTGGACGATCTCGGCGTCGCAGTTCGTCCCGGCCGAGCGGAACACGAGGACCCGGGGGGCGGTCACAGGGGGAGCCTCCGTAGGAAGGCCCCGCGGAGCGCGGCGACCGGCTCGTCGAGCAGCGGCGCGCTGCGAAGGCCCAGGACCCTCAGCCGCTCCCCCGGCTCCGTCGTGCCGATCCGGGCCCGGGGAAGGCCCGCCGTCGAGGCCTCGAAGGCCGCGGCCTTCGCCGGGTCCACCTCGACGAGGAACCGGCCCGTGGACTCGGAGTAGAGGAGCGCCCCGTCCGTGGCCTCGGGCCCCTCGAAGGGGACGGAGGTCAGGCGCACCAGCGCCCCGAGGTCCCCGGCCAGGCACATCTCCGCCAGGGCCACGGAGAGACCGCCGTCGGAGAGGTCGTGGCAGGATAGGACGAGGCCCGCGCGGATGGCGCCGTGGAGGGCGCGGAAGACGCGCAGGGACTCCTCCGGGCGGCAGCGGGGGACCGTGCCGCCCCGGGAACCGGCGCGCCGGGCAAGAAGACCGCCGCCCCGCTCGTCCCGCGTGACGCCCAGCAGGTAGAGGGAGGAACCGTCGGCCTTGAGGTCCATGGAAATCAGCGCGCCCACGTCCTCCACGACGCCCAGCGCGGAGACCAGCAGCGTTCCGGGGATGGCGATGCGCCGGCCGCCCGCGTCGAACTCGTTGTGGAGGGAGTCCTTGCCGGAGATCCACGGGGTCCCGAAGGCGATGGCGGTGTCGCGGCAGGCCTCGGACACGCGCACGAGGGCCCCGAGCTCCTCGGGGCGGCGCGCGTCGGCCCAGCAGAAGTTGTCCAGCAGGGCGATCCTGTCGGGATCCGCGCCGACGGCGACGGCGTTGCGCAGCGCCTCGTCGATGGCCGCCGCCGCCATCGCGTAGGGGTCGTGGTCGGTGTACCCGGGGTACAGGCCGCAGGCCACGACGACGCCGCGGGGAGCGGTCTCCAGGGGGGCCGCGGCGGCGGCGTCCATGGGGCCCAACCGCCGGGGCCCGGCGAAGGGCTTCAGGGCGGAGGTCCCCTGCACCTCGTGGTCGTACTGGCGCACCACGGGCTCGCGGGAGCAGACGTTCCAGTCCGAGAGGAG
>CAZWGT010000288.1:0-4184 GCA_964633345.1 uncultured Planctomycetota bacterium
AGCTCGCGGTGGCGGAGGTGTCCGTGACCCAGACGCTCTGGAATGAAGCCGGCCAGCTCGAGGAGCACCTCGGTGTCGGAGCGGGAGCGGAACTCCGCGCCGTCGGCCTCGAGGTCGGCCCGCAGCTCGAGGTAGTTGTAGATCTCCCCGTTGTAGGTGATGACGAACCGCCCCGACGCGTCGGCCATGGGCTGGGCCCCGGCCGGGGTGAGGTCGAGGATGGACAGCCGCCGGTGGCCGAGGGAGACGGGGCCCTCGTCGAAGAACCCCTCCCCGTCGGGGCCGCGGTGGGCGAGCGCCCCGGCCATCGTGCGGACGAGGGAGGCGCCCGGCGCGCCGCCGTCGAGCGCGAGCGCCCCGGCGATGCCGCACACGGGGTCAGTCCGTCCCTTCGAACCGCCACCGGGGGTCCATGGCGACGAGGCCGTCCTGGCCCTTGGGGAGGACGCCCTCGACCTTCAGGGGGTAGAGGCGCTGGTGGAAGTCGTGGACGAGGAGGCCGGTCGTGTCCGTCAGCGCCACGGACACCTCGTAGTCCCCCGGGAGAAGGGCGAGGGTGGGGAAGGCGACCGTGAAGCGCCCCTCCGGCTTCCCCGCGGGGAGGGGGACGCGCGTCTCGTGGACGAGGGAACCCTGCATCGTGTGGACGGAGACGGACGCCACGGGGGAGCCCACGGGCCTCTCCACCCGCCACGTCCCCGAGACCTCGAACTCCCCGCCGAGGGTCGCCGCGCCGACGCGGACCCCCTCCACTTTCGCATCGCCGGTCCCCCGCCGGATCCGTGGGGTGGCCGACTCCCGGATGAGGTCGAGGCTCTTCTCGTCGGCGAGGAACCGGCGGAACTCGCCCAGGACCTCCCGCGGGGCCCCCTCGGCCACGACCTTGCCGTGGTGGATGAACAGCAGGCGGTCGCAGAACTGCTCGACGACCTGGAGGTTGTGGGAGACGAACAGGACCGCGACCCCCTGCTCCCGGCGCTCCCCCATCTTGCGGAGGCACTTGGACTGGAAGTCGATGTCGCCCACGGCCAGCACCTCGTCCACGAGGAGGACCTCGGAGGGGACGAAGGCCGCCACCGCGAACCCCAGGCGCACGGCCATGCCGGTGGAGTACATGCGCACGGGGGACTCGAGGAACTCCCCGATGTCGGCGAAGGCGGCGATGGGCTCGATGAGTCCGTCCATCTGCTTGCGACGGAGGCCGAGGAGGGCGCCGACGAGGAAGATGTTCTCCCGTCCCGTGAGATCGGGGTGGAACCCCGCGGACAGCTCGATGAGGGCGGAGGTGCGGCCGTGGACGATCACCTCGCCGGCGTCGGGGCGGTAGATCCCCGCCGCGATCCGGAGCGCGGTGCTCTTGCCCGCCCCGTTGGCCCCGACGATGCCGAGGACCTCCCCCTCGTCCACGTGGAAGTCCACCCCGTCGAGGGCGACGAACCGGCCCGCGGCCGGGGCCGGCCTCCCCGCGATCCGGCCGAGGAGCCTCGGGATGGCGTCCCGGAGGGCGTCGGAGCGGTTGCGGAGGCGGAAGCCCTTGGTGACGCCGCGGAACTCGACCCTCCTCTCCCCCATCAGACCTCCTCCGCGAACCGGTGGGAGAGGGATCGGAAGATCCACCCGCCCAGGCCGAAGGAGAGGGCCGCGCCGACGACGCCGGGGAGCAGGCGGTCCCACGGCCACCGGCCGAGGAGGAGGGCGGAGCGGTAGGCGTCGATGTAGGAGGACATGGGGTTCCAGGTCATGAGAGTGCCGACCCACGCGGGCCGGATGGCCGCCTCGTCCACGGGGTAGACGACGGAGGTGGCGAACATGGCGAGGACGACGCCGACCTGGACGACGTAGTTGACGTCCCGGAAGAACATGTTGCCCGCGGAGCAGAGGAGGGCGACGCCGGAGGTGAAGAGGAGCTGGAGCAGGAAGACGGGGAACACGGCCCAGGCGGTCGCCTGGAAGGGGACGTCCTTCCAGAGCATGAGGCCGACGAGGAAGGTGAGTCCGATGGCGAGGTCGAGGAGGGCCGCCAGGACCTTGGCGAGGGGGACGACCTCGGCGGGGAACGCGGACTTGCGGAGGATGTCGCGGGCGTGGACGAGGGCCGGGGTGGCCTGGGTGACGGAGGTGGAGAAGTGGGTCCACGCGACGAGGCCGCAGTAGGCGAAGACGGAGTAGGGGATGCCGGCCTGGCGGAAGGGGCTGTCGCCGGGGACGAGGCGGTCGAAGCTGAGGACGGTGAAGGTGGCCATCATGACGATGGGCATGGTGAGGGCCCACCCGGCGCCCAGCAGGGCGCGGGCGTAGCGGATGCGGATCTCCCTCACGGTGAGGAGCCAGAGGAGATCCCGGTGCTTCCAGAGGTCGGGGATCATGGAGATGCGGCGCAGAATAGCAGGGTGGAGAGCGGGGGGCGAAGGCTCGCCCGACGGGGCGCATCCCGGGGCGCAGCCGGGGAATCCTTCCCCGCCGATCCGCGTTCCGCCGACGATGCGCCGCTTCGGGACGAAGGACCTGGACTCCAGGGGGGCTGTCGATGCGCAAGGCGCTCATTACCGGCATCACCGGGCAGGATGGCGGCTACCTCGCGGAACTCCTCCTGGAGAAGGGCTACGAGGTGCACGGCATCGTGCGGCGAGTCGCCCTGGAGGATCCCGACCATCGCATGTACCGGCTGCGGACGGTCCGCGACCGGATTCACCTGCACGCAGCGTCTCTGGAGAGCTACCCGAGCCTCTTCGAGGTGGTCCGCACCGTCCTGCCCGACGAGATCTACCACCTGGCGGCGCAGAGCTTCGTCTCCTACTCCTTCGAGGACGAGTTCTCCACCCTCTCGACGAACATCGGCGGAACCCACTACATGCTCAGCGCGGCGCGCAGCGCGGTTCCGGATTGCCGGTTCTACTTCGCCGGCTCCTCCGAGATGTTCGGGAAGGTGCGGGAAACGCCGCAGACCGAGACGACCGCGTTCCACCCCCGCTCCGCGTACGGCATCAGCAAGGTCGCGGGCTACGACCTGTCGCGCAACTACCGGGAGGCCTACGGCCTCAAGGTCTCGTGCGGGATCCTCTACAACCACGAGTCCCCACGGCGCGGCCTGGAGTTCGTCACCCGGAAGATCACCCACGCCGTCGCATCCATCAAGAAGGGGCGGTCGAAGGAACTGCTCCTCGGCAACCTGGATGCCCGGAGGGACTGGGGCTTCGCCAAGGAGTACGTGGAGGCGATGTACCTGATGCTCCAGAACCCCGAACCGACGGACTACGTGATCGCCACGGGGGAGACCCACTCGGTCAGGGAGTTCGTCGAGCGGGCGTTCGCGGCGGCGGGCTTGGACTGGAAGCCGCACGTGAAGACTGACCCGGCCTACTTCCGCCCCGCGGAGGTGGACCTCCTGCTGGGCGACGCCGGCAAGGCACGCAAGGAACTGGGCTGGAGCCCGAGGGTCAAGTTCGAGGAACTGGTGGACATGATGGTCGCGGCGGACTTGGAGAGGCTGGGCTAACCCGGATTGCAGGGCAGGAAGGCTGATCCGACATCCAGGAGGCCCTCTGCCGCACCGGCTAACCCGCGCCCAGGGGACTGCTCGCCCGCTGCACCTTCTCGTAAACCTCGATGGTCCTGCGGATCGACTCGGCCCACGTGAACTTGGCGGCCCGCGCCTTGCCAGCCGCCAGCAGGGCGGCCCTCCCGGCGGCATCCGTCGCGGCCGCGCGCAGGGCGCGGAGGAGGTCCCCGTCGCTCTCCGCCTCGAAGAGCAGGGCCGCCTCGCCCACGATCTCCGGGACGCTCCCGGCATTCGCGGCGACCACCACCACGCCGCAGGCCATGGCCTCCAGCGGGGGGATGCCGAATCCCTCGTAGCGCGAGGGATACACGAGCGCGAGGGCTGCCCGGTAGAGGGAGGCCAGCGCGCCGTCATCCACGACTCCCAGGTGGTCTACCCTGCCCTTAAGGGGGAGGGCCTTCATCCATCCCCGTTCCTGGTCGTTGAACGGCTTGCCCACGACAGCCAGTATCGTGTCGCGATCCTCCGCGCAGAACCGGGAGAAGGCGCGGAGGAGGCGATCGAAGTTCTTGTATCCCGCTGCCCGGCTTCCCACGTGGAGGAAGAACGGGAGGGACGGCAACGGGTAGTCCGGCCGGGCATGCCCCTCGTCGATGCCCGGCGCCAGGTGAATGACCGAGACCCG
>CAZWGT010000289.1:0-4180 GCA_964633345.1 uncultured Planctomycetota bacterium
GCCAAGACGCCGGATATGCACCCTCCGCCATTCGCAGATTCGGACGGCCCACCCCGGGCGACCGGGGTCGTCGTGGACCGCGAGGGACATCCGATCTCCGGAGCGCGGGTGGTCTCCCTCCCTGGAAACCTCGAGAAGGCAGTGCCGCCCCCGGCCGCTCCAATGCCTGGGGGCGCCCTCCACTCCACCAGTTCGGGTGCTGACGGCCGCTTCATCGTGGAACTCAGCGGGACGGCTCCCGGGTACTCGGTCCTTGCAGAGGCCCCGGGGTTCGGCTCGGCGCTGTTCGCCGAAGTCCTGCCCGGCGAGGACCTGCGTCTGGTGCTCGATCGTCCCGTCTCCGTCGTGGGCTTCGTCCGCGATACGAACGGGAATCCCGTGTCCGGCGCCGTCGTCCGCGTGCATCGTATGGTCGATGCGCTGGTCCTGGATCGCGAGGCTGTCTCCGGTACAGACGGCGCATATCGCGTGGAAGGTGTCCCTCCGGCCCTCGCCACCAGCGGTACCCGCCTCGCGCCGGACCTCCTGGCCTTCGATGTCAGCGCCAACGGTTTCGCGCCGTTGTTCGTGGGGACGATCTTCCCGCTCCCACCGACCTTCACCACCGGGGTCGAGTGGAAGACCGACTTCACCCTGACCCGGGGCTGGACCCTCCGCGGCACCGTCGTGGACGGGGAGACGGGACTGCCGATCCCGGGGGCGCGTGTTGGGGCGTGGGATCGGACGGGAGCTCTCGGCTTCGGGCGGCCCAACGGGACCAACCTCTCTCCGCCCTTCGTTCCCAGGCCCATAGGGGAGGCGATCTCGGGGAACGACGGGTCCTTCACACTCGAGCGACTCCCCGCCGCGGGCGCGACATCGCTGGCCGGAGACGAGCCATGGACCGGACCCCGTTCCTTCGCGGGCCGCGTGGGTGCCTGGAAACAGGGGTGGACATGGTCGTCCGAGATGCTGCCGGAGGCGTTAGAGGGGAGCGCCAGGGAGATCCAGATCCGCCTTTGGACCACGGCCGTCATCGAAGGCCGCGTCATGGAAGGTGACGGACGTCCTGTTGTCGGAGCCGGAGTGTGGGCGAAGGTGGACGGAATACCCACCAGTGTAGGAATGCCGGAGTACCTCGGGGAGGTTCCGGGCGTCGTGGCGAAGACGGGACCGGATGGCCGATACAGGATCGAGGGAGTGCCCGCCTGCCGAGAGCAGGAGAAGCGAGTTCTGTTGCGCGCCTCCTCCAAGGAGCAACCCGCCCGCACCATCGAGGAGAAGGACGCGGTGGCGGTCGTGGTCACCGCGGGGAAGACGACAGGGGCCCCCGATCTCGTTCTCCCCATGAACGACCGTGCATTCGCCGACCTCCTCGTGAAGGACACCGACGGACGCCCCATCTGGGGCGCGCTGGTGACCCGCCAACAGGCGGGCTTTGCCTCCGCCACCGATCGGGACGGACGGGTCCGACTCTGGTTCCCCATCGGGAGGGCCGGGAGCGGGCCAGGGCCGTTCCCCGGGGAGACGGTACTGGTCCGGGCGAGGGGACACGGTTCCGCCAAGGGGTCCATCGTCCCCACCTTCGAGGAACGTCCGCCCGTGGAAGTGGTCCTTGGATCCCCCCACTCCATTTCGGGCCGCGTCGTGGAAGCGGACGGGAAGCCTGTCGCCAGGGCGGTGGTCTCGGTCTCTGACAGTTCGATGGTCTCCGAGCCGGGTTTCCCGCTGGCGGGAGGCGGGGATGGAGGTTTTGCGATCACGGATGGAGACGGTGCATTCCGGTTGGAAGACCTGTCTGAAGGGCCCTTCACGCTCACAGCAGAAGGTCCGAGTCCCTTCCGTTCGGGCCGGCCGGCGGCCGAGGTCCGCAAGGCATCAATGCCCGGCGTCGAGGCCGACGCCACGGGACTCGAGATCCGTCTCCCGGCCGTCGAGGCTTCCCCCGCCGGAGCCATCGAGGGAACGGTTACGGATGCCGCCTCGGGAGAGCCGATCCTCCGATTCGATGCAAGCGTATCCGGTCCAGCTGGGTGGTTCATGGCTCCTCGCGGGCGGGACAACCCCGGCGGACGGTTCCGGATCACCGATGTCCCCGAGGGGACATGGAAGCTCCGCGTCTTCGTTGAGGGGTACGTACCCTTCGACCGCACCGGGATCGAGGTCCGGGCCGGGGCCCCCGTCCCGCCCATCGCCGTCGCTCTCTCCCGGGGCAGTACCGCCTTCGGAACCGTGCGCGAGGCGGGTGGCCTCCCGCTCAAGGGGTATGGCATCGCCTTCGTCTCCTTCGACCCCGCGCTCGGCACCGAAGAGGGGTTCCATGCGCGGCTCGAACCGGACGGGACCTACCGCTTGGGAGGGCTGCGGCCGGGAAGCTACCGCGTGAGCGTCTACTCGGGGGAGACGGGGCCCCCGATGGCGCCCGCCGGCGGGGAGACCCTCATCGTCCCCGCGGACGCAAGGGAGGTCCGATTCGACGCCGTGCTGGCCGTCTGCGGCACCCTGACCGTCTCTGTCCGCGACCCGAGGTTCCCGGCCGGTCCTGCCGGCACGGGGCAGGCTCCCACCGAGGAGCAGCGCGCGTTCGGGCGCGCGGCGCGCCTCGTCCTCCTCGACGCGAAGGGGACCGTCATCAAGGAGCGGCGCGGCGTGGAGCAGGGTGCCCTGAACCTTGGGTGGATCCCCCTCCTACCGGGTGACTACGCGGTCCGACTCGAGACGCCCGCCGGCAACCGAGAAGAGAAGGTTCATATCGAGGCCGGGAAGGGCGGCTCCGTCGTCTTCCGGGGAGAGTGAGCGGGTCCAACCACCCGGCTTCCGGATTCGCCCATCGATTGGTGGCACCGCGCAGGATGCCCGAAGCCGCGCCTGCCCACGCAGAGGTAGGATGGTTCGTTCGGAGGTGCCCTTTGCGCGCTATCGCGGTTCTGGCCGTCGTGGTCGCGATGGCAGCCACAAGAGTCTCTTTGGCTGGGGATGATGCAGCAACACCGCCGCCCGCTCGCCATGAGGGGAAGACGACCGCCGAGTGGGTGGCGCAACTGACTGCCGAGGATGTGGTGGCTCGCAAGAAGGCCGCCTATGCCCTGTGGAAACTGGGGCCGGATGCCGGAGAGGCCGCGCTCGACCTGGTCCGGGCGATCGGCGACGCGGACCCCTACGTCCGCGCGACCTCCGCGAAGGCGGTGGAGCGGCTCGGCGCCGTCGCCGTGAAGAGGGTCCTCCCGGAGATCGCGGCCGAGATCCTCGACACCCGCCAGGAGGTGCGCCGCGAAGCGGTCACGCTCCTGTGGCGGCTCGGTCCGCTCGCCGGCGAGGTCGTGCCCGGGCTCATGAAGGGGCTCGGGTCGGCCGATCCGGTGGTGCGGGCCAATGCGGCGGGCGCCCTGGGCAATGCGGAGGCGGCGGCGAAGCCGGCGGTGGCGGAGATCATCAAACTCCTCGGGGACCGTGACGAGGCGGTCCGCGCCTGGTCGGCGAAGGCGCTCGTTCGAATCGACCCTCCCGCGGCCTTCGCGTCGGAGCGAACGGAGGTGCGGATGGCGGCATTGCTGTACTGGGGGGGGCTGTTCCCCCCGGAGGGCGCATGGAAACGGCCGGAGATCGTCGACGGGGTGCTCCGCTGCACGAAGGACCGGGTCGAAGAGGTGCGGGGCTCCGCCATCATCGCGCTGGTCAACTTCGTCGGCCTGGCGGGACGCGAACTCCCGATGGAGTGGATGGCGATCTTCCGGGAGGTTCTCGAGAAGGAGAAGGTCCCTTCCATTCGTGCTGCCGGCGTCCTCGGCCTCGGCCGATGCCGAAAGTACGCCGCCGAGGTGATCCCGCTGCTGGTGGCGGCCACGGATTGCGACGAGCCCGAGGTGGAGCGCGCGGCGATCAGAGCGCTGGGTGAGTTCGGAGCAAAGGCCCGTCCTTTCGTGCCGGCGATCCTTGCAGCGTTCAAGGACGGGGACCCGGCGACCCGGGACGCCGTCGCTGACGCCCTGCACGCCATCGGGGACGGTTCGGAACCCGTGATCGACGCCCTGGTGCAGGTGCTGAAGAGCGGGACCCAATTCGGGCCGCGGAACGCCGCGCGTGCACTGGGCAGCGTGGGCAAGGACTCGCCCGTCGCGGTGAAGGCGCTGGCGGCGATCGTGGGGGATCCGGAGGAGGACTACTACCTCCGATGGGAGGCGGCGCGGGCCCTGGGGAAGAT
>CAZWGT010000290.1:0-4169 GCA_964633345.1 uncultured Planctomycetota bacterium
GTTGTAGTTCGGGCCGAAGAAGAGGACCATCACGCCGGCCAGCGGGATGCCGTTCTCGTCGCAGCAGACCGCGCGCGCCCTGTGGCGCGGCCCGGGCGGCCGGGGCTGGAGGGTGGACTGGATCGTGGTGGTCTTCCCGCCGAAGATCTCGATCGGGGCCGCGCCGTCGGCGACCTCGGCGGTGCCGTTGATGACGATGGTGTACTTCCCCGGCGGCAGCCGGGGCATCTCGAAGTTCCCGTGGACGTCGGTGCGGGCCCTGCCGACCGGGTGCGGCAGGCCCTCCTTGAGGAGGCCCACGCTCAGGTCCCGCGCCGGCCGGGTGTCGGGAAGCGACAGCGTCCCGCGCAGGCGCGCGAAGTCCTGCGGGACGTGGGGGAACCGGAGCACGACCTCGGGCTCCCTCGGGACCGGGAGGTCGAGCCGCGTCCCGTGCTCCCAGCGGCCCCCGTCGGCCGTCACGAGGATCCCGTTCCAGTCGGCCACGAGGAGTCCGGGACCGGGAGGGAGGTCCGCGGCCCAGAATCCTCCCGTCGAGTCGGTCGTCGCGAAGGGGAAGAAGCGCAGGCGCGGGAGCACCGGCGGGTCCCCGGGGCGCGGGTCGACCCAGTGGACGACGGCCTCGGGCACGGGGTTGCCCGCGCGATCCACCACGCGGCCCCAGACCGAACCTCCGCTCTCCTGCATGGACATGGACCTCCAGCTACCTCGACCCGGAGGCGGACGGCCGTGGCCGCCGCGTCATGAAGTACCTCATGGAGAGGCCCCATCCGAGCCCGACGACCAGACACACCGGCAGCGTGGAGAGGACATGGGCTCCGTCCACTTCATCCCCTTGCACCAGCGCGACCACCTGCGGCAGCACGCCGGTCAGAAGCCAGAGGAAGCCTCCGAACCCCAGCACCCCGATCCTCGTCCACGGGACGCTCGCGGCATCGACGGCCGCCCCCTGCCGCTTCGCGACGACCCTCCGCCGCTCGAACTCCAGCCACCGTTTCCTCCAGAGGAGCACGGGCACGATCCACGCCGGGGCCGTCACGCCGAGCACGAGGAGGCTGGTCAGGTTCCAGAGGCAGGGGATGTTCCCGCCACACTCCGGGCACACGTAGCCGAACCAGTGACCGATGGCGTTCGACCGGCTCCACAGACGCGCATCGTGCCGTTCGCCGCAGGCCGGACAGGGGACGAAACAGCGCTCCATGAACGGGCGGTCGCTGGTCTGGTCGACGAGCATGACCTTCGGAAGACGCTGGCCCAGGAACACCTCGTTGAACGCCACCCCAGGGTTGAGGACCCAGTGAAGGACCAGGGGGTGGGACAGGGTCCACCTCCTGTACGACACTGCGGCTGTTTCGGGTGCCACGTCGTCCTCCACCCCGTCGGGACCTCCTCCCATGCTAGACCTCCACGGCGGCATAGTCCCGCTTGCTCCTCGCGGGGCTCGGCCGACCCCGTCGGCATCCGCTTCACGACCGGACGCTGCCCCTCCCGCGGCCGGTCCCGGATCATGCCCCAGGCGATGCACCGCCCTGGACGAGGACGATCTTCCCGGCTACGCCTCCCTTCTCGAGCAGTTCGTGCGCCTGCCTGGCCCCGGCGAGAGGGAAACGCCGCGCAATCAGGGGCTCGACCTTCCGCCGTCCCAGCAGGTCGAACAGGGCGATCAGGTCCTCCCGGAACATCCCCGGCTTCCGGCGCTTGAGCCACTGGATGCTGTAGGGGACCACGCGCCTGCGCCCCGGGAAGAGCCAACTCCCGACGATGTACACCCCGAAGACCGCGATGCCGCGGAAGCGTCGGCGCCGCCCCGTGGCCAGCTTCCCCCCGCGGAGCGCCCCGGTCAGACCGTAGGCGACCACTTTCCCGCCGCGGCGGAGCGCCTTCCGGGAGCGCCAGATGTGGGCGCCCCCGATCCCGTCGAAGACGACGTCCACGCCGTCGCCCGTGAGGCGGCGGATCTCCTCCACGAAGTCACACCGCCGGTAGTCGATGGGGACGCCGCCCAGTTCCGTGACGACCGGAAACCCCGCCGGGGAACAGGTGCCGTACATCTCCAGCCCGGCGAGGCGCCCGAGCTGCAGAAGGGCCGTGCCCACCCCGCCGGCCGCGCCGTGGATCAGCGCGCGCTGGCCCGGCCGGACGCGGGCGGAACGGTGCACCATCTGGTACGCCGTGACGTAGTTGAGGAGGAGGCTGACGGCCTCCGCGGGGTCCAGGCCGGGCGGGACCGGCACGAACTCCTCCTGCGGCAGGCAGACGTACTCCGCGTACGCCCCGTGGATCGGCAGTGCGGCGACCGTCTGGCCCGGGACGATGCCGGGGACCCCGCTTCCGACCCGGTCCACGACGCCCACCAGGTCCCACCCCGGCGTGAAGGGAAGCACCGGCGTCTCGGGGTGGATGCCCTCGGTCATCATCAGGTCGGGGAGCGAGACCCCGGCGGCCTGGACCCTCACCAGGACCTCTCCTGCCTTCGGCTCCGGGCGCTCCTCTTCGACCGCTTCGAGGGTCTCGGGCCCCCCATACCGGGACACGACGATGCGCGTGTGTTCCATGGTCCGCACCCTTGAACACGGGACCCCGGCGCCTTGGACCCGGGCAGGGACAGGCGCACCCCCGGGGTTCGCACTTCAGTGTCGGCCTGGGAAAGGGCCACCCCGGCTCGAGGGCCGTGGATCGGCCCTCGCCGGCGCGGCCTTCGTCGCCACAAGTCGTTGCGGCGTACGGTCGTGGCGGGAGCGCATCGGAATCGAACCGACCCGCCCCTTATGAGGGGGCTCACCAGTTTTGAAGACTGGGGGGGCCACCAGGCACCCGTCCGCTCCCGCGGACCGCTTCCTTCGCGGCCCATCCTATTCCGGCCGGGCGTCGGGAACCAGCGTCGGCGGGGAATCTTCCACGGGGTTTTCTCCCCCCTCCCGTGACGGCCCGCAAGGTCCTGGCGCAACTGCTTCAGCCCCAAGAGGTTGAGTGAGCCCGGGGAGGACGGGGACCGCGGCACACCCCGTGCATTCGACCGGGGACGGGGCCGCGCCGATTCCGCCCGAGGGCCCGAGGAGTCCGACCATGGCGCGCACGAAGGTGACGTTCGACGGGAACGAGGCGGCCGCCTCCGTCGCCCACCGCACCAACGAGGTCATCGCCATCTACCCCATCACCCCCTCCTCCAACATGGGGGAGCACTCCGACGAGTGGTCGGCCAAGGGGAAGAAGAACATCTGGGGCACCGTGCCCCTCGTCGTGGAGATGCAGAGCGAGGGGGGCGCCGCCGGGGCCGTCCACGGGGCCCTCCAGACCGGCTCCCTGACGACCACCTTCACTGCCTCCCAGGGCCTGCTGCTCATGATCCCCAACATGTTCAAGATCGCCGGCGAGCTCACGCCGACGGTCTTCCACGTGTCGGCCCGCACCGTCGCCACCCACGCGCTCTCGATCTTCGGGGACCACTCCGACGTCATGGCCTGCCGCTCCACGGGGTGGGCGATGCTCTGCTCCGGGTCGGTGCAGGAGGCCCACGACTTCGCCGCCATCGCCCAGGCGGCCACCCTGGAGTCCCGCGTCCCCACGCTGCACTTCTTCGACGGCTTCCGCACCAGCCACGAGGTCGCCAAGATCGACCTCCTCTCCGACGACGACCTGCGCGGGATGATCGACGACGACCTCGTCGCCGCCCACCGCGCCCGGGCCATGACCCCGGACCGCCCCGTGCTCCGCGGCACCGCCCAGAACCCCGACGTCTTCTTCCAGGCCCGCGAGAGCGCCAGCCCCTTCTTCGAGGCCTGCCCGGGGATCGTGCAGAAGGCCATGGACCGCTTCGCGGCGATCACGGGGCGGGC
This sequence comes from uncultured Planctomycetota bacterium, assembly GCA_964633345.1. Classification (GTDB taxonomy): domain Bacteria; phylum Planctomycetota; class JAJSAM01; order JAJSAM01; family JAKLKS01; genus CAZWGT01. The sequence continues at coordinate 3,837 of CAZWGT010000290.1, forward strand.
CTACCGCCTCTTCGACTACGTCGGCGATCCCGCGGCGGAGCGGGTGATCGTCCTCATGGGGTCCGGCGCCGAGGTCGCCCACGAGGCCGTCGAGAGGCTTCTGAAGGAGGGGGAGAAGGTCGGGATCGTCAAGGTCCGGCTCTTCCGGCCCCTCGCGCGCGACCTCCTGCTGGCGGCGATCCCGAGGACGGCGAAGGCCGTCGCGGTGCTCGACCGCACCAAGGAGCCGGGGGCGGCGGGCGAGCCCCTCTACAAGGACGTCGTCGCCGCGCTCGCCGAGGCGGAGATGGAGGGCGCGTCCCCGTTCAAGCGCCTCCCCCGGGTCATCGGCGG
>CAZWGT010000291.1:0-2372 GCA_964633345.1 uncultured Planctomycetota bacterium
GGACCCGGTGTCCCCCGCGGTCCCGCAGGCGGGGCCCGCCGCCCCGCCCCCGCCCCCCGCCGCCAGCGACGACCTCCTCAAGGCCAAGCGCCGCGCCCGCCGCCGGTCCACGTGGGAGGACAACTCGTGAACGCAGACCAAGGAGCCCCATGACCGAACCGATTCCGGCCGACCCCCGCGCCCGCGCCGAGACGTTCCGGGAGCGGTTCACCGCGCTGCGCGACGAGATCGGCCGGGTCATCGTCGGCAACCGGCCCGTGGTGGACGCGACCCTCACCTGCCTCTTCACGGGCGGCAACTGCCTGCTCGAGGGGGTGCCCGGCCTCGGCAAGACGCTGCTGGTCCGGACCCTCGCCCGGGTGATGGATCTGAAGTTCCGCCGGATCCAGTTCACCCCCGACCTCATGCCCTCCGACGTCGTGGGCACGACGGTGCTCTCGGAGGAGACGGGCCACCGGTCCCTGCAGTTCCAGAAGGGGCCGATCTTCGCCAACATCGTGCTGGCCGACGAGGTGAACCGCGCCACGCCCAAGACCCAGTCGGCGCTGCTGGAGGCGATGCAGGAGCACTCCGTCACCGTGGGCGGGGAGACCCACCGGCTCGAGGAGCCGTTCTTCGTCATCGCCACCCAGAACCCCATCGAGATGGAGGGGACCTACCCCCTCCCCGAGGCCCAGCTCGACCGCTTCCTCTTCAAGGTCACCGTGGGCTACGCCAACCGGGAGGACCTCAACGTCGTGCTGACGCGGACGACGGGCTCGCTGGAGGCCGAGCTCCGGGCCGTCATGGACGGGGCCGAGGTGGAAGGGTGGAAGCGGTTCGTGCGCGAGGTCGCCGTCGCCCCCCACGTGGCCGACTACGCCAGCCGCATCGTGCTCGCGACCCACCCCGGCGGGACGTGGGCGCCGGAGGCGGTGACGAAGTACGTGCGGTTCGGGGCGAGCCCCCGCGCCGCCCAGGCCCTCGTCATGGGGGGCAAGGTCGCCGCCCTCATGGACGGGCGCTACAACGTCGGCTTCCGCGACGTCGCCGCGGTCGCCCACCTCGCCCTCCGCCACCGCCTCATCCTCGGCTTCGAGGCGGAGGCGGACGGCGTGAACGCGGAGGCCCTCGTCACGGGGATCCTCGAGCACGCGCCGCAGAAGGACCTGTTGCATCCCGAATGATCCCGGTCACCCCGCATCGATCCGACGGCCATGGGATTTGTAGGGGCGACCCTTTGGGTCGCCCGGCCGTTGCCGTCGCGTTACGACCACGAACACGGCCGAAGCCGGGCGACCCGAAGGGTCGCCCCTACACGTCCCCCCAATGACCGCCCCCCTCCTCGAGAAGGACTTCCTCAAGCGCCTCGAGCAGCTGGAGATCGCCGCCCGCAAGGTCCGGCGCGGGGTGCGGCGCGGGGAGCGCATCAGCCGGCGGCGCGGGTACTCCGTGGAGTTCGCCGACCACCGGCCGTACGTGCGGGGGGACGATCTGCGCTTCCTCGACTGGTCGATCCTCGGCCGCCTCGACCGGCTGATGGTGAAGCTCTTCCACGACGAGGAGGACCTCACGGTCCACCTGCTGCTCGACACGAGCAACTCCATGGCCTACGGGGAGCCGTCGAAGCTCCTCTACGCCGCCCGCGTGGCCGCGGCCGTCGGCTACGTGGCGCTGGCGGGCCAGTGCCGGGTGCGTCCGGCGCTGCTCCGGGAGGCGGGGAGGCTCGAATCCCCGGGCTACCTCCGCGGGATGCACTCCGCCGAGCGGCTGCTGGGGACCTTCTCGGGGGCCGCGGCGGGGGGAAGGAACGCGCTCCGCGAGGGCCTGCGCCGCTTCGCCTCCGAGGTGCGGCCGAAGGGGGTCGTCGTCCTCGTGAGCGACCTCATGGATCGCGACGGCGTGGACGACGCCCTCTCCGCGATGGCGCGCAACCCCGGGGACCTCTTCGCCCTCCAGGTCCTCGACCCCTTCGAACTCGCCCCCTCCCTCGACGGGGAGTTCCGCCTCGTGGACAGCGAGGACGGCTCGCGCGCCGAGGTGAGCGCCACGGCGGAGGTGCGGGAGGCCTACGCGCGGCGCATGGACGCCTACCTCGCCGCCGTGGACCTCGCCTGCCGCCGCCGCGGCGTGCGCCGCATGGTCGCGCCGACCGACCTCCCCTTCGAGAAGCTCGTCCTCGAGGTCCTGCGCACGCGGGGCCTCCTGCGGTGAGCTTCCTCTCCCCCGCCTGGCTCTGGCTGCTGACGCTGGCGGCCCCGGTGGTGCTGCTCTACTTCTTCGGTGCGCACCGTCTGGAAGGAGCCGGCACCCACATGCAGGGTGACGCGCGCGAGGCGCGCGCCGCCCGCGTCGATCCACGCGAGCATGTCGGGGTCGAAGTGCAGGACCGC
>CAZWGT010000291.1:2382-4139 GCA_964633345.1 uncultured Planctomycetota bacterium
GTGGTGCTGCTCTACTTCTTCCGCCAGCGCCAGGAGGAGCGGGTCGTGCCGACGAACTTCCTCTGGGTGCAGGCGGTGCAGGACACCCGCACGGCGGCCGTCTTCCGGAAGTTCCTGAAGTCCCTCCTGCTGCTGCTGCAGCTGCTCTTCCTGCTCCTGCTGGTCCTCGCCCTGGCCGGCGCCACCGCCTCGCTCTGGTCGCGCGGCAGCGACCGGCTCGTCGTCGTCGTCCTCGACCGCTCCGCCTCCATGGGGGTGAAGGACGGCGGGGAAGGGAAGACCCGCCTCGACGCGGCGAAGGCGGCGCTGCGCAACGCCGTGGAGGGGCTGCGCGAGGGGGACCGGATGATGCTGCTGGCCGTGGACGAGCGGGCCGAGGTCCTCCTCCCCTTCACCGGGGAGAAGGAGCGGATCCTCGCGGCGGCGGCCCGGGTCGAGGTCCGGGACCTCGGCACCGATCTCACCGACGCGGCGGTGCTGCTGAAGGCCCAGGGGGCGGCGGCCGCGGGCCGGGACCTCGAGGTGATCGTGCTCTCCGACGGGGCCTTCCCCGACCCCGGCGGCCTCCCCGGGGCGCGGGTCTCCTACGTCCCCTTCGGCGAGGAGAAGGACAACGCGGGCATCGCCGACCTCCGCATCGTCCGCGGGCCGACGGGGACCGCGGCGCTCTTCGTCTCCGTGGAGACCTTCGGCGGGAAGGATCTGAAGCGGACGGTATCGCTGCACGCCGGCGCCGAGGCGCGCCTGGTGGACGCGCGGGAGGCGCTGGCGCCGCCGCTCGGGCAGGCGGTCGTGTTCTTCCCCCTCGACTCGATGGAGCCCGGCCCCCTCGAGGTCCGCCTCGACGGGGAGGACCCCTTCCCCGCCGACGACCGGGCGTGGTGCGTCTACCGGCCGGAGCCGCCCCGGCGCTACGCGGTCTTCGGGAACGAGAGCCGCTGGCTGAAGGAGCCGACGACCTTCCGCGCGGGCCTCGAAGGCTCGCCGGTCCCGGTGAAGGACGCGGCGGCGCTGAAGGGGATGGGGCCGCTGGACCTCGTCATCTACAACGGGGAGGTCCCCGCGGAGCCGCCGCCGTCGCGGGCGGCGATCTACGTGAACTGCGTTCCGCCGACGGGGCCGGTGAAGGCGGCGGGGACACTGGAATACCCCCCCGTCCTCGACTGGTCGCGGACCCACCCGGTGACGCGGCACGCGGAGTTCTCCGACATGCTCGTGGTGGAGGCGCTGCGCCTGGAGGGCTGCCCGCCGGGCTCGGTGCTGGTGGACAGCCCGAAGGGGCCGCTGCTGGCCTTCGTCTCGACGGCGGACCAGCAGGCGCTCTTCCTCCCCTTCGACCTCGACAAGTCGAACCTCCCCCTGCGCCTGGCCTTCCCGCTGGTGATGGCCAACGCCATGGACCACTTCTTCTCCGAGCGACGCGCCGGGGACGAGGAGGAGTTCCTGCGCACGGGCTCCCCGCTGGAGAGGGCGGTGGTGAAGGGCGGGACGATGGAGGTGACGCCCCCCTCGGGCCCCTCGGCGAAGGTCGAGGCCGGCGAGAGCGGGCGCGCGGTGTTCCGGGACACGGTCCGGGCGGGGCTCTACCGGGTGAAGACCCCGAAGGGGGCCTCGGTCGCGGCGGCGTCGCTGCTGCGCCGGGGGGAGTCCGACATCGCGCCGAAGGAGCGGGTGGAGACCGGGGGGGTGAAGCACGAGGCGCGGCCCGAGGCGGTGCGGGCGAACGTGCTGCTCCGCGACCCGCTGCTGCTCCTGGG
>CAZWGT010000292.1:0-4115 GCA_964633345.1 uncultured Planctomycetota bacterium
GGGGGCACCATCAAGGCCCAGGGCTTCACCGACGCCCGCGGCGTCTTCGAGGCGGGGGAGGTCGGGGGCGCCTTCAGCGTCGTGGCCGAGAAGGACGGCTCCTACGCGCTGTACCGCCGGTAGGGGCCGTGGTAGGGGCCGGGCGAAGCCCGGCCCGCCTTCCCGATTCGGTACCACCGTGGTATAACATCCGTACACAACCCGGAGGTTCCGCCATGCCCATGACCAAGCGCCTCAGCAGGCACGGGAACAGCCTCGCCCTGGTGATCGACCGGGGGATCCTGGAGATGCTGGACATCGACGAGACGACCACCCTCTCCGTGTCCACGGACGGGAAGACCCTGTTCGTCTCCAAGGAAGCCGACCCCAAGCGCGCCGCCGCCTTCGAGAGGGCCGTCAAGCACACCCTGCGGAAGTACGACAAGGTGTTCCGCCGTCTCGCGGACCGCTGACCCGTGACGGCATTCCTCACCCTGGACGAGGTCCTGGAACTGCACGATCGGCAGATCGGGCTCTACGGCGGGAGCGCGGGGGTCCGGGACCTCGGCCTCCTGCAGAGCGCCCTGGCCATGCCCCAGGCGTCCTTCGGGGGGGTGTTCGCCCACGCGGACGTCCACGAGATGGCCGCCGCCTACCTGTTCCACCTGGCGAAGAACCACCCGTTCGTGGACGGGAACAAGCGGACGGCGGCCTTCGCCGCAGCGGTGTTCCTCAGGATGAACGGGAGGCCTCTCGACGCTCCCGGGAAGTCCTACGAGGACCTCGTGGTCCGGGTGGCGGAAGGAGGCGCGAACAAGGCCGTCGCGGCCGCCTTCTTCCGCCGCCACGCTCGCCGGAGGCGTTCCCGCCGCGGTACGATGGAGGAGGAATGAAGCGCCTCCGCGCACCGGCCGCCCTCCTCCTCACCGCCCTCGCCGCGGCGGCGCCGGGGCCGCGGCCCGCCGCGGGGCAGGACGCGCCGCCGAAGGACGCGGGCCTGGGCCTCGACGACGAGCCCGCGAAGCCCCTCACCCCCGAGGAGCAGAAGGCCGCCCTCGAGCTTTTCGCGAAGGCCAAGGCGCTGGCCGCGAAGGGGTGGGAGGGTGCGGTCGCCGCCAAGAAGCTCTTCGAGGAGTTCCAGGACAGGTACCCCGGCGCCGACGAGGACCTCCTGCGCGAGGCCGACGACCGCTCCGGCCCCAACTTCCTCGCGGGCATCGAGGCGCAGCACCAGAGCGGCCCCTCCGCGCGGCGCATCGACTTCGAGCTGATGGGGGACGGCTACACGAAGGAGATCTTCCGCCGGTTCAAGGGGGACGCCCTCACCCACATGAAGGCGTTCTGGGCCGAGCCCCTCTACGGCGAGTACCAGAACTACATCAACGTCTGGCGCTTCGACCTCGTCTCCTACCAGGACGGGGTGGACGACGTCTCCATGGAGGAGCGCGGGGTACCGCCGCCGACCGACCCGAAGGACCTCAAGCGCTGGAAGAAGCGCGAGGCGAAGGTGAAGCGCTACTCCACCGCCCTCGACTGCAAGGCCGCCGGCGGCGGCGGGCAGGTGATGGCCTCCCCCGAGCAGGTGATGCGCTGGCGCCGCTACTTCGCGGACAGCGACGGCCTCACCATCGCCTTCGCCAACAAGGGCCAGCTCGGCATGGGGGGCGGCGGCATCGCCACCACGGGGAAGAACGTCGCCCTCGTCCACGAGGTCGGCCACGCCTTCGTCGGCCTCCTCGACGAGTACACCAACAACCCCTCGCGCCCCCAGGGCCGCATCTTCGCGGCCAACGCCATCTCGACCGACAACGAGGACCCGAAGGTCCCCCCGCCCCTCGACGAGATCCCCTGGAAGCACTGGCTCCTGTTCAAGCCCAAGCCCTCCGACGTGGGCATCCACCTCGGCGGCGCCACCTACACGCTCGGCGTCTTCCGCCCCGCCCCCGGCTGCGCCATGAACGCGGGCGGGGGGGCGGCGATGTGCACCGTCTGCCGCGAGGCGGGGGTGCTCCGCATCTACTCCTACGTGAGCCCCATCGACGAGTCCGGACCGGCCGTGGACACCGTCCGCCTCGTGGAGGGGGAGACGAAGGAGTTCTTCGTCCAGCCCATGCAGCCGAGATCCCGCGCCCTGCCCGTGGACTGGACCCTCCAGATCCTGGCCACGAGCCCCCCCGCGGCCGGCACCGACCCCGCCCCCCCCTCCGACCCCGTCTCCTTCGGGCAGGACGAGCGGGCCCGGGGAATGTGGAGCGGGGAGGGGGACCGGGCCTCCGAGCGCCGCGCCAACCCGCTTCCCGAGGGGAAGCCCAAGGGGGCCCCCCTGAAGGCCGCCGTCCAGCGCCTGCCCAAGGGGGCCCACCGCTCGACCGTCAAGCTGGAGAAGCTCCCCCCCGGCGTCTACCGGCTCACGGCCCGGGTCTTCGACGACACGAAGGTCGGAGGCTCCGCGGTCCCCTGGGTCATCAAGGACCCCGACCGCCTGCGGGAGGAGTGGCGGGCCTGGACCGTCGAAGTCGTGCCCGCCGGCCCCGTGTCCGTGCCGGTACCCACCCCGGCCCCCCCGAAGTAGCCCCCCCGCCAGCCGGATTCCAGAAGCCCCGCGGGCCTTCCCGACGATAAAAGGTGTGGACCAGTGGGTGGTCCCGGTCCGATTCCATCCGAGGAGCCCAACATGCGCAGCCTTGCCCTGATCCTGGCGCTGGCGGCCGCCGGAGCGGCCTCCGGCTGCACCGGCACGCTGACCTACCCCGGCAACTACGAGTACCAGGTGGCCAAGGGCTTCGACGCCCGCCGCCCCGCCGAGGTCGCCGTCCTGCCCGTCTCCGGCAGCCTCGACCCGGCCACGGCCGTCCACCTCCGGGAGGGTCTGCGCGCCCGCCTCCTCGAACTGCGCTACGCCCCGGTCCGCTTGAAGGAGATCGACTCCCGCATCGCCGACTACGGGCCCGGCGGGCCCCACGCGGTCCTCGAGGTCCGTGTGACGGAGTGGGAGGACGGCGGCCTCTTCGGCGACGGCTCCCTCCGGTTCTCCGCCGAGGTCCGCCTCTTCGCCGCCGGCTCGACCGAGGTCCTCTTCCGCGGGGCCGTGGAGCAGGTCACCGTGCGCGCCTCCGCCGTGGCCAAGTCCATCGAGGACCGGCCCACGACGGTCGCCCAGGCCTGCGCCGAGGCGGCCTTCCAGCTCCTCGAGAAGCTCCCCGTGAAGGGCGACGGATGACCCTGATCACCTGCCCCCGCTGCTCGAGGCAGGTCGCCGGGGGGAAGTTCTGCCCCGGCTGCGGGGCCCGGATCGACGACCCCCTCGCGGGGCGCGTCCTGGCCGGGAAGTGGAAGCTCGTCGCCCAGACCGCCAAGGGGGTCTTCTACTCCACGTACCGCGCCGAGCCCAGGACCGGCGGCGTCCCCGTCTCCGTCAAGGTCCTCGACCCGGCCCTCGCCGAGGCGGACGACCGGCGGCGGCGGTTCCTCGAGAACGCCGGGGCCGCCCTCTCCCTCACCGACCGCCGCCTCCTGGCGGTGCGGGAGATGGCCGAGGAGCCCCTGGACCGCGTGGAGGGGAAGGCCCGGCGCGCCGTCTACGCCGTCGCCGACGCCCCGGGGGGGCCGAGCCTCTCCGACGTCGTCGCCAAGCAGGGGGCCCTCTCCCCGGCCCGGGCCCTCGCCTGCATCCAGGGGCTCCTCGAGGCGCTGGCCGCCGTCCACAAGGCGGGCCTCGTCCACGGGGACCTCCATCCCGCGTGCGTCTTCCTCGAGCCCGACGGCTCCGGCCGGGAGCAGGTGCGCCTGGCCGACGCGGGCCTCGCCCAGGGGCTCGGATCCTCCGCCGCCGAGGCGGCCGACCCCTCGGTCCTCGGCTCCGACGGGGGCCGCTGGCTCTCCCCGGAGCAGGCGGCGGGGCAGGCCCCCGGGCCGGCCTCGGACATCCACGCGGCGGGGGCCCTCCTCTACTTCGCCCTGACCGGCGTGCCCCCCTGGCAGGCGGAGAAGGGCCAGCCCCTCCTGTTCGAGATCCAGCGCTCCTTCCCCCGGGCGGTGACCGAGGTGAAGCTCGAGGTCCCCGAGTCCATGGATGCGGTCATCGACCGCGCGCTCGCCAAGGCCCCCGGGGAGCGGTTCGCCTCGGCGGCGGAGTT
>CAZWGT010000293.1:0-4113 GCA_964633345.1 uncultured Planctomycetota bacterium
GCGGCGTCCGCGGCAAGGGCGTCATGGCGCGCGGCCGGCTCGTCGTCGTCGCCGGTCCGGCCAGGGTCATGGTCGAGGCGCCGGGCTACGAGGGCGCGGAGGTCGCCGTCGACGTCCCGGCGGAGGGGCCGAGGGGGCCGGTGAAGGTCCGGTTGAAGCCGGGGTAGGGCCCGGGGTCGCTCCGCCCGCCGGACCGCCTACTTCGCCTCCGCCGCCCGGATCCTCTCCTCGAGCTCGGCGATGCGGGCGCGGAGCTTCTCGATCTCGCGCTTCATCGACTCGACCTCCGACTCCTTCTTCTTCTCCGGGCGCGGGCCGGCGAGCAGCTCGTCGCTCTCCTTCCAGAGGCGGCCGCTCTTCTCCATCAGCTCCTTCGCCTCGTCCTCGCGGCCGGCGGCCTTCGCCTCCTTGCCCCGCTTCTCGAGGTCGTTCGACTCCCGGCGCATCGCCAGGGCCCGCTCCACCTTCTCCGCCTTCGCCTCGAGGTGCTCGGCGTCCTCGATGCTGCCCTTCTCGCGCATCATCCGCGCCTTCTCGCGCAGGCCCTCCGCCGCCTTCTCGAGGTCCTCGACGCCCCCGTCCTGCCGCTTCGGCTTCAGCGAGCGCCGCAGCTCCTCGGCCTCGTTCCACGCGCGGCGGGCCTCCTCCGTCTTCCCCTCCGCCTTGAAGTCGGCGATCTGGCGCTCGAGGTCGGCGATCCGCTGCTTCACCTCGGCCCGCCGGGTCTCCTCGGCGCGGGCCTGCTCCGCCTTCTCGAGGCACCCCTCCGCCTTCTTCTCGTAGCGGGCGGCCTCCTCCTCCTTGCCCGCGGAGCGCAGCTCCGCGGCCTTCGCCCGCAGCTCCGCGGCGGCCTTCTCCAGGTTCTCGGATTCGGATCCGCCGCCGGCAAGGGCGGGGACGGCGAGGAGCGCGAGCGCGGCGAGGGCGAGGGAGAGAAGGCGGGCGCGGGCCATGGGAGACCTCCTGACAGGGGACCGGGATCAGTCTATCCCCTCCGCCGTCGACTAGGATCCCCGCTTTCCCCGACCGAGGAGGCCCCGTGATCACCAAGGACGACCTGCTCTCCCTGATGCTGCGCGAGTGCGACCTCTGCATCCACCTGCACGGGAAGGTCCCGCCCGGCGGCATGGAGTTCCGCTTCACCCCGGCCCAGCGGAGCACGGCGGAACTGCTGCGCTACCTCTCCTTCATCGGGACCGCGGCGGTGCACTGCATGACGGAGAACTCCTGGGATCCCTACGGGGCCCACCAGAAGGCGGCCGCCGGCCTCGGGCCCGCCGACTTCCCGGCGGCCATGGAGCGGCAGAAGGCGGACCTGCGCGCGCGGTTCGGCGCGATGAAGGACGCGGATCTCGCGGCGAAGTCCTTCCGGCTCCCCTGGGGGGAGACGGCCCCCCTGGGGCGCGCGATCCTCTCCCTCGCCTACGGGAGCCTCGTGGCCTACCGGATGCAGCTCTTCCTCCACGCCAAGGCCGCCGGCAACGCCTCCATCGGCACCTCGAACTGCTGGGGGGGGATGGACGCCCCGCCGAAGGACTAGAACGGCCAGCCGAGGAGCCGCTTCCCGCTCCCGGGGGCGAAGCGGGCCTTCGACCACTCCGCCGCCCGGATCGTGAGGAACCCGTAGAGCCCGGTGGCGGCGAGCACCGCCCCGCAGACGACGAGGGTCGCCGCGCCCGCGAACTGCGGCCGCGCCACGGCGTGGAGGGAGGCGGCGTCGATGGCCGCGTGCAGGAGGGAGGCTCCCGCCCCGCAGAGGAGGAGGGCGCGGCCCGCGCCGGCCATCCGCATCCGGAGCATGCCGAAGGGGAACCCGGCGATCCCGCCCAGCACCAGGTGGGCGTAGAGACGCGCGATCTCGCCGGCCCCCGGGGCCCCGGCCCGGAGGTACATCGCCGATTCGTGGAGGGCCATGCCGAGGCCCGCCATGGAGCCGTAGGTCAGCCCGTCCATCGGGTCGTTGAAGGTGCGGCGCAGGAGCAGCGCGGCGGCGCCGGCCACCGCCATGCGGGCCATCCCCTCGAAGAACGCGGCGTTGGCGGCGATCCAGAGGGAGGACGGGGTGGAGGAGCCGGCGTAGATCGCCCGGTCCTCGATCTCCCCGCAGACGGGCATGAGGAGGGCGCCGAGGGCCGCCGCCAGGAGCAGCGCCCACCAGGGCTCCCGGTCGTACAGGTCGTGGCGCCACACGAGGATCCCGGCCCCGAGGGCGCAGGCCCCGACCAGGGCGTGGATCAGCACGGGCGCCCGCGCCCCCCGCCGGCGCGGCTCACCGCGGATCCTCCAGCCCGAGGGGGCGGCGGAAGTGCCGGACCTCCCCTCCGCGCAGCCCGTCGAGGGCCCCCTGCACCCCGGCCCACGCGGTCCCGAATCCCCGGGTGAGGAGGGCCTTGAGGAAGTCGTGGGGGCCCCGGACGAGGAGGAACCACGGCCAGAAGGCCAGCAGCCGGGTCGCCGCACCGCAGTGGCGGCCCACGAGGAGCACGCGGGCGCGGGCGAGGAGGTACGCCTGGAGGGGAGAGCGGTGGCCCGCCGTCCCGCCGCCCCGGTGCAGCGCCTCGGCCTCCGGGACGATGAGGAGCCGGCCCCCCGCCCGGCGCGCCCTCAGGCACCAGTCGGCGTCCTCCCCGTAGGCGAAGAACTCCTCCTCCAGCGGGCCCGTCCCCTCCCACGCCCCGCGGCGCACCAGCACGGCGCAGAAGCTCAGGAACTGCACGGACCGCGTCTCCCGGGGGAGGGAGTCGGCCGGCCGCCCGTAGCCGGGGTGGAGGACCTGCCCGAGGGGGACGACGATCCGCCCGCCGGCGAACCACGCCCGTCCCGTGCCGTCGTCGAGGAGCACCAGGGGCCCGGCGGCGGAGGCGCCCGGGTCGGCGGAGAGGGCGGCGCGGAGCCGCTCCACCATCCCCGGGAGCGCGGTCGCGTCGTTGTTGAAGAGGAGGAGGGCCTCCGCCCCGGCGGCCAGCGCGCGGCGGGCCCCCTCGTTCACCCCGCCGGCGAATCCCCGGTTGCGGGGGAGGGGGACGAGCTCCACCCGGGGATCCTCCGCGAAGGCGGCGCGCAGGGCCTCCGCCTCCCCGCCCCGGCTCCCGTTGTCCACGACGAACACCCGGTCCGCGCCGCCGGGGGAGAGGAGGGAGCGCACGCACCGCTGCGTGTCGGCCATCCCGTTCCAGTTGAGCACGACGGCGGCCACGGGGAGGGGGCCCCGCTCAGCCACGGTCCGCCCCCTCCGCGTACCCGCGGCAGAAGGCGGCGCCGAGGACCGATCGCCAGTACACGCGCCGGAGGGGGCCGGGGAAGGCCCCCCCGGGGAGGAGCCCGAGGATCCCCCCGGCCAGCCGCTGGACCGCGGGCCACCGGGGGCGGGCGTGGCCGGCGAGCTCCGGCCGGATGGCGCCGAGGATCCGCGCCGACCGGCCCGCACCCTCCATGCGGCGGGCGAAGCCGGCCACGTCGTAGCGGTGGAGGTGCCACACGACGGCGTCGGCGGCGTAGGCGATCCGGAGGCCGCGCCTCTCGAGCCTCCAGCCCAGTTCCACGTCCTCGAAGGCGGCCGCGGGGAACCGCTCGTCGAACCTCTCCTCCGCCAGAGGCCCCCGGGGGAGGGAGAGGTTGGCGGTGAAGAAGCGGGAGAACCCCAGGTCGTCGGGGCGGGCGAGATCCCCGTAGTCGAACTGCGGCCCGCGGGGCGCGAGGAAGTCCAGGAACGGGTCCTCCCCGCACTCCGGGTGCCAGCGGATGTCGCCGAGGACGACGTTCCCCGGGCGCCGCGCGTGGGCCGCGAGGTGGGCCTGCAGCCAGTCCTCCCGGGGCATCGTGTCGTCGCCGAGGAAGGCCACGAGGTCCCCGCGGGCGGCGTCGATGCCGAGGTTGCGGGCCGCCGCGGGACCCGCTCCCGCGCCCCGCAGCGACCGGGCGGGGAAGGGGAGCCCCGGGAGGACCCGCTCCAGCACCGCCGGGGTCCCGTCCCGGGAGCCGTCGTCCACGGCGACCAGCTCCATCCGGTCCACGGGGCCGCGGAGGAGGCGGAGCGCCTCCAGGGTGCGGGCGAGGACGTCGGCCCGATCCCGGGTCGGCATCACCACGGACAGGAGGGGCGCGGCGCTCACC
>CAZWGT010000294.1:0-4076 GCA_964633345.1 uncultured Planctomycetota bacterium
GGCGGATTCCAGGGCCTTCGCCCGGGCGATCGCCTCGGCCAGGTTCCCGAGGAGCCCCGCCTCCCCGGCGGCGCGGGCGGCGTCCGCGGCCAGCGCGCGGAGCCGGGCGAGGGAGGCGGCGAGGTCCTTCGGCGCGTCGGCGGCCTCCTTCTCCATGGCGGCGGCGAGGGACTCCTGCTCCTGCCGCAGGGCCTCGAGGGCGGCGGCCCGGGCCTCCGCCTCGGCGGCCCGCTCGGCGGCCCGGCGGACCTCCTCGTCCACGCGGCCGATCTCCTCGCGGACCCGGTCGATCTCCCGGCGCGCCTCGCCGTACTCGGGGGGGGACTCGGCCTCCGCCTTCGCGCGGGCCTTCTCCGTCTCCTTCGTGAGGCGGGTCTGTTCCGTCAGGAGCTCGCCCACGGCCTTCTTGCGGTCCCTGAGTTCGCGCAGCTTCTCCTCCGTCCGCGCGTCCTTCCCCCGCCGCTCGAGGAGGGCGAGGATCTCCGCCACCGCCGCGCGGGCCTCCTCGGCCCTCGCCGCCCCCTCGTTCGCCCGGCCCGCGTCGATCTTCTGCAGGACCTGGGCCATGAGGTCGGCGATGCGCTTCTCGTCCACGAGCCGCGCGGCCTGGCGGAGGAGCCCGGCCTTGTCCCCCTCGCCGGTGCGGTCGAAGCGGTCGGCGAGGTGGTTCATGCGGTCCCGGAGCCCCTGGAGCTGCTCGAGCACCCACACCTGGTCCTGCTTGGCCTGGCGGATCCGGTCCTCCTCGGCCCTTCCCCCGGCGTCCTGGGCGGCCGCGGGGACCGGGGGCGCGTGGCGGTGGGGGGGGTGGGGAAGGGCCGCGGCGAGGAGGGTTCGCATGGCTACCTGCCTTTGGGTGCGTCGTCCCGGACGCCGGGGCCGGGGGCGCCCTGGAGGCCCCTCCGGATGGCGTCCTGCTGCTCGACGATGGAACGCGTCGCCTCGAGGATCTCGTGCATCGTCTCCCACTCCTGCAGGTGGAGGCCGATCTCCTTCACGAGGGCGAGGGCCTCCTCGGCCGCCCGGGCGGCCTCCCCGGCGGCGGCGCGGGGGTCCTCCGCCGAGCCCCCGGCGAGGGCGTCGAGGCGCTCGCGCAGGACCGCCGCCGGTCCCGCGGCGAGCCGGTCCGAGAGGCCGAGCGCGCGCAGCAGCGAGCCGAGGATCCCGTCGTCCTCCACCTCGCGCGAGGCCTGGGCCCCGGCCAGCAGCCTCCAGAGCTCCGGCTTCCACGGGACGTCGGTGGACCCGCGGTCCGCGCGGAGCCAGTCGTCGGTGAGGGAGACGATGCGGTCCGAGGCCACGCGGTTCTCCACGATCCGGTTCATGCAGTAGGTGAGGAGCACGTCGCCGAAGGAGTTTTCCAGGGCGGAGGCCTCGCGGAGGGAGCGCCCCGCCATGCTCGCGGCGGGCCGCAGGGCGTCGCGGTCCTGGGGGGACAGGGGGCCGCCCGGGGCGAGGGCCTCGCGGGCGAGGAAGGCCCCCTTGCGCGCCGCCTCGAGGTGGCGCCCGAGGTCGTCGAGGTCCTCGCGGATCCGTGTCTGCCTCTGGGAGAGCCGGCGCAGCATCTCGGGGGCGTCGGTGATCTGCACCGCCACGGGCTCCGTCGCCGCCGTGGAGCCCCCGTTGTCCGCGGCGATCCCGCGCAGCGTCACCTCGTCCTCCTGGGGGAGCGATCCGGAGCCCTCGGGGGGCCAGAGGGAGGGGAGGTCGAGGAGGCGGTAGGCGACGGCCTCGCGCCGCGGGGCGGGGGCGGCGCCCGGGGACGGGGAGTCGCCCCCCGCGACGAAGCCCATGCCGATCTCCACGGCGGGGCGGCCCCGGCCGGGGACGACCTCGAGGGCGACCTTCTCGAGGCTGTAGTTGTCCCGGGCGAGGATCTTCACGGGCACCCGCCCCTCGGGGAGCGCGTAGATCCGCGTGGCGGGGAGGATCATCCGCACCTCGGGCCGCGGGTCGGGGAGGGCCGTCAGGCGGTGGGTGCAGCGGGCGGGGACGCTGCGGGCCCCCTCGGCGCTCACGAGGTCGAGGCGCCAGTCCGCGCTCTCCCGGACGACGACGGAGAAGCGGAGGTCCCTCCCGTCGGCGCCGGCGGGGAGGTCGCGGCCGGGGGCCCCGGGGGCCGCCGGGTGCACGAGGGAGGCGGACTTCAGGGGCACGTTGGTCCGGAGGGTGAAGTCGATCGAGGTGCCCGCGGGCACCTCGAGGTCCCCCTCCCCGCGGGTCTCCGGGGGGAGGCCCGTGGACGGGGGGAAGGTGAGCGCGGCGGAGAGGGTCTCCACGGCGGGGGGGACGAGGGCGTGGACGGCGTAGGCGGGCTCCCCGTCGTCGTCGTCGCCCCCCGTGACGTGGAACCGGAAGGAGCCGGGGACCTCGTGGAAGACGAAGGCGAAGGTGCGCGGGTCCCCCTCGGACTGGCGCATGGGGCGGGCGTCCCGCTCCGTGCGCGCGTCCTCCGCGCCGAGGGTGCGGAAGTGCAGCGTCACGCCGTCGGAGGGGATCGCCCCCTCGACGCGCACGGTCACCGGAAGGTCCTCCCCGATGGTCACGACGCGGGGCGCGGCGGGATCGAACCCGACGACGACCAGGGTCGTGCGCCGCGGCCACTCCTCGTCGAGGAGCAGCAGGCTCCGGCGGGCCCACACGGCCGCCTCGGCGGGCCAGGTCCCCGTGGCGAGGAGGAGCAGTCCCGCGGCCGCGCCCCCGAGGAGCGCGGCGCGGCGGGCCGGGCGCGCGTCGGTGAGGCGGGCGGCCCGCACCTGGCCGACGGCGGCGGCGGCCTCGCGGACCGAGGCCTCCATGAAGGCCCGGGACTCCCCGCAGTCGGGGTCGGCGAGGATCCGCTCCCACTGCAGCGCCCCGACGAGCCGGTCCCCGAGGGAGGGGACGCGGGCCTCGACGGCCAGGGCGAGCTCCTCGTCGGAGAGATCGGAGACGGAGCGGCGCAGCGGCAGGACGAGGTGGCGGCGGATCGCCCAGCCGAGGATCGAGAGGGACAGCAGCCCGTGGACGAGGCGCACGGGGCGCGGAGGGGCGAGGGCCGCGTCGAGGACGAAGGAGAGGAGGAGGAGGGCGCCGAGGACGGCCGCGGTCCGGCCGATCCCGTGGAGGAGGTAGAGGCCGCGGACCCGCGTGCGCAGGGAGGAGAGGGCCGATCGGAGGGGGCTCAGGTCCATGGTCGCGGCTACGCCACGCGCTCCCTCCCGGGTCGGGCTACTCCACCACGAACTCCACCGGCTTGGACGAACGGGTCCCCTGCCAGGACCCGGCGCCCCCGCGGGCGGAGTACACCGCCGAGAGGGTCCAGGTCCCCGGCTCCAGGCCGAGGGACCCGGCGTCCAGGGAGATCCTATAGGAGCGCGCCGCGGAGAGCAGGAATGCGCCGTCCCCGTCGGCGGGGGGCGCGGGGCCGCGGAGCATCCCCTTCGCCACGGGGACGGTGACGGGCGGGCGGCCGGGCCGCTCGGCGCGGATCGAGAAGGGGGCCGCGAGGGAATCGAAGGGCGCGATGCGGAGGGGGACGGGTCCCCCGGGCCGGACGTTCACGACGAGGACCCCCGGGGCGGCCTCGAGTTCGACCTCGGGCCGCGCGAACCACGCGGCGGCGTCGGCGGGATCGGCGGACTGGGGTGGGCCGGGCCTTCCCCCGCCGGGCACGTCCACGCGGGCGGGCCCCGTGACGGTCGTCTCCCCGCCGCCGGAGCGGAGCACCGCGCTCCCCGACTCGAGGCAGACGGCGGACGCCCCCCCGGCCCGGAGCTCCACGGTGAACCGGGCCCCGCGCCCCTCGACCTCGAGGCCCCCGGCCCGGACCCGGAGGGGCGCCGGCCCGTCCGCCTCCGGCGCGAACCAGGCGATCCCCTCGAGGATCTCCGCGGTGCGGCCGCCGTCGGGGCCGGAGAGGCGCAGGCGCGTCCCCTCCCCGAGGACGGCGGCGGCGGCGACGGGGGGGCCGATCCGGACCGCCGCGACCCGGCGCGCCGTGAGGATCGCCCCGGCCCGCAGGCCCCCCGCGGCCAGCCGCTCGAGGGCGGCCCCGCCCCCGTCCGCGGCCACCTCGATCGCCCCTCGCCGATTCC
>CAZWGT010000295.1:0-1160 GCA_964633345.1 uncultured Planctomycetota bacterium
CCGTACCTCCACTTCGGGCACGTCGGGGCCCACCAGGTGTTCCGCGGCGTCCTCCGGGCGCAGGGGCTCCGGAAGCCACCCGCCCCCGGCCCCGCCACGGGCGCCCGGGAGGGCTGGTGGGGGCTCGCCCCGGGGGCCGAGGCCTTCCTCGACCAGGTCGTGGTGTGGCGCGAACTGGGGTTCCACTTCGCGCGGCACCGGCCCGACCACGCGGACTACGGATCCCTCCCCGAGTGGGCCCGGCGGACCCTGGACGCCCATCGATCCGACGCCCGCGACACCGTCTACTCCCCCGCGCAGTTCGAGGCCGCCGGGACGGGGGACGAGGTGTGGAACGCCGCCCAGAGGGAACTCCTCCGGCACGGACGGATCCACAACTACCTCCGCATGCTCTGGGGGAAGAAGGTGCTCCACTGGTCCGCCTCGCCGGAGGAGGCGATGTCCACGCTGTTCCGCCTCAACGACCGCTACGCGCTGGACGGGCGGGACCCCAACTCCGCGACGGGGATCTCCTGGTGCCTCGGGCGCTTCGATCGACCCTGGGGCCCGGAGCGGCCCGTCTTCGGGACCGTGCGCTACATGAGCACCGGGAGCACGCGGCGCAAGTTCCGCATGGACGACTACCTGCAGGCCCACGGGCCGGAAGGAAGGACCTCGTGAACAGGAAGCACCTGCTTCTGATCGCCGCGCCGATCCTCGCCGTCGCCGCCCTCCTCGCCGGATGCGGCTCGACCCGGGATCGGCGGGACCCCACGGGGGAGGTGTTCCCCTCGGTCCTCGGCACGGCCCTCGACGGGGGGACGGTGGCCCTCCCGGAGGAGTTCCGGGGGCGCCCCGTCCTGCTCCTCGTCGGCTACCAGCAGAACAGCCAGTTCGACCTCGATCGCTGGCTCCTCGGGCTCTCCGAGGCCGGGGTGGACGTCGACGTGCGGGAGGTCCCCACGATCCCCGGCCTCGTGCCCGGCGCCTTCTCCGGGTGGATCGACGCGGGCATGCGGCGCGGGATCCCCCGGGAGGACTGGGGCTCCGTGATCACCGTCTACGGCGACGCGGACGCCATCGCCGCCTTCACGGGGAACCGGGACGGCCTGCCGGGGCGGATCCTCCTCCTCGATCCGCAGGGGCGGGTCGCCTTCTTCCACGATCGCGGGTTCGACGGC
>CAZWGT010000295.1:1170-4074 GCA_964633345.1 uncultured Planctomycetota bacterium
TACTCGGCCGGGAGCCTCCTCCGCCTGCGCGATGCCCTGGCCCTCCTCCGGGCGGCCGACCCGGAGCGGCCACGGTGACGGCCCTCCTCCGGGAGCGGGACCGGAGGCGGCCACGGCGACGTCCCTCCTTTGGGAGCGGGACCGGAGGCGGCCACGGCGACGTCCCTCCTTCGGGAGCGGGACCGGAGGCGGGTTCGGGGAGAGGGTCCGGAGAGGGAGCCGGCCGAGCCTGTCGGCCCCACGCCTTCCAGGGAGACGACTCCACCCTGGTTCCCGCCGGGCCCGTCCGCGGATAGACTCGTCCCGCCGGAGGCGCTCCGCGACGGCCTTCCGGTGTGGCCAGTACCCGGGCGCCGAGCCTCACGGAGCAGGGACCAGGGCACCCGAGGGAGTGGACGGCGACGTGGACACGACGGGGCCGGGACGCAGCTTCCGGCGCGGCCTCGACGACTGGCGGTGTCTCTAGTCCCATGACGATGCGACGCACGCGGAGGGTTGGCCGAGCGGCCGAAGGCGGCGGTCGAGAAAATCGCTGCACCCGCAAGGGCTCCGGGGGCTCGAATCCCCCACCCTCCGCCACCTTGCGGCGATCCATTGCCGGGTTCCGTACGCCGTGCGCCGGTTCACTCCCTCCAGTACGCCCACCACCCGACTCCGGCGGCGGCGCCGCCGAGGTGGGCGAGGGAGTTGACCCCGGACCCGTCCTTCGATTGGAGGACGGCTCCCAGGACCTGCAGGGCGACCCAGAAGCCGAAGGCGGTGCGCGCGGACCAGGTGAACGCAAGAGGGTGAAAGAAGATGAGGGTCACGGTCCGGACGCGGGCGCGCGGGAACGCGAGGGCGTAGTAGGCGAGAACCCCGGAAATGCCCCCGCTTGCCCCGATCGACGGGACCGTGCTCCCGTGGGCGACGGCGACGTAGAGGAGGTCGCCCACGAGGTTGGCGAGGAGGAGCAGCAGGAGGTACCGCACCGGCCGGAGCACGTCCTCCACGTTGTCCCCGAAGATGAGCAGGAAGTAGAGGTTGCTCGCGAGGTGCCAGATCCCCCCGTGGAGGAAGAAGGAGAAGATCGAGTCGAGGCCCCCGTGGCGGAGGGCCTGCGCGGGGACGAGCCCCCACTTCTCCACGATGGGGGCGAGCCCCGTGATCATGGCGGCGACGCTGACCGCGAGGATGGCGGCCGACACCGCCCATGTGGTCCACGGACGATTCCAGACCCCCTGGTCGATCTCCACGGGGAGCCCGAGGAGGGCGGGGATGTCCTGCCATCCGCCTTCGAAGGCCCGGGGCGACACGTCCATGGCGGGCGGCGGGGGCAGGTCACGGTCGAAGGTCACCGCGACGGGGGGCGACCCGACGGGAGGCGGTTCGAGCGCCGCCCCGGCGCCGGCGTCCTCGGTTTCGCCCCGATCGAACCAGACCATCGCGCAGGGCTGGCAGGTGTCGATCACCAGCGGCGCTTCGGCGCGGGGGACCGGCAAGGTGCGCATGAACGAGGCGCAGAGGGGGCACCGGCGGTCCCCCGGGTCCCCGGGTCGGGTCGAGGCGGTCCAGATCGCCTCGAAGGCCGGGCGCGGGAGGGCCTTGCGCAGGGCGCCCATGGTGAGGGCGCGGCCGCCGCAGGCGTTGCATCCCCAGTAGTCCGCTGCGGGGGAGGCGGCGCGGGCCATCTTCGAGCGGCAGGCGGGGCAGGGGAGCACGGGGGGAGACGTTACCCGGGGGGCGGTCCGGTGTCGAGAGGCGGAGGCCTGTTCCCTCCAAGGAGTGTCCCCGATCGGGTTCGAGCCGACCTTGACCTCATGGGGTCGGAGCGCAATCCGGCCCGGACGGGACGGGATCCGCAGCATGGGCACGATGGGCCCCGGCAGTTGGTCCACTGAAAGGGAGGGGAAGATGAGGGCAGCCGCGGCGCGGGGGTCGACTCACGCCGGCCCCGCATGTCCACCACGAGAGGTGACGCTACCTACTCCAGGGGGCGAAACCCGCAGGTGAGGAGGTGCTCCCACGTTTCGTCAAGGATGGAGATGGGAGGAACGAAGATGACGCATCCATCCCTGCCCCGCGTCAGGAGCACGCGGTAGGCATTGCGACGCATCTGGAGCGGATCCCTGGGGCGGGTCTTCCTGCCGTTGCTCGTCCCGTAGCGGGAGGCGAGGCGATTCGTCCATCTCCCACCTTCGCGGAGGAAGTCCGTTCCCCACGCGAGCAGCACCATGTCCAGTTCGAGCCCCTGGGCCTGGAACTCGGTCGCGGGCCGTTCCAGCCGCAGGCTCGACATGGGATGAGCCGCGCCCTCCGTGAACCAGGGGCCGACCTTGAGGTTCTTCGTCCCCATGTAGGAGTTGTCGAGTCCGAACCCGGGAAGCTCCTTGTCCCTCGAGGAGGCGAGGATCCCGTACCGCGCGGCCGGGTCGCCGGCGTACCGGGCCCTGAGATGGGTCTTCGCCGCATCGAGATCGCGGGTGGCCCAGAGGCGGATGCCGCAGCACTCCTCGTCCCCGGGTGCCCAGAGGCGCGGCGCGAGCGCGGCCGCTCCCGACGCGGGCCCGTCGTCCAGCACCCGTTCCACGAAGCCGTGGAAGTCCCCCGCGAGGTGGAACCGGATGGCCGTGTCGAGGTGGAGGTCTGGATTCCACCGGACGTCGAGACCGCTCCCGGCGAAGACGCCCTCGACGGAGGCGGGAGCGTGGACGGTCCACCGGTCCCGCTCCGGGCTCTCTTCCAGGGCGCTCCGCCACTGTTCCAGTCCCTCCTCCTCGCCGAGGTGGATCTCCTGGCCGCCGCCGATCAGCCCGACGAGGACCGACCAGTCCGGCATGCGCTCGCAGATCGAGGTGAACAGGGCCGGCTCGCTGCGCACGAGGTCCGCCGGCCACTCCCGATGCGTGTCGCCGACCTTCTCGG
>CAZWGT010000296.1:0-4008 GCA_964633345.1 uncultured Planctomycetota bacterium
CCGAGGGGGTACGGCTTCACGCCCCCGCTTCGACCGCCCCCGCCACCGGGCGAGGAGCACGCGGCGACCAGGAACGCCAGGACCAGGACCGACGCGAACTTCCCCACGGGATGCCTCCTTGGCTCTAGAACCGGAACGTGAACCCCGCACCGACCCCATGGTCGGAGTGGGCCTCCACGGTGAGAGACCATGCCTTGCCGAGCGTGTAGTCGAGGCCGACGCGGCCTTCCCAGCGCGAGCCCGTGTCGTAGTGGCCCGAGAGGGAGAGTTCGAGCCTGTCGGTGATCTGGAGGTCCTTCGCGAGCCCGAGTCGGACGTCCCCCCGGGTGTCGGCCTCCAGCCGGGCGCGGGTGAGCAGCGGGAGCCTGTAGGAGACGCCGGCGAACGCGCGGTCGTTCGCGTCCTCCTCGTTCGTGAAGCGGCCTCCGGCGGCGGCGGACCAGTTCTCGTCGAAGAAGTGCTCCCCGTAGGCGTCCGCCTCGTACTCCGCACCGTGGTGCCGCGTGTCCTTCGGCGAGTACCCGAAGTCCCAGGAGACCCCGAGATCGTCGCGCCCCTTCATCACCATGGCGCGCCCCGAGGACATGTTGGAGAGCACCGTGGCCTCGCCGACGAAGTAGGCCTGGCCCGACATCGCCGGGTCGAGTTTGGGTTCGTGCCTCTGGGGCCCGTAGCTGAACACCCGGGCCATGCCGGCGTCCATGTGGTAGAGAACGTGGCAGTGGAAGAACCAGTCGCCGGTCTCGTTCGCGTCGAACTCGATGAGGCGGCGGCCCATCGGCGGGACGTCCACCGTGTGCTTGAGGGGGGCCTCCTCGTCGTCGCCGTCGAGGACCCGGAAGAAGTGCCCGTGGAGGTGGAGCGGGTGGTTCATCATCGTGTCGTTGACGAGGGCGATGCGGAGCACCTCCCCCTGCCGGATGCGGATCGTGCCGTCCTCGGCGAGGGTCTTCCCGTTGAAGGACCAGATATAGCGGACCATGTCCCCGGTCAAGCGGAGTTCGATGTCGCGGACCGGCGCCCCCTCCTGCGCGCGCGTCGGCGAGACGGCACGCAGCCCCCGGTAGGGAGAGAGCGGGCGCCCGGTCTCCGGGGAGCCCTGCCCGTGTCCCTCGTGCACCTTCGCCGCCTTGCCGTGGCCGAGCGACTCCATGGCGCCGCCGAGGAGGTGGTCCATCGAGTAGAGGTCGGGCTTCGGGATGTCCGGGGCGGCGTGCTCCGGGCCCGAACCGACGAACACCGACGCGCGCCCGGTCCCGTCCTGGGCCGTGGCGCGGATTTCCCACGTCCCCTCGGGCGGGACCTTCACGAACACGTCGTAGGTCTCCGCGATGGCGATCATGAACCCGTCCACGGCGTAGGGCTCCACGGCGGGACCGTCGGCGGCGACGATGGTGAGGGGACCGAGCGAGGAGTTCAGGAAGAAGTTCGTCGAGGCGGCGGCGTCGATGATCCGGAGGCGAATCGTCTCCCCCGGCTTGCCCTCGAGGTGGAGGCGCTCCCGCCCGTTGGCGACGAAGGCGTCGTAGGCGACGTCGGAGATGTCCATGGGTGGCATGCGGTTCCACTGCATCCGGAAGTAGGGCCCCAACTTCCCCTCGCGCCAGGCGCCGGCGATCGTGGGAAGGGTCCCCTTGCGCACGGAGTACCAGTCGCTCCCGCGCATGAGCGTGCGCATGACCTCGTACGGGTTTTCGTCGGTCCAGTCGGAGAGCACCACGACGTGCTCCCGATCGGCCCTGATCGACTCCCCCTCCGCGGGGGCGATCACGATCGAGCCGTAGACGCCCACCTGCTCCTGGAGGCCGGTGTGGGAGTGGTACCAGTAGGTCCCCGCGTGTTTGATGGGGAAGCGGTAGGTGAATGTGGTTCCGGGGGCGATCGGGGGCGTGGTGAGGTACGGGACGCCGTCCTGCGAGTTCGGGAGGAGGAGCCCATGCCAGTGGATTGAGGTCTCCTCGTTCATCCGGTTGTGGACGTGGATGACCGCCTCGTCGCCGACCGTGAAACGGAGGGTCGGCCCCGGGACCGTGCCGTTGAGCGTCATCGCGTGCCGGGGCTTGCCGGCGATCTCGACCTCGCCCTCGTCCACGACGAGTTCGTACTCGCGGGTCCCGGCGAATGCCAGGCCCGCCGTCAGGGCCATCGCGAGCAGCCCCGACAGGATCCGCAACGGCCTGTACACGGGGCTCCGTCCCGGATTCGGCCGAGGTGGGACGTCGCCCCCGGGTGCCGTCGAACTTGCCAAGGCTCCACTGCCCCTCACCAAGCGAAGTGGTCCGTACCGTGGACGAGCATCGCTCCGTAGTGCCCCGCGACGGCGGTCAGCAGGCCGCCGCCCGCGAGGAGAAGCCGGAAGCCGAGGCCGAGGGGAGCGGACCTCCGCATGGCCGCGACCCGCCAGCACGCGGCGACCGTGGCCACGAGGGCGGTGGCGACGCCCAGCCAGCGGTGGACCAGGAGCGTCCCCCCCGAGGTCGGTTCCGACTCGGCGGCCAGCCACCCCAGACCTGCAGAGGCGACGGCACCGGCGGCCCCGACGAGGAGGCAGAACGTGACGATGGAGTCGAATCCGGTGCGCCGCAGCGCCGCGCCGGCGAGCTCGACGAGGACGGCGCAGAGGAGCAGCGCGATCGGGAAGTGGACGACGACCGGATGGAACTTCCCTAGCCATCGGCTGAGGCGGGCCGCTCCCGAGAGGGGCTCGTCGTGGCGATGCCCCTCCGTCGCGGCGGCGCCCCGAGGAGACGCCGGAGGCGCCCCCGCCTCGATCCACCGGCGCACCTGCTCGATCTCTCCCGGAGTCAGCCCGCCACCCCTGGCCTTCGCCGGGGGCATCCTCTCCTTCGGGTTCCCGGATACGAGCCGGAGGTAGACCTCGGACTTGTCCGGCCTGCCGGGGACGACGAGAGCCGGGTCACCCGCCATCGCCTGCAGGTCGGTCACGGTGCCGAATCCCCCCTTGGGCTTCGGCACCCCGGGGCCGTGGCACTCGATGCACTTCGTCTCGAATACGCGGAGCGCCGCCTCGGCCGGCGCAGCCCCCTGCCGGACCCCGGGGTCTTCCCCGGCGACGGCCGCGCACGCGAGCGCGAGGACCACCGCCGGGGCGGATGCCATGCGCACGGAGGGAGCGGGCAGGGCTACTTCTTCGCCGCCCGGACCTTCGCCATGTACGCCTCCGGGTCCTTCTTGAAGGTCTTGATGCAGCCCTGGCAGCAGAACTGGATCTCCGTGCCGCCGTAGTCGAAGGCGATGGGGCCGCCCATCTCGGTGAGCGAGTCACCGCTCACGACGCAGGTCTTCAGGGGGTAGGCGGCGGAGGGCTGCATCGACTTGAGCTCCGCGGCGGTCGTCGTGCCCGCGGAGGCGTCCGTGCCCTTGGAGGGGGTCGCTTCGGCCCCGCCGTGGTCGTGGCCCTTGTGGTCGTCGTGGCCCTTGTGGTCGTCGTCCCCCTTGTGGTTCTCGTGATGGCCATCGGCATGTTCCTTGGAGTTGCATCCCGCGAGGCCCACGCCGGCCAGAAGCGCGAGGCCGGACGCCCCCACGAGTCCCCACACGCGCACCGTCTTCCATGTCTGCATGGCGCCTCCTTCTGTCTCCCGAACACCTGGCCGGCGGACCCTCCCGCCATGGCCGTCGATTCGCCTCGGAGCAATGCCCGTGCCGGAGGAGAACCCGCCCCACCCGGCGGTGGAAAGCCGGCCCGTCATGCTTCTGCGAACGAGACCCAGTCTCGACAAGCGGCGGACCCGTGTGGTCGGACCCGTGTGGTCGACCTGCCACAGGTGGAGTGGCAGATGCCACACCCATCGAAGATGACCTCGTCCTTGCCACCGAAGTCCCGCCCTGCAGCATGCACGGAGCCCCGTGTAGGATGAACAGCCATGCAAGCCCTTCCTCCGCTCGCGTCCTGGCCCGATCGCCTGCGCGCGATCACCGTCCTCGGGGGCATCAGCGGGATCTCGGTGCTGCACGTCCTCACACCCGGCCCTGCCGAGGCCGCGA
>CAZWGT010000297.1:0-4000 GCA_964633345.1 uncultured Planctomycetota bacterium
GGCCACCGGCATCCGGGACGTGCCGAGCGGGCCGCTGCTCCGCGCGGGGCACGACCGGTTCCTCCCCGGGCTTCGCGATCTCGTCGGGAGGGTGAGGGAGGAGAGCGCGGGGCGGACGCGCCTCCTCCTGCAGATCATCGACTTCCTCTCGATCCGCCGCCGGCCCGAGCCGGCGAAGTACTTCGGCCGGTTCCTCGCCGTCTCGGCGGAGCACCGCCGCCGCATGTCCGTCGCCCTCGCCGACGCCTCGTGGATCGGGGCGGGCGAGGAGGCGGTCCGCGCCCGCCTCCTCGCCGGCCCCCGCTCCCTGCACGAGGCCGTCCTCGACGCCCGGGAGCTGGAGGCCCTCGATCGCGGCGCCCGGGAGCGGGTGACGGACGTGCACCTCCCCCACGTGGCGGACCTGCCGCGCGTCCTCCCGGGCCTCTTCGCCGGCGCGGCCGCCCGCGCGAAGGAGGCGGGCTTCGACGGGGTGGAGATCCACTGCGCCCACGCGTACACGCTGGCCTCCTTCCTCTCCCCCCTGAACACGCGCGGGGACGGGTACGGCGGGCCGCGGGAGAACCGCGTCCGGCTCCCGCTGGAGGTCCTGGCGGCGGTCCGCGATCGCGTCGGACCCGCGTGGTGCGTAGGCGTCCGTTTCCTGGGCGACGAGGCGATCGACGGCGGCTTCGGCGTCGAGGAGGCCGCCTGGTTCGGGGAGCGGTTCGCCCGGGCGGGGGCCGACTTCCTCTCCGTCAGCAAGGGTGGGAAGTTCGAGGACGCCCGCCGCCCGGCCGTCGGCGAGGCCGCCTACCCCTACACCGGCCCGAGCGGGCAGGAGTGCATGCCGACGGTGCTCTCCGACGCGCGCGGCCCCTTCGGACGCAACGTCCCGCTCGCCGCCGCGGTGCGCCGCGCGGTCCGCGCCGCGGGCCTCGAGACCCCCGTCGTGACCTCCGGCGGCATCGCCACCTTCGAGCAGGCCGAGGGCATCCTCGAACGCGGCGAGGCCGACGTCGTGGCGGCGGCGCGCCAGTCCCTCGCGGACCCGGACTGGTTCCTCAAGGTCCTCCTCGGCCGCGGCGCGGAGGTCCGCCGCTGCGAGTACACGAACTACTGCGAGGGCCTCGACCAGAAGCACCGCCAGGTGACGTGCAAGCTCTGGGACCGGCGGTTCGAGCCCGGGAATCCCGAGGTCTCCCTGGCCTCCGACGGGCGCCGGCGCCTCGTCGCCCCCGAGTGGGAGGGCCGCCCCCCCTCGTGAATCGAAGGGGGCGCCGGCGGTTCCCCGCCGGCGCCCCCGGAGGCGTCGTCGCGCCGCCGCCCCCGGCTACCAGGGGGAGTAGTAGAAGAGCACGGGGTCCGTCGTCTCGCCCCCCGTGTCGTACAGCACGGAACCCAGCCCGCCCGAGAAGGTGGCCAGGTTGTAGGTCTCGTTGGCGACGTCGATCCGGTTCTCCAGGTAGACGCCCCCGGAGAGGACCGTGTTGGTCCCGCCGTTGTGGAACCCCTGGCCCCCGATCCCCCTCGCCGTGCAGGACGTGAAGGAGTTGCCGTTCCCGTACACGCGGAAGCCGTTGATGGTGGTGTCGTCCACGGTGCAGGAGACGAACGACATGTTCGACGCGTTCACGTAGATGCCGTCCCCGTGGCCCCCGGTGACCGTCAGGCCGGTGAAGGTCGTGCCCGAGCCGTAGACGTTGATGGCGGCCATGTACCCCATCGAGCCGCAGCGGGTCGCGCGCAGGCCGGAGACCTCCGAGTTGTTCACGGAGTTGAACTCGAAGCCGGGGCCCGAAGTGTCCTGGGCCGTGTTGTCGGTTATGAGGCAGTTGCCCGAGCCGTAGTTGTAGATGTAGAAGCCGGTCCCGTAGTTCGCCATGCCCGAGACGACGTTGTTGGAGATCGTGAGGCTGTCCCCGCCGAACTGCATGCCGGTGTTGTAGCTGCCGACGGAGTTGGAGGCCCGGTTGTCCAGGATCCGGTTGTCCGAGCCGTAGACGCTGAGGAGGTTGTTCGCCACGTCCACGGCGTTCCCCTGGACGAGGTTGCTCCCGCCGTAGACGGTGATGCCGCTGTCCTGGGCGGCCCAGCTGACCCGGTTGGAGGTGACGGTGCCGCCGGTGACGTAGATCGTCATCCCGGCGCGGGTGTGCGAGGTCCGGTTCCGGGTCACGACCGACGGGGAACCGCTCACGTAGATGCCCGTCCCGTCGGACACGCCGACCACGTTCCCGTCCACGACGGCCTCGCCGGAGTAGACCTGGATCCCCTGCCCGCCCGTCTGCTGGACGGAGTTCCTGGTCACCGCGATCCCGAACCCCTCGATGGCGATTCCGCCGTACCCGGCGCCGACGACCCGGTTGCCGGTGACGACGATGTCGGATCCACCGCCGAAGATCGCGTAGTACGCGGCGTTCCTCGAGACGCACTTCTCGATCGTGACGCCGGAGGTGCCGACGTAGACGTGGGAGTACCCGTTTCGGAACTGCATCCCCTGCACCGTCACGCCGGAGCCGTAGACGGTCAGGCAGGTGTTGTAGCTGACACCGGCCTGGGTGGAGAGGGCGGGGGGGCCCTCGAAGGTCCCGTCCATCACGGCCTTCTTGCCGACGATCTTCAGGCCCGGCGTGTAGACGTACACCGACTCGTAGTAGACGCCCTTGGACACCACGATGGTGTCGCCCGAGGAGGCCGCGTCCACGGCCTCCTGGATCGTCTCGTACTGCTGCGGCACCTTGAGGGTGGCCGCCGAGGCGGAGGCGGCGAGCGCCGCGACGCCCAACGCCGTGAGGAGTGCTCTCATGTCCCGATCCTTTCCCCGGCCTTCCGGGATTCGAAGGCCGGGGAGGATATCAGACGGATTGGGACCGAGTCTCGACTTCTCGGGCTAGTCGACCTCGGGCTGGGTCGTGTCGCCCCCCGTCGTGAACTTCACCGTCGACAGGCCCGCCGGGATGGTCGCGCCGCCGTTGACGTCGTTGGCCACGTCGATGCGGTTCTTGGAGAAGGTGCTGTTCCCCACGATCGTCCCCACGCCGCGGTTGTCGAAGCCCTCGCCGCCGCAGGAGGTCGCGGAGCACTTGTCGAACGTATTCCCGGTGCCGCCGTTCACCAGGATCCCGTCCGTGGCCGCCTTCTTCACGGTGCAGGAGACGGAATCGTTCCCGTCCCCGTCCACCATGATTCCGGGCCCCTCCGCGTCGGTCACCTGGAGACCCTCGAGCGTGTTGTTGTTGCCGACGACGAGGAACCCGCCCCGGTTGTCGGTGCCGCACCGGGTCGCCGAGTTGTTCCGTACGGTCACGGAGAAGATGGTGTCGAGAGCGAAGCCGTACCCCCCGGCGTCGGAGACCTTGTTCCCCTCGATCAGGCCGCCGCCGGCCCCCGTGGCGCTGTTCGCCGCGATCCCGGTGGCTTCGTCCCATGCGATCGAGACAATGTTCCCCGTGACGGTGAAGTTGTCGCCGTCCACGTCGATCGCGTTCGAGGAGACGTTGTTCGTGAACTTGTTGGACAGGATCATGGCCCCGTCGCCGTTCACGTCGATCCCCCCGCGGCAGTACGCGCCGGTGTTCTTCTGGACGACCGAGGCGTTGCCGTTGATCTGGACCACGCGGGAGTCGCAGCGATCCGCCTTGTTGCCCTCCACCACGGCCCCGGCCCCGTCCGCGCGGAAGCACTCCGAGTCCCCGTAGGTGGACTTGTTCTTCGAGAGGAAGGCGTTGTCGCCGATGACGAAGGCGCCGTTGCCGTCGGCCAGGCCGGTGAAGGTGCAGGACTCCACCCGGTTTCCGCCCCCCGTGAGGCGGACGCCGGTGGAGCCTCCCCGGGTCACCGTGCACTTCGAGACGGAGTGGTTGCTGCCGGTGAGATCCACGGCTTCGCCGCCCGTGAACAGGAACTTGCAGGAGGTGATCGTCGCCGTGCCCGCGATCCCCGTGATCCCGTCGTTGTCCGAATCCTGGAACGTGCACTTGAGGATCTGGGCTCCGGCCGCGGCGAGGACGACGTGGTT
>CAZWGT010000298.1:0-3991 GCA_964633345.1 uncultured Planctomycetota bacterium
GGGGGACGTCTGGGACACGCAGTGGGACATGTTCCTCGCGACGGTGGGCGCGGGCGCGGCACTGCTGGCGCTGTCGAGGGTCCACGACCGCCAGATCGCGGGGCTGGCGGAGCGCGGCGGCGGCGGGGGAGCGGAAGTCGGGGTCTGACCCCGTCGAGCGCCGATTCGTGGGACCCCCTCCTCCGCGGCGGGAGACTGTCCCGGATGCCCCGCCCACCGGTCCCCCTCCCCTGAGCGACGCCCGATCCCTGCCCGCGAAGGTGGACGCCGTCGTCGCCGGGGCCGGCCTGGCCGGGGCGTCGGCGGCCCGGGCCCTGGCGCTGCGGGGGCTGTCGGTCCTCGTGCTCGAGGCGGAGACGGCCCCGGGGACCCACTCCTCGGGGCGGAACGCGGCGATCCTCCGGCGGGTGATCGAGGACCCCTCGACGGCGGCGCTGGCCCGCCGCGGCGGCGCCGCCGTCGCGGATCCCCCGGCCGACCTCGGCCTCGAGCACCGGCTGCTGGATCTCCACGGGGTGCTCCTCGTCGCGGGGGAGGGGGCCGCGGCCGAGGCGCTCCGCCGCTCGGCCGGGGAGGCGCGGGCCGCGGGCCTCGCCGCGGAGGATCTCTCCCCCGCCGCGGCGGCGGCCCGCGCCCCGGTCCTCGAGGGGAGCGCGATCGGGGCGGCGGCGTGGTGCCCCTTCGACGGGACCGTGGACGTGGCGGCGCTGCTCGACGGGATGCTGCGCTCGGCGAAGGCCCGCGGCGCCATCGTCGCGACGGGGGCGCGCCTCCTCGGGGCGAGGGCGGCCGGGGGCCGTGTCTCTTCCGTGGATACATCGCGGGGGACCGTGCGGACCCCCCTCCTCGTGGACGCCGCGGGCGCCGCCGCCGACCCCGTGGCGGCGCTCGCGGGGCTCCCGCCGCTCGGCCTCGTCCCGATGCGGCGCCACCTCTACCACCTGGGCGCCAATCCCCGCGTCGCCCACGGCTCGCCGACGGTGTGGGACGTGGACCGCGGCGTCTACCTGCGATCCGAGGGGACCGGGGTCCTCGTCTCCCCCTGCGACGAGGCGCCGTTCCCGGCGGGCCTCGAGGAGCCCAAGGTCGTGCCCACGGTGCGCGCGCTCCTCGTCACCCGGATGGAGGAGGCCTTCCCCCGCTACGGCCGCTTCACCGTGCGCCGCGCGTGGGCGGGGCTCCGCACCTTCGCCCCCGACCGCCGCTTCGTCCTCGGTCCCGACCCGCGCCTGCGCGGGTTCGCCTGGTGCGCGGGGCTCGGGGGCCACGGCGTGACGACGGCGGTGGCGGTGGGCGAGGCGCTGGCGGAACTGGTCCTCGACGGGAGGACCGCGATCGTCGAGGCGGACGCGGTCCTGCCGAATCGCCTCGTCCGCTGAACGGCGGGCCGGGCTGGCGCCCGACCCCCACCACGTCCCACGACGTCCCGCCGGAGCGCCTACCGCGGCTTCCCTCCGAGGCGCTCCAGCGCGGCGAGGACTGCCTCGCGGACGGACGCATCCGGGTCGTCAAGAAGGGCCAGGAGCGCCGGCACTCCGGCGGGATCTCCGAGGGCGCCGACGGCCAGGGCCCCGGCCTTCCGCTTCACCGGGTCTCCGTGGGACAGGAGGGCTTTCGCCTCCTCGAGGGCCTTCGCGGGCCCTCCCTCGCCGTAGCGCTCGAAGGCGGCCCGGAGGTCGCGCGTCGAGCGGATGACCTCCAGGGCGAAGCGGGCGGCGGACCGGACCTGCGGGTCGGGACTGTCGAGAAGCGGGACCAGGTGAGGCCACGCCTCGTCGAGAGCCAGCCCGCCCGCGGCCTTCGCCCCGGCTTCCTGGATTCCGGGAATCGCGGAACGGATCGCCTCCAGCACGATCCCGTCCCGCTCCTTCCCCGCGAGAACCTGCCCGGCGACGGTCACGAGCCTCGGGCTCCACTTCCCCCGGGGGAGCCCCTTGAGGAACTCCGCGAAGACCGGGTCCGGGAGGAGGGAGGACTGGCTCGGGAGGGGGTTCAGGGCGATGGTGTCCGGTGACACTCCCCGTTCCGCCGCCCGAATCAGGTCCGGGGCCGCGCCTGCGCCGAGGAGGTCCACCAGCAGGCCTCGGACCGTGTCGAGTTGATCCGTGACCCACCGGCGGAGAACGGGCAGGGACTCGTTCCCGGCGCAGGCGGCCAGGGCGCGGAGCGCGGCACTCGCCACAACGCCCTCCACGTCCTTCTCCTCGAGGACGGCCTGAAGCCCGGCCGCGTACACCGGGTCGGGCCAGGTCTTCGCCAGCATGAGGGCGAGGATTCGATGGGCATTTCTCGCCTGATACTGGAGTTGGGGCGTGGCCTGCGCGACGCGGAGCGGGGACCGGAAGTCCTCGACGAGGAACGGCAGGTCGGGCCGCGTCTCCTCCTTCGGCCAGGGCCACCGGACCATCTGGTCGTAGGCGATGAAGCGGATGACCGGAAGGGGATCCGCGGCGGCGGCCCGGAGGGTCTTCCGTCCGAGGACGGTCCGTCGGGCCCACCACCACGTCCAGTAGGCCCGGCCTTCCTCATCGCGGAGAGTGGTGAGCCCCCTCGCTGCCAGGCCGTCCCGCGCGGGGAAGTCGTTGGTCGTCCGGCGCTCCAGGATCCCGAGGAGACCGTTCTGGACCGACTCCATCACCCCCTGCCGCGATGGTCCTGGACCGGGGAAGGCCGCGTAGACGTCCACGATCCCCTCCAGCGGGAGCGCGTCCTGGATGCCCGGGGGGCTCCAGGTCAGAAGGGGGAGGAGCTTCGACATCCCCTCGGCGGAGAGGGCCCCCGTCGCGCCGTTCCGCAGGGCGGCGAGGAAGGCCCCGGTCAGGGCGGGCTCCGTGATGCCCCGAGTGGCACTCGAGAAGAGCCGGTTCTGGAGGGTCTCGACCGCCGCCTGGATCTGCAGTTCGTCCGTCGATTCCAGGAACGCGACCAGCGCCGCGTCCTCCGCCTCCTTGGACAGGAACCCGTTCCCGGACAGGGCCCGGAAGGCGAACCGCCTTCGCGCGGCGTCGTCGGAGCGAAGCCCCTCCTCGATGTTCTGGCGCAGCGCCGCGGCGACGACCTTCACCCGGGCCGCCCATCCCCAGGCAGCCGATCTCACCTGGGACTCCCCGTCCTCCATGAGTTCCCGGACCCGGGGGATCACGGCCTCCCAGCAGGCGTCGGGCCACTCGCCGCTCACGGCGGCGGCGCGAACGCGGGGATCGGGGTCGTCGAGGGCCTTCCGGAGGACCGGCAGGAGGGCGGCGGCCGGGATGCTCTCCCACCGCTTCCTCTGGGACCTGAGCCGGTTCACAGCCTGGAGTCGCTCCTGGGGATCGGCGGACTCCAGGCCTGCGGCCACGAGAGAGACCATGGGAGCGCCGGTGATGATGTCCTGGGTCGCGATGACCAGCCGCAGGACCCCGGGGAAGGCGACCCGGGGATTGCGCAGCGCCTTCTCGAGGGCGCCGAGCGATTCCTCGGTCGCCATCCCGAGGAGCAGTTCGGCGGCCGCCTTGACCTGCCCGACCTCCCGGCTCTCCAGGGCGATCTCCACGTGGGGGATGATCCGCGGCCCGATCAACCGGAGGTCCCGCTGGGCGGACTCGCGCTCGGAGCCCCCGAGGGCGCCGACCAGGACCCGGATCCGCGCGATCAGCTCCCGGTCCTCTCCGTCCGGGGCCGACGCGGCCTCCCCGAGGGCCGCCTGGAGCCCCTTCGCCTCCTCGTTCCCCGGCTCCAGCGCCAGGGCCGCCTTCAGCGCATCGACGGCGGCCTCGCGGAGACCCCTCGTCTTCAGGCACCGCGCCCTCCCGAGGAGCGCCTTCACCTCCATCCCCGGGTCCTTCGCGACGCGGGCGGCTTCGGCGACCTCCGCGTAGAGGGCGGCGGCCTTCTCGAAGTCGCGCAGGCCGTTTTCCTGGTAGAAGGCCCGGAAGAAGCGCTCGTCGAGGGTCCCCGTCCCCTCCTTCGTCTCCTGCGCGTACGCGGCGACGGGGGCGACGACGGCCAG
>CAZWGT010000299.1:0-3991 GCA_964633345.1 uncultured Planctomycetota bacterium
GGGATGCCTCCCATGGCCCACTCGATGGGGAAGGTGACGAGCTTCTCCACCTCGACCGGGGAAAGCGCCTGGACCTGGGTGTTGATCTGGACCTGGACGTTGGTGATGTCCGGCACGGCGTCGATGGGGAGTCTCGTGAACGAGAAGGCGCCCACCGCCGCCAGCGCGACCGCCAGGAGGACGACGAAGACGCGCTGCCGGACGGCGAAGAGGAGGATCCTGTCGAGCATCAGACCGCCCCCTCTCCTTCA
This sequence comes from uncultured Planctomycetota bacterium, assembly GCA_964633345.1. GTDB lineage: Bacteria > Planctomycetota > JAJSAM01 > JAJSAM01 > JAKLKS01 > CAZWGT01. Next base: position 252 of record CAZWGT010000299.1, read on the forward strand.
TCGCCCGTCCGGATCCGTACGACCCTCACGAGGGGCTCGACGGTGACGATCCCGTCCCCCGCGTGCCCGGTCCGAGCCGCATGGAGGACGGCCTGCACGACCTCCTCCACCTGGCCGCCGGAGCACACGACCTCGATCGCGGTCTTCTTGTGGTAGTCGATCTCGTCCTCGACGACCTTGAAGGACCCGCCGGCCCCGCGTCCGCGGCCCTGCCCGCGAACGTCCTGGACGCTGAACCCCGGAAAGTGGGGGAGCGAGTGGAGCGCGCGGACGACTTCACCGAGCCTGTGCGGGTGGACGATCGCCCGCACCCGGAGCATGGAGCTAGTGGTCATGACCGCCCGCCTCCTTCCCCAGCTCCGCCTTGAGGACGAAGGCGTTCTTCACCACCACCTTGTCACCGGGCTTGACCCCCTCCAGGATCTCGACCGTGGCGGAGTCGCGCCGGCCGATCCGGACGGGCCGCGGCTCGTACGTCCTCTTCTCCTCCTCGATGAAGACCACTTCGCGGCCTTCGTGCCGGAACACGGCTTCGACGGGGAGCGCGGCCTTGACCTCCTCCTCTTCGAGGACGATCCGCACGGAGCCGAAGAGCCCGGGCCGCCACTGCCCGTCCGGATTGGGGAGGAAGACCCGGCCCTCGGCCATGCGGGTCCTCTCCTCCGCGACGTGGCCCAGGTAGTCCACGCGCCCCTCGCCCGAGGCTTCAAGTCCGTCCACCCGGACGCGCACCTTCTGGCCCATGCGCACCCGGGCAAGATCGGCGGGCGGGATCTGGAAGCGCAACTGGACCCGCGTCATGTCCGTCACCACGAACACCCGGGTCGACGTTTCCACGCTCTCCCCGAGGACGCAGTGCTTCTCCACAACGATCCCGTCGATCGGGGAGCGGAGCGAGTACCACGCGATGCGGTCGTCGGGCTCCTTCCCGAGGCCATCGACGTCGCTCTCGGGGACGCCCAGGAGATGGAGCCGCCGCTCGCGGTTCTGGAGGTTCGCCTCCGAGGAGCGGAGGGCCCGCTTCACGTCCAGGAGCCGGGCGCTGTGCGCGAACTCGACGGTCTCCCGCACCGACGAGTACTCGGCCGACGCGGAATCGAACGCGTTCCTCGCCGCCAGCAGTTCGGCCTCGCTGTTGACCTTCCTGCGGAAGAGGTCCTCCTCGCGGTCGCGGGTGCGCTTCGCCAGCTGGAGGTTGGAGTACGCCGTCAGGAGCCGCCCCTTGTCCTCGCCGATGACCAGCCTGGAAGTCTCCTCCCGCGCCGTCTCCGGGGTGGGCTCCCCGGCCAGGACGCCGAGAAGGGTCTCGGTGTTCTCGCTGACGGTGCTCTGGCGGTCGTGGTCGAAGGAAGCGAGGTCCCGCGCCCGGAGGGCCTCCAGGTACTCGATCTTCGCCTCCCCGAGTTCGGGGCTCTCGATCACCGCCAGCACCTCGCCCGCCTTGACCCGCGAGCCGAGCACGGCCCTGACCTCCCGTGCGGCGCCGGCTGCCTTCGGCGTGATGTGGGCGACCCTGTCCGGGTCGGCGACGACCTCCCCGGGCAGTTCGAGGGCGATCTCGATCCTCGCCGGGCCGGGCGTCCCTGTCTCCAGTCCCGCCTCGGCCACGGCTTCGGGGGTGAGGATCACGTGGTCTCCCCCCGGCTTCTCCCCCTCGTGCCCCGCCTCTCCGGCGTGATCCTCGTGTCCCGCGTGTCCCTCGCCCTCGTGGGGCTCGTCCTTGCCGCAGGCGCCGAGCACCAGGGCGGACCCGAGCACCAGGGCGGTCCAGATGGACGTTCCTTCTCTCATGGCGTCACTCCTTCCTCTTCGCGCCAGGCTCGGGCGGGGTCTCCAGCGGACCGGCGACCAGCCGCTCCATCTCGATCCGTCTGCGGTGGAGCCCAGCCAGGGCCCCCGCCTCCTTCGATGCCGACTCGGCGTAGGTGCGCCGGGCGTCGAGGAGTTCCAGGTAGCCGACCTTCCCGGAGCGGTAGCGCTCCGAGGTCGCCTCCAGCACCTCCCTGGACCAGGGGACGATGCTGCCCCGGAGGGTCCCGTACTCCCGGACCGCCGCTTCCAGGGCGGCCCGCGTCGCCGCCAGATCCGCCCCCAACCGCTGTCGGGCGGCGTTGCGACGCATCCGCACCGCCGCCAGTCGCGCCTCCGCCGCCGCGATGTCCCCCTGCTTCCGATCGAAGATCGGGATCGGAAGGGAGACGTCGAAGACGTAGCCGCGATCTCCCGTCCCCTCGAAGCCCCTGCGCCCCGCGCCGAGGGTCACGTCGGGGATCCGCCCCGCCCGGGCGGCCTCGACCTCCGCCTGAAGCACCTTCTCCTCGGTCTCGAACCGCGCCAGGTCGGGATTGCGGTCGAGGAGCGTCTCGAGGGCGTCCAGCGGGGGAGGTGCCGGGACGGGCGGGAGGTCCCCCACGGCCTCGGTGAACCGCGCCCTCCGCTCTCCCCAGTTCGAGGCGAGACGGGCCCGCTCCCCCTCCAGTTCCGCGGCCGCCACGTCCCGCTCGATGGCGGCCGAGGCCGCGTCGATTTCGATCCGCCGCACTTCCACGGGGCTCACCGCCCCGCCTTCGGCGCGGGCCTTCGTGGCCTGGAGGACCTCGCCGGCAATCCGGAGCGCGTCCTCCGCCACCCGGAGGCGCGCCTGCGCCCCGAGCACCCCGACGAAGTCCCTCGCCGTCGCGGTCAGGACATCGAGGCGCGCCGCCTCGTAGTCCCATCCGGCGAGCTCCGCCTCACCCTCCGCAAGGGCCACGCGGGCGGCGCGCTTGCCCCCGAGCTCCACGAGTTGCGACAGGGATACCGTCCTCTCGGCCGCGTCGTGGAGGGTCCCCCCGACGTTCTCCAGCGAGAACGAACCCTCGGGGTTGGGCAGCAGGCCCGCCTGGAGCCGCCTCGCCTCCGCGGCCCGGACTTCCAGCGAGGCCACGGGGAGCGAGGGGTTCCGGAGGAGGGCCAGCGCCAGCGCCTCGCGGAGCGTCAGCGGACCCGCAGGCTCCTCGAGAGCCTGCGTGCCCTCGGTCGGTGGTCGCAAATCCGCACCCAGGGGCCGGGGCGGCGGCAGGTAGGACCTGCCGGATCCGGCGCAGGATGAGGCAACCAGGGCGCAGAGAAAGGCGGGAAGGACGGCGGATCGCATGGGGCTTCCTCGGGATGGGGAACGGGAACGACTGCCCGACGAGGAAGCCGGCTATATGCGAAGAGCGAGCGGGAGGGATGGCGCGACGCGAGGACTCGGGATCGCCGGGGGAAGCGAGACACCCAAGGCGAGCCTGGGAACAAGGACCGTTCCGTCGCAGGAAGGGGGTACGAGGGTCGCGGCGGAGAACTTGAACCGGGGGATCCCCCTGCCGTCCCAGCCGGGCAGCGGCACATCCTCGCAAGCGCCGCACTCCGACTCGCACGCCACGGATTCGCCGAAGGGCGTTGCGAATGCGGACGAGGCGACCCGAGGGGTGTTGCACCCGCCCCACTCGATGGCGATGTGAGCGTCGGGACCGCGGTCCACACACAGAACGAAGCCGCCGGACTCGGTCGGGAGGAACCCGACCGCGGCCATCATCAGGACGAGCGGCCACCGGATCAGCATGGACATTGCGGAGGCACCGTATCCCGGTGGTTGACTTCCGTCAAGTTCACGGCACCCGGCCACTTTCGCATCCCCTTGGTACGCCCGGGATGCCGCAAGGCGCAGGGACGGGCTACACGTTGCTGAAGGCCCCGCGCCATGCACCGGTCTTGCG
>CAZWGT010000300.1:0-3978 GCA_964633345.1 uncultured Planctomycetota bacterium
CCGGACGCGACCCTCTTCTCCTACGACGTGGCGGTCAAGAAGGCCCGCACCGCGGTCCTGTTCTCGGACGCCCAGGCGGCGTGGTCCTCCCGCGCCGTCGGCCTCTTCGCCCAGGGCTTCTACCCCGCCGGCCAGCAGCAGAAGGGGGTCGTGGGCCCTCTCTTCCAGCTCCAGGACGGGATCACCGTCGGCCTCCTCCTCGGCGAGCTCGGGACCCCGGCCGACGGGCGGTTCCGCAACGGGATCACCGTCTTCCCCGGCGGCGTCCCGCTCTACCGCAACGGGACCCTCGTCGGCGGGGTGGGTGTGTCCGGGGACGGCGTGGACCAGGACGACCTCGCCGCCGACGCCGCCTCCGGAGGCTTCGCGGCCCCGGGCTCCATCCGGTGCGACTTCCTCGGCGAGGGGCAGATCCGCGGCTCCCTCGGCCGCGCCCTCGACCGCCTCGACGCGGCCGCGCCGGCCGGCCCCGGCGGCCCCGGGCTCACCTTCTTCCGCCAGCAGCTGCAGAAGAGCCGGGACCGGCTGTCGAACACGGAGCTCGACGTGGGGCCGTCCTACATCAAGAAGCCGCGCCATCCCGGCCCCGTGACGGTGCGCTAGCCATGGGACACCACGATCTCCGCACCGGGCTGGCCGCCGCGGCCCTCCTCGCCGCCGCGGGCCTCGCCGCGGGATGCAAGAACGTCCCCGTCGAGGGGAACCGCGATCCCCGGGACGCCTCGCGCACGGAGGGGGAGTCCCCGGCCGACACGGTGAAGTACCTCCCCATGGGCGCGGCCGGCGGGGGGCCCGCCGAGGGCACCGCCGAGGGGGACCTCGAGCTCGACCAGGTGACGGTGAAGGACCGCTGGCGCATCGGGTTCCCGGCGTGGGAGCGCGGCTCGACGACGGACTCCCCCTACGACAAGGGGGCGTGGTGGGACCCGTACCACCAGAACCTGCTGAAGGGGGACTACGCCCTCCCCGGCACCCAGAACACCTTCCTCGTCGTGGAGGGCACGGTCCAGGTCCTCGCCGAGGCCCTGCGCTCCCCGACCCCCTCCGGCCCCTTCCCCGCCGGCGGCGGCGGGCCGGACTTCTTCCGCAACGGGCGGTTCGAGATCTTCGACGAGAAGCTCAACGTCTCCCTCGACCTGTTCCACGGGGAGACGTCCTTCAAGCCCGTGGACTGGCGCGTCTTCGTCCGGGGGATCTTCGACGCCAACCAGGTCCGGGCGAGCGAGAACCAGGCCCTCTACGCCGACCCCTCCAAGGGGACCGAGCGCGAGGACTCCCACCTCGCGCTCCAGGAGGCGTTCGTCGAGGCGACCCTGGCCTCCATCAGCCCCGACTACGACGTGATCCAGACCCGCGTCGGCGTCCAGCGGTTCAACGCCGACTTCCGCGGGTTCCTTCTCATCGACGACGTCCTCGCCGCGCGCCTCTTCGGGAACATCGACGACAACCGTTGGCAGTGGAACGCCGCCCTGATCTCGCTCCGGGACAAGGACACCAACAGCGGCCTCAACGAGATGAAGGGGAAGGACCAGAACGCGTTCCTGGTCAACCTCTACAGGCAGGACCTCCTCGAGGGGCTCGCCCCGGCGGGGAGCGAGCGGAACTGGAACACCGGCCTCACGGGGCAGCTCCTGTGGGCCCACTACTTCGACGAGGACGACACCGCCTACGACGAGAACGGCTTCCTCGTCCGCCCGAGGCTGATCGGCAGCCCCGTCGAGAACCACCGGACCGTGGACTACGTGGGCGGGAACCTCGACGGGCACATCCACCGCGTGAACGTGATCGCCTCCCTCTACCACGCCATGGGCGACGTCTCCTTCGACGAGATCGCGGGCCGGGACCAGACGGTGGACGCGAACATGGCGGCCCTCGAGCTCTCCATCGACCAGGACTGGATGCGCTGGAAGGCCTTCGGCCTCTGGCAGTCCGGGGACTCCGACCCGGAGGACGGGAAGGCGGAGGGCTTCGACGCCATCCACGACGCGCCCAACTTCGCCGGCGGCGAGTTCGGGTTCTGGAACCGCAACACCGTGCGCCTGACGGGCACCGGCGTCGGGCTCGTGCAGCGCTTCAGCCTCCTCAACTCGCTGCGCAGCAGCAAGGACGAGGGGCGCCCCTCCTACGTGAACCCCGGGCTCCTCCTGGCGGGGGCGGGGTGGGACGGCCTCCTGACCCAGAAGGTGAAGGTCCTCGTCAACGCCTCCTACCTCCTCTTCGACGACACCTCCTCGCTGGAGTACGTGCTGGGCCAGGACTCCATCGGCAAGGCCATCGGCTGGGACCTCTCGTTGGGCGTCGTCTGGCGGCCGGGGCTGACGGAGAACGTGCTCGTGAAGGGGGGCGTGGCCTGCCTGCTCCCCGAGTCCGGGTTCGAGGACATCTACGACTCGAAGACGCCGTACACGCTCTTCCTCGAAGTGGTGCTGCGGTGGTAGCCGACAGGGAGGTCCGCATGGGTGGTCCCGCGCGCCGGGTGGCGGGTGTCGTGGCGTCCTTCGTGGTCTCCGCCGGGCTGGCGGCGTGCCTGCACGCCCCGCGGCCCGACGGGGACCCCGGTAGGGGCGACCCTCCGGGTCGCCCGGACGTTGATGGCGCCGGCCCGGGCGCGATTCCGGCCCTCATGAAGCAGACCGAGGAGGAGGCCGCGGCGAAGAGCCGGGGCTGCCTCGTCTGCCACCAGGGGATCGAGAAGGAGCACGCCTCCCGCACCGTGCACATCGGGTGCGTGGACTGCCACGGCGGCGACGCGGAGGCCGCGGACAAGCTGAAGGCCCACGTCCTCTCCGGCCGGCCGGCCACGAACGACCGCTCCGCGGTCCCGCCCTCCGAGGTGGACTCCTGGCACCGCGAGTCCCCGGAGTACGTGAAGTTCGTCAACCCCGGCGACCTGCGCATCGCCTCCGAGACCTGCGGCGTCTGCCACCCGGTCCACTCGAAGAACACCGGGAAGAGCATGATGGCCCACGGCGGGTTCCTCTGGGGCGCCGTCCTCTACAACAACGGCTCCTTCCCCCTCAAGCGGCCCCACTTCGGCGAGGCCTACGACCGCGACGGGAACCCCGTGCGGCTGCAGACCGTCCCCGCCCCGACGGACGAGGAGACGGCGAAGAAGGGGGTGCTCGCCTACCTCGACCCGCTCCCGAGGTTCTCCGTCGGGCAGATGGGCAACATCCTGCGCACCTTCGAGCGCGGCGGGAAGAAGCCCCTGGAGCTCGGCAACCCCGACCCCGACGAGGACGCGGGGCTCCCGGCGCGGCGCCTCTCCGACCGCGGCCTCGGCACGAAGCTCCGCACCGACCCGGTCTTCCTCGGGATCCAGAAGACGCGTCTCCTCGACCCGCTGCTCTGGCAGCCCGGGACGAACGACCACGCCGGCGACTACCGCCACTCCGGCTGCTCCGCCTGCCACATGGTGTACGCCAACGACCGCGACCCGTCCCACTCGGGCCCCTTCGCGCAGTACGGCAACCGCGGCGAGTCGGCCAGCGCCGACCCGACGATCCCGAAGGGGGAGAGCGGCCACCCGGTCCGCCACCAGCTCACGCGCTCGATCCCCAGCAGCCAGTGCATGGTCTGCCACATGCACCCCGGCACCAGCATGGTCGCGTCCTACTTCGGCAACCTCTGGTACGACAACGAGACCGACGGGGCGCTGCTCTACCGGCAGGACGGGAAGGAGCCCACGGCGAAGGAGATCGACGAGGTTCGGACCCACAACCCCGAGGGGTCGGCCATCCGCGGGAAGTGGGGGGACCAGGAGTTCCTCGCCGAGTCCTCCAAGCTCAACGCCGAGCTGAAGAACGTGCAGATCGAGGACTACCACGGCCACGGCTGGCTCTTCCGGAAGGTCTGGAAGAAGGACCGCAAGGGGAACCTCCTCGACGCCGAGGGGAACCTCGTCTCCTTCGACGACCCGAAGAAGTGGGAGAAGGCCGTCCACCTGAAGGACATCCACCTCGAGAAGGGGATGCACTG
>CAZWGT010000301.1:0-3977 GCA_964633345.1 uncultured Planctomycetota bacterium
GCGCCCCGGAGATCGCGCAACGGGAGACCAGGACCCCGTCGCAGGAGACGAGGGCGATTCCCGGCCCCGCGGCATCCGCCAGGAGGAGGCGCGTGAGGGTCACGGAGGAGGAGACCTCGGCGTAGATGCCGCCGCCCCCGCCCTCCACCAGGAAGCCCGAGAGGGAGACCCCCTCGCATCCGACGAAGGCGAACCCCGCCCCGTCGCCGGGGGGTTGGACCACCGGACCGCCCCGGCCGCGGATCGCGACGCCCGCGCGCGCCTCCACGTAGACGGATTCGTCGTAGGTGCCGGGCCCGACGAGGACGAGGTCCCCCTCCGCGGCGGCGTCCACCGCGGACTGGATGGTCGGGAACTCCTCGCTCGGGACCAGGAGCGTGTCGGCCCCGGCGGCGGCGGCGGACGCCGCGAGCGACAGCACGAACGTCCCGACGGACAGGCACCTCATGGCCGCCTCCCCTCCCGGTCCGGGAACGCCCGGACATGCGAGAAGGGATGATGCCCTCCGCGGGGCGGGGGAGGCAAGGCCCATCGTCCGACCCCCGGGGGAGGGGCGCGGGTCGGGTTCGGTACGACGTTCCCGTCCCACCGCGGTACCCTCTTTCCCCCCATGAAGACCCTCCTCCAGGCCCGGGACGTCGGCAAGCACTACGGATCCGTCCGCGTGCTGGAGGGCGCGACGGCCGCGTTCGGGGAGCGGATGAAGGTCGGCATGATCGGGCGCAACGGGGCGGGGAAGTCCACGCTCTGCCGGATCCTCATCGGCGCCGAGGAGCCGGACGACGGGGAGGTCGTGCGCTCGCGCGATCTCCGGCTCGGCTCCATCGAGCAGCACGACCCCTGGACCCCCGGCGAGAAGGTCATGGAGTTCCTCCTCCGCCGCACCGGCAAGGAGGAGTGGGTGTGCGGCCGCGCCGCGGCCCGCTTCGCCCTCAAGCACGAGATCCTCGAGGCGCCCGTCGACTCCCTCCCCGGCGGCTTCCGGACGCGCGTGAAGCTCGCGGCGATGGTCGCCATGGACCCGAACTTCCTCATCCTCGACGAGCCCACGAACTTCCTCGACCTCTCGACGCAGCTGCTGCTCGAGGAGTTCCTCGAGGAGTTCCCTGGCGGCGCGCTGGTCGTCTCCCACGATCGGGAGTTCATCAAGCGGACCTGCGACCACACGCTGGAGGTCGAGCGCGGCGAGCTGACGCTGTTCCCCGGGCCCCTGGAGACCTGGTTCGAGTTCAAGGAGGAGCAGCTCGCCCTGGCCAAGCGGACCAACGCCGTCGTCCTGCAGAAGAAGGCGCAGCTGCAGGAGTTCGTGGACCGCTTCGGCGCGAAGAACACGAAGGCGACCCAGGCCAAGTCGAAGATGAAGGAGATGGCGCGCCTGGAGACCATCAAGATCGAGCACTCCCTCCCGACGGCCCGGATCCGCATCCCCCCCGCCGAGCCGCGCAAGGGGATCGCGTTCTCCCTGCAGGACCTGGGGATCGGCTACCCCGACCGCAAGGTCGCCTCGCACATCCACCTCGACCTCGAGCGGGGCGCGAAGGTGGCCATCGTCGGCGACAACGGGCAGGGGAAGACGACGCTGCTCAAGGTGCTCGCGGGCGAGCTCGCGCCGCTGGCCGGGAACGTCAAGCGCGGCCACGGCGTGGACATCTCCTACTACGCGCAGCACGTCTACCAGTCCCTGGACTCCCGGGACACCGTCCTCGGCCACATCGAGCGCGGCGCCGCCTTCGGGCAGACGCGCCAGGACTCCCTCGCCATGGCGGGGTCCTTCCTCTTCCGCAACGAGGACGTGGACAAGCCGGTGACCGTGCTGAGCGGCGGCGAGCGGGCGCGCCTGTGCCTCGCGGGGCTGCTGATGAAGGCCCGCTCGGTCCTCCTCCTCGACGAGCCGACGAACCACCTGGACTTCGAGACCGTGGAGGCCCTCGGCGAGGCCCTGCGGAGGTTCGACGGGACCGTGGTGTTCATCAGCCACGACCGCACGTTCGTCAGCATGGTGGCGACCGAGATCCTCGAGGTGGACGGCGGGCACGTGCGGCGGCGCTCGGGGAGCTACACCGACTACGTCGAGGACCTCGACCGCCGCGTCCGCGAGGCCCGCTCCTCGGCGTCGGGGCTCGCCGTCCTGCCCGGCACGGTCCGCCCGGGGCCCGCGAAGGCGGCGGCGGGCGCGCCCGCGACCGGCGCCGCGGCGTGGGAGGAGCGCAAGCGGAAGCGCTCGGAGCGCGCGAAGGCCGCCTCCACGGCGAAGAAGGCGGAGGAGAAGCTGCGCACGCTGGAGAAGGAGCGGGACCGCCTCCTGGGCCTCACCCTCGCGCACCCCGCCGACGCCGGGTACTCCCGCTCGCTCTACGAGGTCGAGATCCAGGTCACCCGGGCCGAGGAGCAGTGGCTCGCCGCCCAGGCGAAGGTGGAGGAGCTCGGCGCGGACTCGTAGGGGCGACCCTTCGGGTCGCCCGGCGAATGACGGGGTCAGACCCCTTCGGTCTGGAACACCCGTCCGTCATCCGACCCGCGAGGGAGGTGGCACCAGACCGAAGGGGTCTGACCCCGCCTTACAGCCAGGAGCCCTCCGGCTGGGCGGCGACCTCGGAGCAGGCCCCGCGCACGAGGACGGACGCCTCCCTGGCCCCCTTGATGGCGGCGCTGAGGGCCGTGGGGTTCTTCTTCGCGATGGCGTCCTCGGCGGCGGCGATGGCCTTCTCGAGGACCTCGACCGACGCGAGGACCTTCTTCGGCACGCCCTCGAGGGACGCGGCCCGGGTCTCGGCGTCCCTCTGGAGCCTCTGGACCGCCATGACCTTCTGGGCGATCTCCAGGCGGCCGAGGATCTCCTGGCGGCTCGAGGGCTTCTCGAGGAAGTCGTCGGCGCCGGCCCGCAGGGCGTCGAGCTTGGCGTCCTGCCCCCCCTGCCCCGTGATGAGGATGACGTAGGCCGCCGCGGTCTCCGGGTTGGACTTCAGCTTCTTCACGAGCTGCAGCCCGGTCATGGCCGGCATGTCGATGTCGGAGAGGACGATCTCGGGCTTCTTCGCCGTCGCCTGGGCGAGGCCGGTCTCGCCGTTGGCCGCCAGGCTCACGTCGTGCCCCTCGAGGCGGACCATGGTCTCGAGCATGGTCCGGAATCCCAGGTCGTCCTCGACGATCAACACGCGCGGCATGCTCACCCCTGCGGAGGCCCCCGGCGCCTGCGGCGCGCGGAGGGCCCCGATGCCCCGGATTCTAACGCCCCGGGAGGCCGGGATCACCATCGGACCCGACGGCCTCGGAGACGCGGTGCGGGTCCGGTCACGGCCCCCGCTCCCCGCGGGAGCGCGTCTCAGTCCCTGAGACTCTCCTCCATGTCGGCCAGCACGTAGACCATGGCCGCGAGCACCCCCGCGCACAGGTCGAGGTCCTCCTTCACGACCTTGTCGAAGGTGTCGGCGTTCGTGTGGTGGATGTCGAAGTAGGTGGCCATGTCCACCTCGAGGCCGATCTGGGGGACGCCGTGCTCCTTCAGCGGGCCGATGTCCGCGCCGCCGCCGCCGTCGGTGAGCGTCCCCGCCCCGGCGGGCGCGAGGAGCGCGACGACGTCGCGGAGGCGCGCGACGACGCGCTCCCCCCGCGCCCTCTCCTCCGGCGGGAGGTCGTCCTTCGGGAACGGGGTGCCGAACCCCACGGGCCGGAACGCCCCGGAGTCCGCCTCGATGGCCGCGACGTGGCGCTCGTTCGCGTGGTCCTTCGCGTACTGCTTCCCGCCGCGGGTCCCGTTCTCCTCGTTGGTGAACAGCACCGCGCGGATGGTGCGGCGGGGCTTGAGGCCGAGGGACTTCAGGATCCGCATCGCCTCCATCACCGCGACGCAGGGCCCCCCGTCGTCGTGCGCCCCCTGCCCGACGTCCCACGAGTCGAGGTGCCCGCCGAAGACGACGATCTCCTCCGGCTTCTCCGAACCGCGGATCTCCCCCACCACGTTGGCGGAGGGGACGTCG
>CAZWGT010000302.1:0-3953 GCA_964633345.1 uncultured Planctomycetota bacterium
GCCGCCGATCTCCGCGCCCGAGGTGCCGATGTTGACGTTGGCGATGCCGCAGTCGGAGCCCGCGGGGCCGACGAACCGCTCCATGGCGCGCACGGAGTCGGTGAAGATCGAGGACGACAGGCCCTGGGGCACCTCGTTGTGGTGGACCATCGCCTCGTCGAGGTCGGCGACCTCGAACACGTAGAGGATCGGCGCGAAGGTCTCCTCGAAGGAGAAGGGGAAGCCGAGCCGCGCGCGGACGACGGTGGGCTCGACGAAGAAGCCGGGGCGGTCGAGGACCTTCCCGCCGCAGAGGACCGTCCCCCCCTCGCGACGGATGCGCTCGACGGCCGCGGCGTAGGTCGCCACGGAATCCCCGTCGATGAGCGGGCCGCAGAGGGTCCCCTCCTCGAGGGGATCGCCGACCCTGATGCGCCCGTAGGCGGCCACGAGCCGCTCCGTGAACGCCTTCGCGATGTCGCGGTGGAGGAACAGCCGCCGCGTGGACGTGCACCGCTGCCCCGCGGTGCCGACGGCGCCGAAGAGCACCGCGCGCAGGGCCAGTTCCATGTCGGCGTCGGGCATCACGACGATCCCGTTGTTCCCGCCGAGCTCCATGATGGACCGCCCGAACCGCGCGGCGATGCGGCCGGCGGCCTTCCTCCCGACGGACGTGGAACCCGTCAAGGAGACGAGGGGGATGCGCGGGTCGTCGAGCATGGGGTCGCCGACCTCGGCGCCGGAGCCGATGACGCAGTTGAACACGCCGCGCCACCCGGCCTCGACGAGGACGCGGTCCACGATGCGGTTCACCGCCAGGGCGCAGAGGGGGGTGGGGGAGGCGGGCTTCCAGAGGACGACGTCGCCGCACACGCCGGCCAGGAAGGAGTTCCACGCCCACACGGCGACGGGGAAGTTGAAGGCGGAGATGACGCCCACGGTGCCGAGGGGGTGCCACTGCTCGATCATGCGGTGGCCGGGGCGCTCGCTCTGGAGGACCTTGCCCTCGAGCTGGCGGGAGAGGCCGACGGCGAAGTCGGCCATGTCGATCATCTCCTGCACCTCGCCGAGGCCCTCGCTGAGGATCTTGCCGTTCTCGAGGGAGACGAGGGTGCCGAGGTCGTGCTTCTGGCGGCGGAGTTCGTCGCCGAGGAGCCGGACGATCTCGCCCCGGCGGGGGGCCGGCTCCATCCGCCAGCGCCGCCAGGCCTCGACGCCCGTCGCGACGACGGCGTCGTAGTCCGCCCGGTTCGCCCTAGCGACGCGGGCGAGCACCTTCCCCGTCGAGGGGTTGACGCTCTCGAGGGGCTTCCCGCCCCCGGCGCGGAAGGTCCCGTCGTACACCCCGGGGTTCAGGCCGTCGGGGTCGATGCCGAGGCGGGCGAGCAGCGCGCGGGGGTCGGTCATGGGGACATCGTACAGGGACCGTCCCCGGTCACGCCTCCTCCCTCCCGAGGCTGATCACCACCCCCGCCGCAACGACGACTCCCCCGACCGCCGCCTGGACGGAGAGCCTCTCGCCGAGGAAGAGCGCCCCCGCGCCGGCGCCGACGACGGGCTGGACGAGGAGGAGGGGGGCGAAGGCGTTCGCGGGGAGGTGGCGGATGGCGGCGGTCCACAGGAGGGTGCCGAGGAAGGTCGCCAGCACCCCGAGCGCCGCGGTGCACAGGAGCGCCGTGCCCAGGTCCGGTCCCGCCCGCCAGCGGGGCGCCTCGGCCGCCGCCGCCGGGACGTAGAGGGCGAGGGAGACGACGAGGGTCGCGAAGGCGATGGCCGTCGCGTCCCGGCGCGCGGCGACGGGCTTCAGCAGCGGGGTGTAGATCCCCGGCAGGAACCCGCTCAGGGCGAGGAGCACGTTCCCGGCGAGGTGCTCCCCCCGGACGAGGTCGCGCCCCGCGCCCCCTCCCTCCGCGACGACGAGCGCCGCCCCCGCGAGGCCGAGGGCGAGGGCCGCCGCGCGGCGGGCGCCGAGGCGCTCGCCGAGGAGGAGGCGGGCGAACAGGACGATCGACACGCACTCCAGCAGGCTCAGCAGCGATCCGATCGTGGCCGTGGACCGGGCCACCCCCTCGGCGCCGAGGAGGGTCGGGAGCCCCACGGCGACGAGGCCGGCCAGCGCCAGCAGCCGCGCCTCCGCGCGTGGGAACGGCCAGGGAGGCTCCCGGCGCGCCGCCAGCCAGCCGGCCATGAGGGCCAGGCCGAGGACGGTCCGGAGCAGGGACACCGTCGCCGGCGGGAGGCCCGCGAGGGCGGCCTTCTGCAGCGGGTAGGTGAGCCCGCCGAGGACGTTGGCGAGCAGCAGGAAGAGGAGGGGGCGGGACACGCGGGGAGAGGCTATCCGGCCGGGCGGGTAGACTGCCATCGCCGCCCGCGAACGGCGGCCGCCCGGGAGGGCCCATGTTCGAAGGCGCCGTCGGCGTGGGGGTGGTGATCCTCTTCCTGCGCATGGCCCGCCTCGACGAGGAGAACCCCGCCCTCTGGTCGATCCTCGCGGGGCTGGCGTGGTTCGTGCCGATGTTCCTGCTCGGCCCCTTCGCGCCCTACGGGTGCACCGGCCTCCTCTTCGCGGCCTACTTCGCGTGGAAGATGCTGAGGGATCCGAAGGGCGGGAAGGTGCGGTAGGGCCCGCCGCTACGCGCGGCCCTCCGGCGCCGGGGCCTCCTTCCCGAAGCTGACGAGCACCCCGACCCCCACGATCGCCCCCCCGACCGCCGCCTGGACGGAGACGCGCTCGTCGAGGAACACCGCCCCCGCCACCGCGCTCACCACGGGCTGGACGAAGATGAGGTTGGCGACCGCGCCGGCGGAGACGTGGCGGAGGGCCGCGGTCCAGAGCACGGTGCCGAGGAAGGTGCCGATGACGCCGAGGACGGCGGTGGCCGCCAGCGCGCGGCCGAGGTCGGGGCCCGCCGCCCACCGGGGGGATTCGAGGACCGCGGCGGGGGCCATGAGGGTCAGCGAGAACGCCACGGCCGCGAAGGAGAGGGCCGTCGCGTCCCGGTGGGCGGCCACGGGCTTCAGCAGCGGGGTGTAGATGCCCCAGAGGATGCCGCTCAGCGCGAGCAGGAGGTTCCCGACGACGTGCTTCCCCTCCAGCAGCGACGGCCCCGCCGTCAGCCCCTCGGTGACCACGACCACCGCGCCCACGAGGCCGAGGACGAGGCCGGCCGACCCGCGGGCGCCCATGCGCTCCCCGAGGAGGAGGCGAGCGAACAGGACGATGGACATCGGCTCGAGCAGGATGAGGAGGGAGGCGTTGGTGGCCGTCGAGCGGTGGATCCCCTCGGCGCCGAGCAGCATCGGCGCCGCGACGCCGAGGACCCCGACCAGCGCCAGCCGCCCCGTCTCCGGCCGCGGGAAGGGCCAGAGGGGCTCCCTGCGGAGCGCCAGCCACCCGGCCATCAGCCCGAGGCCGAGCAGGCTCCGCAGCACCGTCACCGTCGCCGGAGGGAGGCCCGCGAGCGCCGTCTTCTGCAACGGGTAGGTCAGCCCCCCGAGCACGTTGGCGATCAGCAGGAGCAGGAGGGGGCGGGACATGGGGGAGACAGACTACAGGCGGGGGACCATGGTGTATCGATTGAGGTCGACATCCTCGGCCCGGATGTCCCCGTCACCACCCCGTCTCCGGCCTCGCCGAGGACGGGGCCGACCCAGCTACTTCGGCGTCGGAACGGGGAACTTCTGGACCCCGGCCTTGTTCGGGGCCGTCCATTCCGCTTCGAAGTGGCCGGTGTCGACGCCGAGCGATAGGGTCACTCGTTTCGGATTGCCGGGGGACGCCGGCAGGGTGAGCTTCGAGACGCTCGCCGTCCAGGTGCTCTTCAACGTGTCCACCACGATCTTCGCCTTCGTGATGGACCCTCGAGGGCTCTTCCAGGTGAACCTCCCCTTCTTGAAGGTCCACCCCTCGGACTGCGCCGGGAGGTTCACGATGGGAACGGCACTGAAGCTGCCCAGCCTGATCGCGAATGCCT
>CAZWGT010000303.1:0-3937 GCA_964633345.1 uncultured Planctomycetota bacterium
ATTCGAGGGGTTCGAGGGCCCCGCGGGGACGACGGGCCCCGCGGGCGGCGTGCGGAGGAGGTGGTAGCCGGCGGTCCCCGCGCCGAGGGCGGCGAGGACGGCGAGTCCGGCGACGAGGCTCTTCGGGAGGGCCATGGGCAGGGTCATCCTAACCGTGGACCGCAGGCGGGTCCGGACGAAGCGGGACCTGCATCCCTTCGGACGATAGATTCCCCTCCATGAGCCCGAAAAAGAGCCGTCCCGCCCCAGGCGTCGTCCGCCTCGGGCTGGTGCAGATGTCCTGCGGGGAGGACCCCGCCCGGAACCTCTCGAAGGCCCTCGGCCTCCTCGGCGAGGCCGCCGCGAAGGGGGTCCAGCTCGTCGTCCTGCAGGAGCTGTTCGCCTGGCGGTACTTCTGCTTCGAGGAGAACCACGACTGGTTCCGGTACGCGGAGGCGATCCCGGGGCCGACGACGGCCGCCGTGGGGAAGGCGGCCAGGCGCCACGGGATCTCCGTCGTGGTCCCGCTCTTCGAGAAGAGGGCGCCGGGGGTCTACCACAACACGAGCGTGCTGCTCGGGCCCGACGGGAAGGTCCTCGACGTCTACCGCAAGATGCACATCCCCGACGACCCGGGCTACTACGAGAAGTTCTACTTCACCCCCGGGGACCTCGGCTTCAAGGTCGCGCGCACGCCCGTGGCCGCGGTGGGCACGCTCATCTGCTGGGACCAGTGGTTCCCGGAGGCGGCGCGCCTCACGGCGCTGGCCGGGGCGGAGATCCTCGCCTACCCCACGGCCATCGGGGGGATCCCCACGGACTCCGCCAAGGCCCACGCCGACCAGGCCGACGCCTGGGAGACGATGCAGCGCTCCCACGCCATCGCCAACGGGGTCTTCGTCGCGGCGGTGAACCGGGTCGGCACGGAGCACGGGGTGAAGTTCTGGGGCGGCTCGTTCCTCTGCGACCCGCTCGGGGTGGTCGTCGCGCGGGCCTCGCGGGACCGGGACGAGGTGCTCGTGGCCGACGCCGACCTGTCGAGGGTCGAGTACGCCCGCCAGCACTGGCCCTTCCTCCGGGACCGGCGCATCGACGCCTACATCGGGATCATCCGGCGGTTCGGGGAGTGAAGCCCCCCCTCCGCTTCCCCGGCGAGTGGGAGCCCCACGAGGCGACCTGGCTCGCCTGGCCCCACGACCCGATCACGTTCCCCGACCTGCCCCCCGTGGAGCGGGCGTGGGCCGAGATGATCGTGCACCTCACGAAGGGGGAGACGGTCCACCTCCTGCTCCGCGACGACGCGGAGGAGCGGCGGGCGCTGCGGCTGCTGCGGAAGCGGCACGACGCGAAGCGCCTCTTCCTCCACCGCTTCGACACGGCCGACGTCTGGATGCGGGACTACGGCCCGCTCTTCGTGCGGACGCCGAAGGGCCTCCGCATCCTCGACTTCACCTTCAACGCCTGGGGGAACAAGTACGAGGCGCTGCTGCGCGACGACCGGATGCCGGAGTTCGCCGCGGCGCATCTCGGGGTCCCGATGGAGAAGGTGGACTTCGTGCTGGAGGGCGGGTCGGTGGACTTCGACGGCCTCGGCACGGTGCTGACGACGGAGCAGTGCCTGCTGCACCCCAACCGCAACCCGGGCCTGGATCGCAAGGGCGTGGAGGGTGTCCTGCGGCGGTGGTTCGGCGTGAAGCGGGTGATCTGGCTCGGGCGCGGGATCGAGGGGGACGACACGGACGGCCACATCGACGACATCGCGCGGTTCGTGGCGCCGCGGACGGTCGTCGCGGTGGTCGAGCCGGATCCCGCCGATCCCAACCACGCGATCCTCGAGGACAACGGTTGAAGAAGGCCAAGGACGCGCTCGGGCGGTCGCTCCGCGTCATCCCCCTGCCCATGCCGGAACCCATCGAGGAGGAGAACCCGGTGGCCGGCCACGAGGCGTTCCGCTCCCCCGCCTCGTACGCGAACTTCTACATCGGGAACAAGGTGGTCCTCGTGCCGATCTTCAAGCAGAAGCGCGACGCCGAGGCGCTCCGCATCCTCCGGAAGGTCTTCCCCCGCCGGAAGGTCGTCGGCATCGACTGCCGCGCCGTCGTCGGCGGCAACGGCGCGCTCCACTGCGTGACACAGCAGCAACCGAAGGGGTAGCGGAAACGCCAGGGGTACGCACCAGGGACTGTCCCTGGCCCGGCGAAGCCGGGCCGGGGACTGTCCCCGGTTCTACTCGCCGGGAACACGCGCCGCCCCGGTGCACTCCGCGCAATCCGCCATCGAGAGGTTGACCTGCTGATCCGGGGCATCCCGGGGAATGACGAAGGCCCGGCGGGCGACACAGTGTCTTGCCGCCTGCTCGGAACAATGTCCCCAGACCTCCACAACATGGGGCCCGTCCCCCACCACCGTCCGCAGGACCGAGGAGTCCTCCCTTGCCCACTCGTCGTCAAGGCAGAGATCCGCGTCCTCCACCCAGCCCTCCACAACCACTTCGAGAGGGACCCTACGTTCAATCGGGAGGACCATGTCCATCCGCACAGTCTCCCCCCGGCAGAGGTGCCCCACGAGCGGAACAAGGGTCGGAGTCCTCCCGTCCTTCCATGCGAGAAGGAACTGGGTCGCCCCGGCATCGAGGTCCTCGATCTGCGCCTCGCCACTGGCGCCGGTCTCGGCATCTCCGAGCGTGTCTGGAGGCCATGGATCTCCCGGGTCCTTCGAGCGGCGGAAGGCCGTGCGCGCGTGGGGATTCGTGGTGACCGCAACGAAGACCCCCTCCAAGGAAGAGCCCGTTTCATCCACCACCCGGACTCCGATGGCGGCGGTCCTGGGCATCACCCTCCGGAGGCCGTCGAGGCGGCCCCTCGTGCGCAGGGTGCCACGTTCCTCCCCCGTCAGAACCAGCGGGACGGCGACGTGCCCTTCGGCACTCAGTCCTCCAAGCGCCTCCTCGAGCCCCAGCGTCGAGAGATCGACGTCCGCGAAGGCCTCGAAGAACCCTCCCTCGGTGGTGGTCGGGGGCCAGTCGTCGCGGCTCCCGCTGCCACGGGTCCAGAGTCTCGCCCCCCGGATGGGACGGCCGATGTCGTCCTCCGCCGTCCCTGAGAGGATCCAGGGACCGTTGGCAGGCCGGCTCCCAGGTCCGACTCCCGGAACGACGAGTTCGGCCCGGTAGACGCCCCCTCGTTCGAAGGGTCCCTTCACGCGGACCATGGCGCGCACCCCGTCGGGCACGTCGGGCCAAACCTCGATCGACAGGTCCTTGCCCGGTTCGACTTCACGAAAGGAGTACTTCCCGCCCGGATCCGCCCGGGCCGAGTCGGTGTACATCGGAACGGCGTCGCCGCCCCTCCGATAGAACATCGGGGAACCGTCGTCCCACTGCCGAATGACCACGGGGAATGCAGGAAGCAGATTCCCCTCTTCGTCCCGCACGATCCCCTCGACCCAGGCCCGCCGCTCCAGGACGATCTCGATCGGATCCGGGTCGGTCCCTGCCAGGAGGCATGCCTCGTACGCAGGCGTTTCCTTGACCATGGCCCTGTCATGTCCCCGTGCCGACGCCCGCGCCATGCCGCCTTCCCGGAATTCGAGGAGAAGGTCTGAGACTCTCGCCTCCGCCTCGAAGGTCCCTCCCTCTCCCGTCACGGTGGTCCAGAACGGGCGGATCCCGCGCCTTCGGGACGGCACGCCGGCCCCCTCGACCTCGGCGCCCACGACGGGCTCGCCGCGATCATCAACCACCCGCCCCCGGACGTGGACCGTGGGTGCAACCGTTGGTGCATCCGCCGGAGGACGGTCCTCCTCGGGTGGTACCGGAGTCACTTCCGGAGCGGGCGCGGATGGTGCCGAAGGCGGGTCAACGAGGTGCGGGAGAACGGTGTCCCTGAATGGCGGCGGACCGAATGCGGGCGCCGTCGCCGCACGGACGCGGCCGGAAGGTCCGGAAGACGCTGTTGGA
>CAZWGT010000304.1:0-3934 GCA_964633345.1 uncultured Planctomycetota bacterium
ACATCAGCTGGAGCCCGTAGCAGATGCCGAGCACCGGCAGCCCCATGTCGAGGAGCCGGGGATCGCAGGTCGGCGCGCCGCCGGCGTAGACCGACGCGGGGCCGCCGGAGAGGATCAGGGCGCCGGCCCCCGCGGCGCGCACCTCGTCGGGGGTGATCGTGCAGGGGACGATGCGGCAGAAGACCCCCAGCTCGCGCACGCGCCGCGCGATGAGCTGGGTGTACTGGGAACCGAAGTCGAGGACGAGGACGTTGCCGGCCATGGTTTCCCGGGACGCCTAGGCGTCCTCGTCCTCGCTGGAGCCCGCCTGGTAGTTCGGCGCCTCCTTCGTGATGAAGATGTCGTGGGGGTGGGCCTCGCGCACCGCCGC
This sequence comes from uncultured Planctomycetota bacterium, assembly GCA_964633345.1. Classification (GTDB taxonomy): domain Bacteria; phylum Planctomycetota; class JAJSAM01; order JAJSAM01; family JAKLKS01; genus CAZWGT01. Next base: position 371 of record CAZWGT010000304.1, read on the forward strand.
CGAGGACTGCTTGAGGAACTTCGTCCTCGTGCGGAGGGCCGCGATGTCCGGGGCGCCGACGTAGCCCATCCCCGCCCGGAGCCCGCCCACGAGCTGGTAGACGAAGTCGGCGAGCGGGCCGCGGTAGGGAACCCGCCCCTCGACCCCCTCGGGGACCAGCTTGTCCCGCGGGGCGCCCTCCTCCTGGCGGTAGCGCTCCTGGCTCCCCTTGCCCTGGACCATGGCGCCGAGGGAGCCCATGCCGCGGTAGGCCTTGAACGTCCGGCCGCGGTAGAGGATGGTCTCGCCCGGGGCCTCGGCGAGGCCCGCGAACAGCGATCCGCACATGACCGAGTGGGCGCCGGCCGCCAGCGCCTTCGTGATGTCGCCCGAGTAGCGCACGCCCCCGTCGGCGATGACGGGCACCCCCGCCGGCCCGCAGGCGGCCACGGCGCCGAGGATGGCGGTGATCTGGGGCACGCCGACGCCGGAGACGATCCGCGTGGTGCAGATGGACCCGGGGCCGATGCCGACCTTCACCCCGTCGGCGCCGGCGTCCACGAGGGCCTTGGCCCCCTCCTCCGTCGCCACGTTCCCGCCCACGACGTCCACCTCGGGGAGGTTCTTCTTCACCCACTCGACCATGCGCAGCACGTTGCCCGAGTGGCCGTGGGCGCTGTCGCAGACGAGCACGTCCACCCCCGCCTTCACCAGGGCGCGGGCCCGGTCCTGGTCCTTCACGCCGACGGCGGCGGCGACCCGGAGGCGCCCGAGGGAGTCCCGGTTCGCGCGCGGGAACTGGAGGGTCTTGTTGATGTCCTTGATGGTGATGAGGCCCTTCAGGCGCCCCTTCGCGTCGGTGAGCAGCAGCTTCTCGACCTTGGCCCGGTGGAGGACCTCCTTGGCCTGCTCGAGGGTCGTCCCGACGGGCCCCGTCACCAGGTCGCCCCTGGTCATCACGTCCGCGATCCGGCTGGTGAGGTCCTTCTGGAAGCGGAGGTCCCGGCTCGTGAGGATGCCGACGAGGTTCCCGCCCCCGTCCACGATGGGGATCCCGGAGATCGACTGGGAGCGCATGACGTCCCGGGCGTGGCCCACGGTGTCCTCGGGCGGCAGCGTCACGGGGTCCACGATGACCCCGGCGACGGAGCGCTTGACGATGGCGACGTGGCGGACCTGCTCCTCGACGGAGAGGTTCTTGTGGACCACCCCGATCCCCCCCTCCTGGGCCAGGGCGATGGCCAGGTCGGCCTCGGTCACCGTGTCCATGGCGGCGGACGACAGGGGGATGTTGAGGGCGACGCGGCGGGAGAAGCGGGTCGCGGTGTCCACCGTGCCCGGCAGGACGTCGGAGAAGGCGGGCACCAGCAGGACGTCGTCGAAGGTGATCCCTTCGCCGAGGATGCGGTCCGAGGACATCGGAAGACCTCCCTTTTCCTTGCGCGGTGAGCGCAAAAAAAAAAGAGAAGCCGGAGGGGGAGGCGGCGCCCCTTCCGGTGCCGGATCCTAGGAAGCGGGGGCGACCGGGCCGAAGGATTCCCGACGGAGGGCCCACAGCAGCCACTCCGCGAGCAGGAACGCCGCCGCCGCCGCCGCGAAGAGCGCCTCGAGGGGCCGCGGGCCGGGGCCGGGCGCGGGGCGCGACGGGGGGACGAAGGCGTCCGCGTTCCGGGGGCTCCGCGGACGCAGGTCGGACTCGGCGGCGTCGAGGAGCCCGGACGCCGTCGCCGGCGGCGGATCCCCCGCGAGCCACAGCAGGGCGTTGCGCAGGAACACGGGCCACGACCCGCTGAGGGGGAGGGTCGATTCCCCGGGCTCGAAGCCGAGGAGGATGCGGCCCTTGCGCGCCAGGGCCAGGGGACCGCGGGGGCCCTGGAGCAGGATCGCGTCGCCGGCGAGGGCCGGGAGCGTCCTCGCCCGCGTGACGATCCACTCCGCGGGGTCCACGCCCCGCATCACCGGGTGGGAGCGGTCCCCGGCCTGCACGGACGGGGCCTCGATCCCCTCCCCCTCCCCGGCCCCGAGGACGAGGGAGGGGACGGGGGAGTCCGCGGCGGCGCCGACGAGGACGTCCGGCACGGCGGCGAGCCGGTCGAGCCCCGCCGGGTCCACCGTCGTGGACCCCGCCGCGTCGATCAGGCCCCCGCAGGCCTCGAGGGCCGCCGCGAGGAAGGGATCGGGCTTCCCGAGGACGGCGACCCTGAGCGGCCGGGGGCGTTCCGCCCGGATCTCGATGGCGTCGTCGGCGGGCAGGGCGTCCCCCGGCGCGAGGGCGACCCCGAAGGGCGGCGACGGGCCCGGCGCGCGCGCCTCCTCGCGGATCGAGCCGTCCTCCTCGCGGACCCGCAGGAAGATCCGGCCCTTCCCCTCGCGGGGCAGGTCGACGGCGAACCCGACGATCCCCCGGTTGCGCTCCTCCCGCCCGACGGAGACGACGCGGACGCCGGGGGGGAGGGGATCGGGGTCGCATCCGTCGGTGAGGACGAGGACCTCCCCGCCGGTCCGCAGCGCCGCCTCCGCCGCCGCCCGGAGGGAGCGTCCGGCGGCGGGCCGGGCCTCCGCCTCCTCGAGGGAGGCGAGGACCCGCGGCTCCCCCGCCGCGAGGAGGAGCGTCACCGGCGTCGCCGGGCCGACGGACGCGATGACCCGCCGGGCCAGCGCCACCTCCTCCTCGAACCGCCCCGCCGCCATCGTCGAGGCCGAGCCGTCGAGGACGAGGGCGACGCCGCGGGGCCGCGCCGCCTCCGCCCCCGCGACCGGCCCCGCCGCCCCCACGGCGAGGGCGGCCAGGGCGCCGACTTCGAGGAGGAGGGCGAGGAGTTCGCGCGGGAGGAGCCCCGCCGCCCGGGGCGGGGCCGCGCCGAGGACCGCGGCGTCGAAGGCGAGAAGCGACGGCACGACGACGCGCACCCGCCTCCGCCGCCGGAGGTGGAGGAGGACGAGGGGGACCGCGAGCGCCGCGAGCCACAGCCAGCCGGGCCGGGAGAACTCCATCAGGCGAGCACGCCGCCGCGCCGGAGCGCCGCCAGCATCGCCCCCTCGCTCCCCTCCGCGGTCGGCAGGCGCACCCACGGGACGCCGCGGGCCCGGAGCGCGGCCCGCACGGCGCCCAGGCGCCGGAGGGACGCCCCCTCGAACCGCGCGCGCGCCGCCGCCGTGATCTCGGCCATCCGCTCCTCCCCGGTCTCCGCGTCCACGAGGAGGATCCGCCCCTCCGGCGGCGGCGCGAGATCGGCCGGCGCGACGGGGTGGAGGGCGCGCACCTCCCAGCCGAGGCGGCGGAGGACGTCGATCCCCGCGGTCACGCCCCGGGGATCGAGGAAGTCGGTCGCCACGGCCGCGAGCGCCCGGCCGCGGATCCCCGCCAGCCCCCGGCGGAACTCCGCCGCGAGGTCGGTCCTCCCCCCGGCCTCGACCCCGTCCATGGCCTCCAGCAGGGCGGGCAGGGCGACCCGCCCGCGGAAGGAGCGCCTCCGGCCGGCGGGCACGGAGAGGAAGTCCACGACGTCCCCCCGGCCGAGGGCGACGGCGCCGACGATCGCCAGGCCCCGGGCCGCCGCGCGCAGCCGCTCCCGGTCCCCGGCC
>CAZWGT010000305.1:0-3932 GCA_964633345.1 uncultured Planctomycetota bacterium
GAGGGACGGGGCTGGTTCCTCGGCGTCCACGGATTCACGAAGTCCGTGAAGGTGACGTTCTTCCGGGGACGGTCGCTTCTTCCGCTCCCGCCCGGCGGCACGGAGAGGAGCGGGGACGCGCGCTGGATCGACCTCCACGAGGAGGACGTCCTCGACGAGGCCCGGATGGCGGCCTGGATCCGGCAGGCCGCCGCGCTGCCCGGCCGGGATCCCGGACGGCCCGCCTGAGGACCCGCCCATGGACACCCTCTTCGACCCCGCCTGCCGCGACCGCGTCCTCGCCCGGATCGCCGCGCTCCGCCCCGACACGCGGCCGGAGTGGGGCCGCATGGACCCGGCGCAGATGCTGGCCCACCTCGCCCTCTCCCTCGAGACGTCCACGGGGGACGCGCGCCTCCCGCGCCCCTTCCTCGCGAAGGTCATCGGGCCGCTCTTCCGCGGCTGGCTGCTGGGGCCGAAGCCCTTCTCCCGGAACTCCCCGACCCACCCGCTCCTCGTGATGAAGGAGCCGCGGGACTTCGAGCGGGAGCGGGCGCGGGTCGTGGCCCTCGTCCGCAAGTTCCACGACGCGGGGCCGGCGTCGGCGGCGCGGTTCGAGCACGGCTTCGTGGGGCGCCTGAGCGGCGAGGAGTGGGGCGTCCTGCAGGCGAAGCACCTCGACCACCACCTGCGCCAGTTCGGCGCGGCCTGAGGCGGAGGGCCGCCGGCCTCCCTAGGTCAGCGGGAAGTCCATCGCCGTCGCGGGGCTCCCGAGCAGGCGGCACATCGCGGCCACCTGCCCCGTGTGCTGGAAGACGTGGGTCTGGGTGCGCAGGACGACGTGGGCCGGCACGAGGACGCGCTCCTTCCCGCCCCAGAGCACCATCGGCCGGGGGGTGTTCAGTTCCGCGGCGGACGCCGCCGCGAGCCAGGCGCGGGTCGCGGCGCCGACCTCCGCGCGCAGCGCCTCGAGGGAGGCGATGGTCGGGAAAGAGGCCTCGTCGTCGTCCCCCGCCAGCCGGCCCTGGAGCACCCCGATCCAGTACCGCTCCGCGCCGAGGATGTGGTGGATCTGCAGGCGCACCGTCGGGTAGGCGAACCCCTCGAGCGGCCGGTCCGCCGCCCCGGGGCCCATGGCCCCGCAGTGCGCGATCATCCTCGAGAGGGCGCGGTGGGTCCGCTCGTGGATGTCGGCGAGTCCGTCGGAGGTGTGCATGGCGGCTCTCCCGGGTTCCCTTCTTCAGGGTACCCCGTGGACCTCCGGCCCGCGCCTACCACGCCCCCCGCGTGGACCGGTACAGCCAGGACGCGGCCGGGCCGACGGCGCCGACGATCCGCAGCGCCGCCTCCGCGGCGCGGGGGGCGAGCATCGCGCGCTGCAGCGCGCCCCCGACCCCCAGGCGCAGGCGGAACCGGCGCCGGTGGCGCTCTTCCCACGCGGCGGCGGCGTCCGGGCCGCGCTCGGCGATGGACCGCGCCGCCTCGATCCCCCCCGCCAGGGCGGCCGCCATCCCCGCGCCGGAGAGGGGGGCGGTGAGGGCGGCCGCGTCGCCGACGGCCAGGGCGCGGCCACCGGCGACGGCGCCGCGGCCGCGGAACCCGAAGCCGGCGGCCGCGGCCTCGCTCCCCTCCACGACGCGGGCCCGCGCCCACCGCCGGGCGAAGGGCGGGCTCTCCCTGGCGAGGAGCCGCCACAGCCCGGGGGCCGTCCGCCCCGCCCGGTCCCAGGCGTCCTCCCGGACGAGGGCGCAGGCGTTGACCAGGCGCTCGCCCCGGCAGGAGACGGCGCCGAGCCCCGCGTAGGCGCCCTCGACGGCGTGGATCTCGACCGCGCCCCCGAGGTCGATCCCGCGCAGGTGGACCTTCACCCCCACCCACTCCCGTCCGAGGTGCGGGAGCGGGGCGTCCCCGGGGCGGGCGCCCCGGCCCGTGGCGACGACGACCGCCGCGGCCCCCGGCGGCGGGGACGCGAGGCGGGAGCGCTCCCGCACGTCCACGCCCTCCCGGCGCGCGTGCTCCGCCAGGGCCGCGTCGAGGTCGAAGCGCGAGACCCCGGAGCCCGGGGCGGCCAGCGCGAACCCCGCCTCGGCCAGGAGCCGCCCGCCGCGCGAGGCCGTCCCGCGGAAGGCGGCGAGGGCCGGGGCCCCGAGGCGGGCCGGGAGCCCCTCGAGCCCGATCGCGCGGAGGCCCGGCGCGGCGTCCGGCGAGAGGAACTCCCCGCAGACGCGGTGGCGCGGGTAGGCGCCCGCCTCGTGCACCACGGCGCCGATCCCGGCGCGGACGAGGGCGGTCCCCGCGGACAGGCCCGCCGGCCCCCCGCCGAGGACGACCACCGTCACGAGGGGACCCCGCTCACCGCCCATCGCCACGCGAAGGAGGGGCGGCAGCGGAGGTCGAGTCCCGCGGCGGGGCCCAGGTCCCGCCAGTCGCCCTCGGTGAAGGCGCGGCCCACGGAGAGGGGGGCGTCGTGGCGGAGCGCCTCGTTGCGCGTCGCGCACAGGGTGAGCCAGCGGATGAGGGTCCAGGGAACGGGGTGGCGGCGGAGGTCGTTGACGACGACCCCCCGGCGGGCGATCCGGGCCATCGCCCCGAGGGCGCGGGCCGCGGACGCGCCGTCGAAGTGGTGGAGGAAGAGGCCGGCGTGCACGACGTCGAAGGAGCCCGGCTCGACGTCGAAGAGGTCCCCCGCCCGCACCTCGGCCCCCGGGATCCCCCGCAGGCGCTCTCCGGCGTCGCGCGCGATCCCCGGGTGGATGTCGAGGACCACGACGCGGGCCTCGATGCCGCGGCGGCGGGCCCAGTCGAGGATCACCGGGGCCGCGTCGCCCGAGCCCCCCCCGGCGTCGAGGACGTCGAGGCGCCGGCCGAGGGGGATGCGGGCGGCGAGGTCGTCGAGGGCGCGGCGCGTCGTCGCCCACCCGCCCAGCCACCGGTTGATCCTGCGCAGGCCCGTTAGCGCGGTGCGCAGGTCCTCCCCGTGGAAGACCTCGAGGTCGTCCATCCGTTCGGGCCCCGGGAGGCGGTCGGCGAGCGGGGGCGGCAGGAGGGTCACGCGGAGGCCCCCGCCGCCACGCGCGGCGCCGGCGCGGCGCGGCACGGGGCCCCCCCGCGTGCGAAGGCGAAGCCCTCGATCGTCAGGCCGGGCCCGAAGCCGAGCGCGACGCCGGCGGTCCCCTCGGCCATGGACGCGGCGGCGCGCTCGAGCACGAACAGGATGGCCGCGCTCGAGAGATTGCCGTACTCCGCGAGGATCGCCCGGGAGGCGTCGAGGGCGTCCGGGGGGAGGCCGAGGGCGCCCTCCGCCGCGGCCAGCACGGCCGGCCCTCCGGGGTGCACGCACCAGGCGTCGAACCCGCCCCGCGGCGCGAGGCCCGAGGCGAACCCGGCGACCGCCCCGCCGATGAGCGAGGGCACGTCCGCCCCGAGGGTCATCTCGAAGCCGTCGTCCCCGACGGCCCATCCCATCATGGGACCGGTCCCCGGCTCCACGCGGGAGGCCGCCGGTCCGAGGGCGAGGAGGACCTCCCGGCGGGGCCGGGCGGCCCCGACCACCGCGGCCGCGGCGCCGTCCCCGAACAGCGAGGCGGCCACGAGGGCGTCCGGGGAGGCGTCGGCCCGCACGTGGAGGCTGCAGAGTTCGACGCAGACCACGAGGGCCACGGCCGCGGGGTCCGCGAGGACCGCGCGCCGCGCGCCGCGCAGTCCCGCGAACGCCCCGTGGCAGCCCATGAACCCCACCACCGTGCGGTCCACGTCGCGCCGCAGGCCGAGGAGGCCGACGAGCTCGACGTCCACCCCCGGCGCGTGGAACCCGGTGCAGGTGACGACGACGACGTGGGTCACCGCCCCGGGCGCCACCCCCGCCGCGGCCAGCGCCCGGGAGGCGGCGGCCGCCGCCAGGGGGCCCGCGTGCTCGCGGTAGAGGGCCATGCGGGCGGCCGTGCCGGGACGCC
>CAZWGT010000306.1:0-3925 GCA_964633345.1 uncultured Planctomycetota bacterium
AGGGATTCAGATTGACCGGCTGTTTTGTTTGCAAGGGGCATCTCCCGGATGCGGAACCACTTCCACCCGGCCAGCAGGCGGGAGAGCGCCGCCTCCGGGGACTGGCCCTCGATGCGCACGGCCGCCGGGCCGGTCCGGGAGCCGGGGCGTTCGTCGAGATCCGTGACGAGGGGGCCCTCCAGGGAGGCCCACTCCCCGAGGAGGGACGCCCCTCCCGAGGGGCCCAGGGCGGCGGCCGGGAGGAGGAGGAAGAGCGCCGCCGCGGCGCCGAAGCCCCACGCCGCGGCCGCCCGCCGCCGCTTCCACGCGAACCAGAAGGGGAGGAGGATCGGCGCCAGGTGGACGGCCGCGGCGGCCCCGGCGAGGATCCCCGCGAGCCGGTCGCGGCCGCGGCCGAAGGCGAGGACCGACCCGGCGGCCAGGGCGAGAAGGAGCGGAACCGGGCCTCCCCGCGCGACGGATTCCAGGGCCAGGGGAGCCAGCGGGACCGCGGCCGCGAGGAGGAGAGCACCGGCGCAGGATCCCTCCCGCGCCGCGGCCGCCGCGGCCAGGCCGATCCCCCCCGCCGCCATCGCCCCGCAGGCCGCCGCCCACAGGACCCAGGCGGCCCCCTCCGGCAGCGCCCCGAGGGGTGCGGCCGCGACGGCCGCCGCCGGCGGCATGCGGAACGGACGCGTCCCCGCCTCCCTGCCGGCCGGCCCCGCCGCCGCGAGCGCGCCGTCGTAGAGCTTCGAGGCCTCCCCCCGCGCGACGAGGGCCCCCGCGGCGTGGAGGCGGAGGAAGTCGGGATCGGGCCGCGCGCCCGCCGCCCACAGGGAGGCGGCCAGCCCGCCCGCTAGGGCGAGGATCGCCGGGAGGGCCCGGCGGGGCCCGATCACGCGGCGGCCCCCGCCTGCCGGTTGTGGAGGACGAGGTTGCGGCCGTAGATGAGCAGGCCCCCGATCTGGGCGACGATGAGGACGGGGCTCGGGTGGGGCATGTTGGCCAGCGCGACGAGGGTGACGGCGGCGCCCGCCATCGAGATCCACCAGAAGGCGACCGGCAGGACCACGCGCTTGCGGCGCTCCGAGGCGACGTACTGCACGATCATCCGCGAGAAGAAGAGGAGCTGTCCGAACGCCAGGACGGCCTCCCAGGGGTTGCGGGCCTGCTCGGCCAGGCGGTCCCACCACCCGCCCTCGGCGAGGATCGTCATCGCACGCGCTCCTTCCGGTAGGTGAGGCGGTTCCTCTGCATCCATCGCACGGTGCGCAGGTCGGAGAGTCCCTTCCAGAGCCGGTTCCACACGCCGTACTTGCTCGCCCCCGAGGCGCGGCCGCGGTGGGCCACGGGCACCTCCACCACCCGGAAGCCGGCCATGCGGGCGAGGGTGGGGTAGAAGCGGTGCATCCCGTCGTAGGGCGGGAGGTGGGGCACGATGGCGGCGCGGAACACCTTGAGGGGGCAGGTGACGTCGTGGATCTCCTCGCCCGTGCGCAGGTTGCGCCACCCGTTGGCGATCCGCGAGGAGACCCTCTTGACGAGGGGGTCGCTCCGCTCCCTCCGCCAGCCGCAGACCATGTCGTGGTCCCCGAGGAGGGCGTAGAGGCGGGGGATGTCCGCCGGGTCCACCTGGAGGTCGGCGTCCAGGGTGACGATGACCCCTCCCCGGGCGCTGCGGAAGCCGGCGTCGAGGGCCGAGGAGAGCCCGTGGTTGCGGTCGAGCCGCCAGACCGCCACCTCCGGGTGCTCCGCCGCCAGCGCGCGCAGGATCTCCGGGGAGCGGTCCCGGGAGCCGTCGTCCACGAACAGAATCTCGAAGGTGCGTCCGAGGCCGCGGATCACCGGGAGGATCTCCTCCAGGAGGCGCCGGAGGTTCCCCTCCTCGTTGAACACGGGGAGCACCACCGAGACTTCCGGTGCGGCCGCGGTGTCGTCCATGGCGTGGCCCCGATCCAAACCCATCGGCCGCGGGGCCTGCCGGGAATATCCGGGCACCCCGCCCGTATCATGGGGGCATGAAGTGGATCCTCCTCCTCCTCGGCGCCGCCGCGGTGCTCTTCGTGGCCCAGTGGGCGTTCCTTTCCCCGCCCGCCCCGAGCGCGCCTCCGCCGACGGAATCCTCGACGGCCTCCGGCGAGCATTTCGGCCCCGGGACCGCACCACCGCCGCTCCCCGCCCCCCCGAAGCCGAAGGGCGACCCCGCGAAGCAGCCCCGGCTCCCGGCCGCGGACTCCGTGCCCCGCCGCCCCCCGCCCCCGCCGCCTCCCGGAGGCGCCGGGGAGATCCACCGCACCGACCTGCCGCAGGCGGACGCCGAGAGGGTGGAGGCGCTGAAGCTGCGGCTCGCGGAGGCGGACCTCGGCGACCTGGACTGGAAGCACCAGGGCCTGCGCCGGGTGATCGAGCAGATCGCGGAGAAGACCGGCGTCCCGATCGGGATCGAGGGCGAGGGGCTGGACGACGAGCCGATCACCCACCGGGGCCCGGGGGTGAACGCCCTCGAGATCCTGCGGGCCGTGACGACGGGCCGGAACCTGCGGTTCGAGGTCACGCCGGAGAAGGTCGTCGTGCGCCGCTAGGCCTGCAGTTCGACGTTCCAGTACCGGTCGCTGACGAACCGCTCCCAGGAGGCCCGCCGCGTGCCCAGGGAGATTTCGAAGGCCGGCCCCCCCGCCGGGCGGAACGGTTTGCGGTCGAGGTGCAGGCCCGCCTCGAGGAGGGTGCGGCTGGCCTTGCGCTTGTTGCAGTCGATGCAGGCCAGGACGCAGTTCTCCCAGGTGGACCGGCCTCCCCGGCAGCGGGGGACGATGTGGTCGATGGAGAGCAGTTCCGTCCCGGGCTGGGCCCCGCAGTACTGGCAGGTGAAGCCGTCCCGCCGGTAGAGGTTGCGCCGCGAGAAGGCCACGGTCCTCTTGGGGAAGCCGGCGTAGAAGCGGAGCACCACGACCTCGGGGACGCGGATCCGCAGCGCGACGGTCTGGACGAACTCCCCCTCGCCCCGGGAGCGGGAGTGCTCGGCCCAGGACTCGAAGTCGTGGGGGGTGAATGTCTCGGTGCACACCGCCCGGGCGACGCCCCGGTAGACCAGGCCGAGCGCGTTCTTCACCGTGGTCGTGGAGATGGCGGTCCACGACTTGTTGAGCACGAGCGTGCGTCCGTCGAGGGCGTAGGCGGGCATGGCAATTCCGATTTTACTCAGCACGGGCACGTCGAAGACGAGATTCCACGCGGCCGCGGACTACAATCCCGGCCATGGAACGCGACATCCTCCTCCACCTGAAGATCCTCCGCCGGCCGGGCGCCCTCGGCCTGGTGGCCACCGAGATCGGCCGCGCGGGGGCCCTGATCGGGGAGATCCGGTCCATGCGGATCGGGCGGGACTACAACATCCGCGAGATCGCCGTCGCGTCCTCCTCCGACGCCCAGATGGCCGAGGTGATCGCGAACCTCCGCTCCCTGGCCGGCGTGGAGATCGTCTCCATCGACGACCGGGCGCTCCGCCGCCACGAGGGGGGGAAGATCCGGACCGTCTCCCGCGTCCCCTGCGAGACCATCGCCGACCTCAGGGACATCTACACCCCCGGGGTCGCCCGGGTGTGCCTCGCCATCAAGGACGACCCGACCCTCGCCCGCAAATACACGGGCGTCGGCCGCACGGTCGCCATCGTGACGAACGGGACGCGGGTCCTCGGCCTCGGCGACATCGGCCCCGTCGCCGGCCTCCCGGTCATGGAGGGGAAATCCGTCCTGTACGACCGGTTCGCCGGGATTTCGGGGATTCCCATCCTATTCCGGTCGAAGGACCCCGAGACCATCGTCCGCTGCGTCGAGGAGATCTCCCCGGGTTTCGGCGGGATCCACATCGAGGACATCCGCACCCCCGACTGCTTCGCCATCGAGCGCATGCTGGAGGAGCGCCTCGACATCCCGGTGATGCACGACG
>CAZWGT010000307.1:0-3922 GCA_964633345.1 uncultured Planctomycetota bacterium
GAGCCTCCGTCCCATGCGCCGAACGCGGAAGACGAGCCAGGCGGCGACCAGGCAGACCAGGGAGAGGACGAGTTCCAGGACCTGGACCTGGTCCGTGCTCTCGACGAAGAACCCCCGCCCCAGGACCCCGACGAGGACCCCGGAGGCGGCCAGCGCAGCGGCCACCAGCCAGTCGGCGGCGCGGGCCGCGGGCGTCTCGACGTCGGGAGGGTCGATCATCCCCTCATGCTACCGTCACCAGGTGTACTTGACGGTGTAGGTGACGACCGCCTCGCCGTCCTTCGGGACCTTGACGGGGAAGTGGACGAGCTGGGAGTTCCTCTTCGCGAACTCGTGGCTCTTCTTCTCGAAGGTCCAGTTGACCCAGCGGTGCATCCGCTCGGCGATCAGGACCTCGATCGCCTCCGCCTTGTGGTTCCGGACGCGAATCTCCACGGTCTCCCGGATCCAGCGCGCGTTCCAGTCGCAGGCGAAGTCGGTCTGGGTCCTCTCGCCGACGACGTCGAAGGCGTCGCCGACCTTCAGGCGCACCTTCTCGTCCTTCGGGGTGTGGTCGATGCGGTCCTCGCCGATCAGTTCCGGGAAGCCGTCGGCGTCGTCCCGCTTGTGGACGCGCATCCGTCCGGCGGGGAGCGGCATCCCCATGCCGTTCTCCTTGCGGTTGTCGATCTCGAGGAAGACGCCGACCTTGCGGTTGCCGGTGTTCCCGAACCCCTGGTCCTGGTTCGGCTGGCCCCCGTACCACGGCGGAAGGTCGCGCAGGCCGTCGTAGAGGTAGACCTTGGCGCAGGGGACTCCGGCGACGGGGGTGAACAGCTCGATCTGCTTGAGGGAGCGGTCCTCCAGCGTCGTCCTCCGCCCCAGGGTGTACATGTGGTACTCGAAGAAGGCCTTCTCGGTGAAGCCCTCGGCCCCGTCGACGGACTTCTCCTCCATCGCCGCCCGCGCGGCGCCCGTGGGCACCATCGGGTTCCGCGGCGCCCGGTTGAGGTCCCCCGCCACGAGCTTGAGGCCCGCGTCCCTGTAGGTCGCCCCCGACTGGTTGCGGACGGTGACCCAGGCCGACAGGTCCACCTTCCTCTCGTCCGGGGAGATCACGGCCGTGTAGTCGGCGCTCCAGGACATGCCCGAGGTCTCGTAGGCGACCTCGGCGAGGTGGTCCCCGGCCTTCGCCGCCTGGACGGCCCAGGCGAGGGTCGGCCTGACGACCAGCCCGCCCGGGAGGTCCTTCAGGGCGATGCGCTTGATGTTGTCCGACCGCTCGAGGATCACGACCTCCCCCTTCTGGTCGAGGACGAGGAAGCGGGCGTCGAAGGAGAGGAGCGTGCCCGCGTACTGGGAGTTCTCCTTCGTGATCACGTCCACGGCCTTCCCCGCGTACTTCTCGAGGATCCGGTCGGCGCTGGCGAGGTCGAACTGGAAGGACTGCTCGAGGACCGAGGTGCCCGCCGGGTCGGTGAGGGACTTGAAGGCGACCGTGGAGCCGTCGATCTTCGCGGCCACGTCCTCGAAGCGGATCGCGTTCCGCCCCGCGGTCAGCGCGATCCTCCTCCGCTCCTTCACGATCGAGAACCCGGGGATCTGGGGGACCCACTGGCCGGTCATGGGGTCGTAGACGTTCCCCACGTTGTTGGGGTCGTATCCGCCCGGGGTGCTGTAGACGGTGACGGCGACCCCCTCCTCCTCGGCGGCGGCGGCGGGGAGGGCGGCGAGGGCGAGGGCGGCGGCGAGGGCGGCGGGGCGCATGGTCTGCCTCCTGGCGGGATCGGAAGCGCCGATCCTACGCCAAGGGGACGCGGCCCGGAGCGGCGCGGTTCCCGCTCAGCCGTCCATCCCGCAGGCTCCGCTCCCGGGGCCGGGGCAGGAGCCGCAGGGACCGCCGCCGCCCGCCGGGGCCCTGGCCGCGCCGACGCCGAAGGTGGAGAGCATCCGCCGGAGCTTCCCGCCCCCTCAACCGGGACACGTGGACATCTCCGAGCCCCGCACCAGGTCCTCGAACCGCCGGCCGCAGCCCGCGCACTCGAACTCGACGAGGGGCACGGCTACTTCCCTCCCCCGCCGGGGGGCGGGGCGGGAGGGGGAGGCGCGGGGGGCGTCTCCTTCTCCTCGAAGGCCCCCGGGTCGAAACCGATGGCCCGCACACCCTTCTCCACCATCCGCTTGGCCCGGTCCTCGGTCTCCTTCAGGAGCGCCTGCAGGTCGTCGTCGAGACTCCCCTTCTCGAAGAGGTCGTCGGCGCTGTCGAACTGGCCGTCGGGACCGGCGCTGCGGACCTCGAACGTGCGGTCCGGGTTCATCGTGAACCGGAAGGGCCTCTGCCACCGATCGGCGGACCGGTTCCCGTTCTCGATCCGGATCTCCACCTTCTCCCCGGTCCGCGAGATCAGGGGCTCCGCGGACGCCTCCTCCAGGGTGGCCGGCGCCCGGCCCTTGACCCTGGCGAAGTTCACGACCTGGGCGCGCAGCAGGCCGATCTGGACGGGGACGATCTCCCCCTCGACGGCCTTCACGAACTTCTTCCCCTGGACGAAGAGGTACGTCCCCGCCCCGCAGCACGCGAGCAGGAGGAACCCGAACACGCAGCCGAGGACGATCCACAGGGTCCGGCGGGATTGGGACCAGCCGCAGGTGGCGCAGGCCTTCGCGCCCTCGCCGAGGCCCGTGCCGCACTGGGGGCAGTTCATGGCGTCCTCCGTTCCTCCGCCCCCGAGGCTAGCGCGGGGTCCCCGGCGGAGCCGAGGGGATGTCGAGGGAGCGGAGGAACGGGACGGGCGCCGTGCTGTCCACGGCGATCCGCACGCGGCCCCGCTCCGGCTCCGTGATCCGCACCGTCACCGCGCCGCCCGCCCCGCCGAGGGACTCCAGCGCCTCCGTGCAGAGGCCGAGGAGGGAATCGACGAGGGCCCGCTCCGCGAGGGCGACCCTCCGATCGACGCCCGCGCCGTGGAGGCGGAGGTCCACCCCCTCCCTCGCGGCCCGCGGGCGCAGGAGGGCGAAGGCGGCCCTCGCCGCCAGGGCCGGGTCGGCGGCCGGCCCGCTAGGCGGGGGGGGCGTGATCCCTCGTCTCCAGGGTCCCGTCGGCGCGCCGGGTCAGGGCCTCGATCCGCTTCTCCGCGGCGTCGAGGATCCCGTGGCAGTTCTTCAGCGCCGCCACGGCCTTCTCGTAGCGGGCGATCGAATCCTCGAGCGGGAGCGTCCCCGACTCCAGCTCCCGCACGATGGCCTCGGCCTCCTGCAGGTGCTCCTCGAAGGACTTCTCCTTCCCGACCGCCATGTCACTCCCCCTTCCCGGCGCCGCCCCGCCCGCGGAGCTTCAGGACGGCGACGACGACGTTGCCGACGGCCATGAGGGCGAACAGGAACCACCACCAGTCCCCGTCCTCGCGGGACTTCCACGAGAGGAGCCCGAAGAGCGCCGCGAGGACGAGGTTGAGGACGGCCCCCGCCGCCTTCACGGCGCCACCACGGAGCGGAACCGGCCCTTCGCGAGCCGTGTGACCACCGCCTCCCCGGGCGCCAGTTCCCCGGCGTCCCGCAGCGGCGCCGGGGACCCCTCCCGGGTGGTGACGGAGAACCCGCGCGCCAGGACCCTCAGCGGCGAGACGCTCTCGACGAGGCCCGCCGCCGCCGCCAGGCGCTCCCGGCGGTGCGCCGCTCCCACGCGCACCCCGGCGTCGAGCCTCTTCCGGAGCTCGTCCACCCTCTGCGCGAGATCCCGGACGCGGTCCTCGGGCCGGCGCAGCGCGTGGCGGCCCGCCAGGGAATCGACCCGCTCCCTGGCCAGATCGAGGCGGCCGCGGAGCCCCTCGTCCAGGCGCGCGCGGTGGGCGCGGAGGTCGCGGAGGACCTGCTCGATCACCGGCGCCAGCGCCTCGGCGGCCGCGGGCGGGGTCGAGACGCGGAGGTCCGCGACCTCGGCGGC
>CAZWGT010000308.1:0-3903 GCA_964633345.1 uncultured Planctomycetota bacterium
GATCGTCCGGAACGGATCGGACGATCGCGATCCGGGAGCGATGAACGGCGGGGGGCGGGAGAATGGTTCCCGTACACGGGGTACACCGCTCGAACAGCCTGAGCGCCTCAACCCGTTCGATGCCGTATCATCCCCGCCCATGCCCACGCCCGCCTCCCGACTCGGACTTCCCGCGGCCCTCCTCGCGCTGGCCTCCGCCGGCTGCTCCCTCCACGGGGGCCGCTTCACCGCCTTCGAGGACAACGACGTCTTCAACGTCGGCGCCGGCCTCGACACCGACCGCGACTACACGCAGGGGGCGGGGGGCGCGTTCACCATGACGGACGAGGACACCCCGGGGTGGGCCCGGTCGGCCGCGGGGGCGGTCCCGTTCTTCGGGAGGGAGGAGGCGCCCGTCCACCTCGCCTTCCTGATCGGGCAGGAGATCTTCACGCCGGCGAACCTGAACACCCCGCTCCTCGTCCCCGACGACCGCCCCTACGCGGCGTGGCTCTTCGCGGGGCTGGCGCTCCAGACCCCGATCCTGGACGCCGACCCGATCCGGCGGCGGGATCGCGTGGACCACCTCCAGCTCGACCTCGGCGTGGTCGGGCCCTCCGCCCGCGGGGAGACGGCCCAGAACACCGTCCACGAACTGATGGACATCCCCACGGCGAACGGCTGGGACAACCAGCTCCACAACGAGTTCGCGGCCCTGGCCACGTGGGAGACGCGGTGGCGCCTCGGCGCGGGCGGCCTGGGGGGGCGCTGGGGCTGGGACCTGATCCCCCGGGCGCGGGTGCGGGCCGGGAACGTCCGGGTGGATGCCACGGCCGGGGCCCTCGCCCGGTTCGGCGTCAACCTGGGCCGCGACTTCGGCCCGATGACGGTGGACGCGACCGGGCTCGTCCGGGGAGCCGCGCCGCCGCCCCCCTGGGCCGCCGTCCACGCCGGGGTCGAGGGGTCCGGGGTGGCCCGCGAGATCTCCCTCGACGGCAACACCGTCGAGGACTCCCACTCGGTGGACCGGGTCCCCTGGAACTTCGGCTCCGTGGCCGGGGCTTCGGCGGGGTGGGGCCCGGTGACCGTCCTCTTCGAGCAGCACTTCGTCTCGCCGCGGTTCAAGGAGCGCCGGCGGTACCACGGGTACGCGACGATCTCGGTCTCGTGGACGTGGTACTTCTAGGTCCATGGACGAGGCCTTCCCCCCCACCGTCACCGTCGAGGGCCGCACCCTCCCGCTGCGCGTGGAGCGCAAGCGGGTGAAGAACCTCAACGCGCGCCTGCGCGGCGGGACCGTCCTCGTGAGCGCTCCCTTCCGCGCCGACCGGGGGTGGATCGAGGAGTCGATCCCCGTCCTGGCGAAGGTCCTGGTCCGCCGGGAGCGGGGGCGGGAGGTGAACTCCGACGGACTCGCGCTGGCCGTGGCCCGCCGCGTCGCCGCGCGGTTCGAGGCCCCCCCCGCCGTGGAGGCCGTGGAGTTCGAGGCGGGGCGCACCTCCGTCTGGGGGACGTGGCACGGGGCCGACCGCACGATGCGGCTGGCGGCGGTCCTGCGGCTCATGCCGCCGAAGGTCCTCGAGGGCGTCGTCGCCCACGAGCTCTGCCACGCCACGTGGCGCACCCACGGCCCCCGGTTCCGGGCGCTGCTCCGGCGCGTGGACCCCGACGCCGACTGGGCGCGCGGGTTCCTCGACGGGGCCCAGTGGCACGCCCGCAACGCCGGCCGGATCCCGCCCACCGACCTGGGGCCGTTGACGCCGGAACGCTGAGGCCGGGCGACCCGGAGGGTCGCCCCTACAGACCCCTCTTCACGAAGAACCAGTCCTTCGCCTCGGGGTTGTTCGCGTTCTCCTTCACCCGCGCCTCGGCGGCGGCGACGGTCTTCGGCGGCGGGCAGATGACGAGGTCCCCGGGCTTCCATCCCTCGGGGCAGGCGGTGTCGGCGTTGGCGTCCACGGAGAGCAGCGCGTCGAGGAGCCGCAGGACCTCCTCCACGTTCCGCCCCGCGTTCATCGGGTAGTAGATGCAGGCCCGGATGATCCGCTTCGGGTCGATGTAGAACAGCGCCCGCACGGGGGCCATGTCGCTCGCGCCGGGGTGGATCATCCCGTAGGCCGAGGCCACCTTCTGGTCGAGGTCGGCGATGACGGGGAAGGGGATCTTCGTCCCCGAGATCTTCTCCAGGCTCCGCACCCACGCGATGTGGGAGAAGACGCTGTCCACGGAGAGCCCGACGAGCTGCGCGTTGCGCTTCTCGAACTCGGCGGCCCGGCGCGCGAACCCCAGGAACTCCGTCGAGCAGACCGGCGTGAAGTCGTAGGGATGGCTGAAGAGCACGATCCACTTCTTGTCGAACGTGGACAGCGAGATCGGCCCGTGGGTCGAGTTCGCCTGGAAGTCGGGGGCCGGGGAGCCGATGGTCGGCATGGAGACGGGGCGCGGCTCTGCGTCCGACATGGGAGCCTCCTGTGCGCTTCCTAACCTGCGGACGAAACCGGCAGCCCCTCGGCCGCCCACCGCTCCGTGCCGCCGTCCACGCTGAACACCCTGCGCCAGCCCTTCGCGATGAGGAACTCGGCGGCCTGGGCCGATCGGCCGCCGGACTTGCAGATGACGAGGACCTCGTCCTCCCTTCCCGCCGCCACCCGGTCGAGGGAGGAGGGGAGCGAGCCGAGGGGGACGAGGACGGCGCCCTCGGCGTGGCGGCCCGCGAACTCCCAGGGCTCCCGCACGTCGAGCAGGAACGGCCCGCCGGCGAGCAGACGCCCCCGGGCCGCCTTCGGCGAGACGAGCGGGACCCGCCCCGAGGCCGCCGTCGCGCATGCCCCGGAGCCGGTGGGGCAGTCCACCGCCGGCCGCGGGGCGCCGTGGTGGACCTCCCCCGTGCCGAGGTTGGCCGCGATGACGTCCAGCATCCAGTCCGGCGTCGGCGCCGCGACCGCCCGCTGCCACGCGGTGTACTCCTCCCGCGTCACGCGCTGGAAGCGGGGGTTGCGGAGGCGCTCCGCGCCGAGGGTCGAATCCGCGAGCCCGTGGTAGTCGTGGCCCGGGAGCACGCGGATGTCGTCGCCGAGGGCGGCGAGGCGGAGCAGGCTGTCCCAGTGGGCGCCGGCGTCCCCGCCGGGGAGGTCGAGCCTGCCGGCCCCGTCCTGGGCGAGGAAGAGGAAGTCCCCGGTCAGCAGGTCGCTCCCGCAGCGGAGGGTGACGGAGTCCGGGGTGTGGCCCGGGGTGTGGATCACCTCGACCCGGAGGTCCCCGGCGCGCAGGACCTGCCCGTCCTTCAGGCGTTCGCCGACGGTCCGCACCGCCGTGGACTCGTGGAGCGCGTAGGGGGCGCCGAACCTCCCCGCCAGGAGGGAGCCGGCGCTCTCGTGATCGGCGTGGGTGTGGGTGTCCACCACGGCCGCGAGTCGGAGCCCCCCCTCCTCGACGGCGCGGGCCGCGGCCTCCGCCTCGTCGAGGACGGGGTCCACGAGGATCGCCTCCCGGGTGCGGGGGCACTCGAGGAGGTAGGTGCGGCACGCGGCCGCGCCCAGCGAACGCACCGTCATGGGGACTCCCTCCGTGGAGGGGCATTATGGCCCCGGGTGAGACCGGATCTCAACATGGAGCCGGGGGTCGTTGCGCGGGGCGCGCGGCGGGGGTAGGCTGGTCCCCCTGGAGGTGCACCATGAGGAAGTCCTGGCTCGCCGCGGCCGCCGTCGCCGCGCTGGGCTCGCTCGCCGGGGCCGCCGGCCTCGGCGTGGGCGAGACCGCCCCGATCCCGGAGGCCAAGGAGACGATCGGCCTGGCGAACTACTCCGCGAAGGCGCTCGAGGGGAAGGTCGTGTACATGGAGATCTTCCGCACCTGGTGAGGACCCTGCAAGGGCCAGGTGGGACACCTGGACGAGCTGTACGCGAAGTACAAGGACCGCGGCCT